>JBBDQV010000182.1:0-19227 GCA_040905845.1 Alphaproteobacteria bacterium | reverse complement strand
GCCGGCGACGGCGGCCGACGTGAGCCAGGCCGCCGCCGACGCGGTGTTCCAGGGCGACCGCCTTGGTCCGGTCGTCGCGCTGCTCGACGTGGCCCGGCGCGCGGCGCGGCTGACGCGCCAGAACCTGGCGCTGGCGCTCGCCTACAACGCGCTCGCGGTGCCTCTCGCCATCGCCGGGCTGGTCACCCCGCTGATGGCCGCGGTGGCCATGTCCTCGTCCTCGCTCGCGGTGATGGCCAACGCCCTTCGTCTCGCGGGCAAGGCGCGGCCATGAGCGGGCTCATCTACCTGATCCCCGCCGCGCTCGCACTGGGCGCGCTCGGGCTCGCGGCCTTCCTGTGGGCGCTGCGGCGCGGCCAGTTCGACGACCTGGACGGCGCCGCGCATCGCATCCTGTTCGACGAGGACCAGCCGCCCGGCCCGCCGGGCCCCAACTTGCCGCGGTGACCGATCGGGTCCACAGATCGGCGTCGAGGCGAAGGCCGGGCGTGACGGTGCCATGGAGTTCGGCGTCTTCTGCGAGCACCAGCTGCCGCGCCCGTGGGCCGAGGGCGACGAGCTGCGCGTCGTCAGCGAGGCGCTCGACCTGGTGTCCGGCGGCCGGGTCGAGTTCGGCACCGGCGAGTCCGCCTCGATGCTCGAGCTCGGCGGCTTCAACATCCCGTCGCGGACAAGCGCGCCATGTGGCTCGAGGCGGTCGAGCAGGCGTGCGACATGATGGTGATGACGCCGTATCCGGGTTTCGAGGGGCGGTATTTCTCGATGCCGACCCGCAACGTCGTCCCCAAGCCGGTACAGAAGCCGCACCCGCCGCTGTGGGTCGCGTTCTCGTCGCGCGCCATGATCCACGAGGCGGCCCGGCGCGGCATCGGCGCGCTCACCTTCGCCTTTCTCGAACCCGAGGAGGCGAGGACCTGGGTCGAGGACTATCACAGGACGTTCGCGGCCGAGCGCGTGCCGATCGGCCACGCCGTCAACCCGCGCGTCGCCATGGTGACCGGTTTCTCGTGCCATCGCGACCACGACGAGGCGCAAAGGCGCGGCGTCGAGGGCTTCGACTTCTTCAAGTACGGGCTTGGGCACCACTATGGCTTCGGCCAGCACAAGCCGGGGCACACCAGCCTGTGGGCGGATTTCGAGGAGGCCCGGTCCAAGCGCTGGGCCGAGACCGAGTCCGCGCTCGACGCCGACCCCTTCACCCGCTCGCTCTACGACGTGCGCGGGCTCGGCACGCCGGGGGAGCTGGCGGCGCGCTACGCGAGCTTCGAGGCGGCCGGGGTCGACCAGATCATCTTCCTCCAGCAGAGCGGGCGGAACCGCCACGAGCACATCTGCGAGGCGCTCGAGCTGTTCGCAATGTCGGTCATGGCGCCGTTCAAGGACCGCCACGACAAGTCCCGCGCCGCGCGCGACGCCGCGCTCGAACCCGCGACCGCGCGGGCCATGGCGCGCAAGGAGCGACGCCAAGCACTCGGCGAAGCCGCGACGCCGGTCGTCTCGGCAGTGCGGCCCGACCTGCCGCCCCTGCCGGCGCCGGGAACCGCCGGCTGAGCGGCCGGCGCGCCGGGTAGCGTCCGGGTTGGCCCACATGCTTCGACAAGCTCAGCATGAGGCTTAGAGTTAGGGCCTCACCCTGAGCTTGTCGAAGGGTGAGGCCCCGAAACCGAGACACTGCCGGCGCGCCGCACGCGGTTCCACATTCCGGCTCGCCGGTGATAAGTGTAGGGTCATGCCGGTCGTGCGCTACGTGGATCGGACCCACGCGATAAGCGTGCGCTGCGACGGACCGAATGATGCCGTCGCCGCCCTCGTCGAACGCCTGCGGAGCTCGCCGGGGGCCAGTGGTGCCCTCGCCGCCGCGTCGTGCTTCGTCGCCGCCTGTGTCGCCGCCGGCTGGCGTGCCTACGCCAGCCCCGAGTCGACGGCCGATTTGACCGTCGATGTTTGAAAGAATGGCGCGCCCGGAGAGACTCGAACTCCCAACCCCCAGATCCGTAGTCTGGCATAGGCCATGTTGCCCAGGTGCGCTTCGTTCGGCTCCATGGTGCTGAGATCAAGGTAAATAGCCAATCTCCTGGAGATGATATGACGCCGCGTTACGCCCGATGGCGTCGCCAGTTGCTACTTGAGGCTACCTGTGGTAAGTTCAAGTAGCAGCGGCACGGGCGCCGCCGCACCCGCCACAGGGGCATCGCATGAAGGCCAAACTGACCAAGCGCGTCGTCGAGGCGATGAAGCCCGCCGAGCGTGACGCCATCGTCTGGGATACCGAGCTGAAGGGCTTCGGCGTGAAGGTCACGCCCCAGGGGCGTAAGGCCTACTTCGTTTACTACCGCACCAAGGCCGGCCTCCAGCGTCGGCCCGCCATCGGCGAGCACGGCCGTCACGGCTTGACGTGCGAGCGGGCGCGGGAGATCGCCGGCAGGTGGATCGCGAGCGTCAAGGGCGGGGGCGATCCGAGCGCCGAGCGCAAGGCCGATACAGCGCGCACCCGCGCGAGCCGTGCGCCCGAGAACAGCGTGGGCGCCTGGCTCGATGACTTCGACAAGAAGCACATCGCCACGCGCCGCCCGCGCAGCCAAGAAGAGATGCGCCGGCACGCCGCGTGCGTCCGCGCCGCGTGGGGCGCGCGTCCCATCGCCGAGATCACCAAGCGCGACGTGATCGGCTTCATCGACGGGTGCGGCATGACGATCAACGCGAACCGCCGGCTCGCCTTGGTCAAGACGTTCCTCCGTTGGTGCTCGAAGCGCGACGCGATCCCCTACTCGCCCGCGATGGACGTGGACAAGCCGGTCGCCGAGGTCACGCGCGACCGCGTGCTCACGCCCGACGAGATACGGGCGGTGTGGACCGCGTGCGAGGCGCTCCCTGAGCCATTCACGGTCTTTGGCCCGATGGTGCGGTTCCTGCTCTTGAGCGGCCAGCGCAAGACGCCCGTCCGGTTCCTACGCTGGGCCGACGTGGACGAGGCCGAGAAGGTCTGGCACATCCCCGGCGAGTATCAGAAGTCCGGCCGCTCGCACGAGGTTCCGTTGTCCGACGCGGCGCTCGCGATCGTTCGGGACCAGCGCCGCAAGCTCGACGAAGCCCAGGCGAAGTCGGAAGCCGAGACCGACCGCCCGCTCGTGTTCGCGACGGCGGCGGGCGCGGCGTTCAACGTCTACAGCGCCGCCAAGCTCAAGCTCGACGCGGTGATCCTCGCGGAGCGCCGCGAGGCCGCGAAAGGGGCGGGCGAGGACCCCGATAAGGTCAAGGCGCTCGCGCCGTGGCGCCTGCACGACCTGCGCAGGACGTGCGCCGCCGGCATGGCGAGTCTCGGCATCTCACGCACGGTCATCGGCAAGGTGCTCGACCATGCCGAGGCCGGCGTCACCGCGATCTACGACCGCCACGGCTACGGCGCCGAGAAGTGCAAGGCGCTCGAGGATTGGGCAAAGAGGATCGAGGCCATCTTGGCAACCGCGCCTGGCAAGATTGTCGAGCTGAAGCGAGCAATCTAGGAACCAGCCCTCTCGATTGACGTTGCTCCGAGTCAGTCGCTCGAACGCAGGACGAACAACTCCATGTCAGACAGCGACGACGACCTGATCTCCATCGCCGACTTTCTGACCGAGAGCGAGACGTCTCCCGAGCGCATCGAGCGCCTAATAAGAGAGCTGGTCGAAGCGGCCGAGCGCGGCGATTTCGGCATACGGCCAATGTCCATGAACTCGTCAGACGGACCGCCGTCCCGGCGCCTGGAGGCGTACCGATCGGTCATACATGACCGTAGCGGTCGTGGTCTGACGCCTGACGAGGTCTCGCTCATGTTTCAGCAGTTCAATGCAGGTCACCCTCCCATACAGAAGGTCCGACGCCGAGTGGCCGAGAGAGTCTTGATCCCTCGCTCTCGTCTTCAACAGTGGTTCATTGCTCGAGAGCAAGTTGAGGCTCGACCTGCATCTGGAATACCTGAGGCGAACGAGTCTCCCATTCACGGCGAATCGGAGGAACCCACCGCTCCGGACGTGCCCTTGGATGCAACATCGGAACCGTCCGCGCCGCTCGCCAATGCGTCAAGACGGAAGCGGGCACCTAGCCCGGATTATTCACGAGTGGGCTGATTGTGTGGTGGCGGGCGTAGCTTAACCCGTTGATTTCGTGTATGATTTCGTTGTCGACGCGATCTCGTCCACGGACTCACGGAGTGCCCGCCCGCCATGGAAGAGCCTACGGGTTATCTGCCCGGTCTGTCACCGGTTGCAGGCAAGCAGGTTCAAGCGGCGTTCGAGGGCGGGATGCTGTCCTCGGATGGCGGCGTGCTGCTGTTGCGCGAGGTCGAACGCAAGCTTTGGATCGCCGACCGGCTGGCGGCATGCCTGCCCGATCGTCGCGATCCGGCGCGGATCGATCACACCATCGCCGAGATGATCCGCTTCCGCATGCTTGCCATCGCCGCCGGGTATGAAGACGGCGACGACTGCGATGCCTTGCGCACCGACCCGCTGTTCAAGATGGCCCTCGGCCGGGGGCCTTCGAGCGGCGATCCCCTGTGCTCGCAGCCGACCATGTCGCGGCTGGAGAACGCGCCCTCGCGCCTGAGCTTGTGCCGGATGATGGCGGCGATGGTCGATCTGTTCTGCGACGGCTGGCGGAACGTCCCTTCGCGCATCGAGCTCGACATCGACGATACTGGGACGCGGCGCACGGCGGCCAACAGCTGTCGTTGTTCAACGCTCATTACGACGGTTACGGGTTCCTGCCGATCCACATCCATGAGGCGAGGAGCGGCAAGCTGGTCGCCGCCATCCTGCGGCCGGGCAAGACGCCGAGCGGCCGGGAGGCGCGCACCATCCTGAAGCACGTCGTCAAGCGCATCCGCAGGACCTGGCCCAAGGTCGAGATCGTGGCTCGCGCGGCGACAGCCACTACGGCCGGCCGGAGGTGCTCGACTGGTGCGAGGCCAAGGGCATCGGCTATGTCTTCGGGCTCGCCGGCAACCCGGTGCTGGCGGCCATGGTCGCTCCGCTCGCCGAGGACGCGGCGCTCCGCCGCTTGGCGCGCGGGGAGGCGACCAAGGTCCGCCGCTACGCCGGCCTGTCCTACGCCGCCAAGAGCTGGAGCCGCGAGCGGCGCGTCATCGCCCGCGTCGAGGCCTCGGATCGCGGCTGCGACAGCCGCTTCGTCGTCACCAACCTCGGGGCCAAGGCGAAGGTCCTCTATGCCAAGGTCTACTGCGCGCGCGGGCGGATGGAGAACCTGATCAAGGCGCACAAGACCCACTTGGCCTCCGACCGCA
Source organism: Alphaproteobacteria bacterium (assembly GCA_040905845.1). Taxonomy (GTDB): domain Bacteria; phylum Pseudomonadota; class Alphaproteobacteria; order SP197; family SP197; genus VGDP01. The sequence continues at coordinate 13,946 of JBBDQV010000182.1, read as the reverse complement.
CCTCCTGCCACGACGCGCACGCCAATCAGTTCCGCCTCATCCTGCACTCCGCCGCCTATACGCTGATGCACACTCTGCGCGCCGCCGCGCCGAAGCGCTCGAGCTGGCGCGTCGCCCAGTTCGACACCTTGCGTACCCGGCTCATCAAGCTCGCCGCCCGCGTCGTCGAGATGGCCACCCGCATCAAGGTCCTGCTGCCCACCGCCTGCCCGGACCAGGCCATCATCCACCACTTCGCCCGCGCCTTCGCCGCCCAGGCGCCCTGACCCCCGGGGCAGCGTGCCCCGAACGAACCCCGCGAACCTCAACCCCGACCGAACAATCTCCCCGCAATCCAACAGCGTCAAACGCGCCACCCTCCCGCGCGCCCGCACACCGCAACCCGACCCGGCGCGACCAAATCATACGGCTTCCGGTTGAATGATTCCTGGGTAATGTGATTCGCTTGTTCGATGCCACGGGATGTGGGGGTGTCGATGAGCGCGCGGGTTGTTGTGGTTGAGCACGAGACGGCTTCGGCGGTTCTTTTGGCGTATCGGGCTGAGCGGGATGCGGTTCGGCGGTCGCATCTTCAGGTGATCTGGCTGTTGCTGTCGGGGGAACCGATGGGGTCGGTATCCCGGCTGAGCGGTCTGACGGTGCGCTGGATCAGAAAGCTGATTGGGCGCTGGAACGGCGAGGGCCTTACCGGTCTGGGTGATCGGCGGCGGGGGAACGCGGGGGCGGAACGGCTTCTCGACGAGGCGGGTCTTGCGGCGCTTGCGGCGGCGCTCGATGGTTCGCCGGAAGACGGCGGCCTGTGGAGTGGCCGGCAGGTGGCGGCGTGGATGTCGGCGTATCTGGGGCGGCCGGTGTCGGCGAAGCGCGGGCTGGACTATCTGCACCGGCTGGAGTTCAGCCTGCAACGGCCGCGGCCGCGGCACGCGCGTTCGGCGACGCCGGGGGAACGCGTGGCGTTCAAAAAAACTTCGCCGGACGGTGGCGGCGGCGCGGGCCCAAGCACCCGGGCGCCGTGTCGAGGTCTGGGCCTTCGACGAGCACCGGCTCGGCCTGAAGCCTTTGCGGCGGCGCGCCTGGGCCAAGCGTGGCCGGCGGCCGATCGCCATCAGCCACCACAAGTACCGATGGCTCTATCTCTACGGCTTCGTCCACCCGGCGAGCGGCGCGGTCGACTGGTGGCTCGCCAACACCGTCGGCGTCGCCCTCTTCCAAGCCGTGCTCGATGCCTTCGCCGAGAACGTCGGCGTGGACAAGATCATCGTTCTCGTGCTCGACAACGCTGGCTGGCACGTCAGCGGCAAGCTCCGCGTCCCCGAGACCATCCGCCTCTGCTTCCTGCCGCCCTACACCCCCGAGCTGCAGCCTGCCGAGCATCTCTGGCCGCTCACCGACGAGGCCGTCGCCAACCAACCCTTCGAAACCATCGACGCCCTCGCCGAAACTCTCGACCGCCGATGCTCAGCCCTCGCCGATCAACCGGACCTCATCCGATCCAACACTCGCTTCCACTGGTGGCCAGCGGAATGAATTAGCCGGAATCCGTATCAGCTACTCTGGTGAATACATCGGGCTAGGCAACGCGTATGAAGATTTCCTCACTACGTGTATTAGCGTTCGTATCCATGCGCCAGGAGCGACGTATAGTAATTAGCGATTTCTTCTGGGGAGTTTGGACCTTCTTCATTGAACCAGATATGAAGCCAGTTACACATGCCCAGGATGCCGCTCACAGCTATATGGGGTGGAATGTCACTGAAAATCTTCTGCTGCACTCCCTCGGCGTAGATCTCTTCGATAATCGCGTCGTACGCCCGTTTGCGTCGCCGGATCAGCTGCCGTCGCCTGTCGTTTAGCTCGTTTTCCTCGCGGAAGTAGATCGTTGTCCAAGCCTTTCGCTCGATGACCCACATCGCGTGTTGGTAGATGACCCGCCTCATGGCTTCACGCGGAACAAGGCGTAGGTCGCGGGTGTCCGAGGCCATCTGGATGTAGTCGTCGTAGATGTTCTCAAAGATATGCCAGAGAAGTTGCGATTTATTGTCGAAGTAGTAGTAAACCGCAGATTTTGTGAAGCCGAGCTCCGCCGCGACGTCGTCGATCGTGACCGCCCGATAGCCGTGTTGCGCGAAGAGATTGGCGGCCACGCGCACGATCTCCTTGCGTACTTGCGCTTGTTTGCGCGCCTTCAGGATTTCTCGCGGTGATGTCAAGGCTTCCCCCGGTCAACGTGCCGAACCTATGCTCGGCTGGCAGTCACACGGTGGTTGCCGCACCGCGCGGAGATGTCAAGCCGTCTCGCCGCAGGTTGTGCGGCTTTATCGATTGCGGACGCAGCGAGTAGGCCCGTCCTGGAGTGCTGGTCCCCCGCGGACACCCGTGGGGAGTGCGTTGCGTCACCAGAAGTGCTCATCATCCTCGCCCGGACCGGCGTGGCGTTCGACCCTGAACGGCGCAAGATCAAGCGATGCCGGCACTCCCGTCACGATCTCAGACACCAGCTTGCCCGTGATGGGACCCGCGGCGTTGCCAAAGACGTGGCCGGCGGCGACTACCAATCCTTCGAGCCCCGTGACGCTACCGATGTAGGGAAGACTGTCGGGAGTCGACGGCAGAAGCCCGGCCCACGTGCCGCCGAACTCGACATCGGCGAGCTTCGGGAAGTGCTCGGCGAAGATTTTCGTCGTAATCCCCACGCCTTCGACGGTGGCGCTCTGAACGTACCCCGGGTAGTCCATCGGCAGTCCGAGCATCACCGTTCCGTCGCGGCGCTGGCACATACATTCGAGAAGCGCGACGTTTCGCAGGGCCGCCTCGCTCGGCGAGCGGAACAGGCCTTCGTGGAAGCTCGGCAATTCCCGGACGATTGCATATTGCTTAAGCGCCAGCGGGCCGTAGAGCAGACGGTCGAAGAGCGGCGGTAGCGGCTTGGTCACGACCGCCTGCAGCCGCATGGGCTGGATCGGCAGCTTGAGACCCATCGGCGCGGTAAGTTCCGGCGCCCACGAGCCAGTCGCGAGCACAACCGTGCCGGCGGAAATTCGCCCCGCGGCACTCTCGACCCCGGTGATCCGGCTGCCCTCGCACACCAAGGCGGTGACCACCGTTCCTTCGCGGATGTCCGCGCCTCGCCCACGCGCCGCAGAGGCGAGCGCGACGACGAATTTCGACGTCAGGATCTGCGCATCCTCGCGGCAATAGGTAGCGCCCGACACAGTATCCGGGAGAATCGGAGCCAGCTCGCGTGCGGCCTTGCCGTCGACGATCTCCATGTCGAGGCCGTCGTGACGCCGCCGTTCGACCAACTCGTGCAACACCTTGAGCTCGGCTTCCGTAAAGCAGTAAATCAGCCCTCCGTTCCGTCGGTACTCGAAGGTGTTCCCGATCGCTTCGGCGATCTTCGGGTAGAGCGCCGCGCCTGCTCGGGCGAGCGACAGTTGGACGCCGCTGGGGCGGAGACTCAGCCAAACGAAGCCTGCGTTCCGGCCAGATGCACCCCATGCGAGGTGCTCACGCTCGAGCAAGGCGACCCGCAGACCCGCCTGGGTGAGGAAATACGCACAAGAGGCGCCGACAATGCCACCGCCCACGATCACAACGTCGGCCGACCCGGACGTCATTCCTGCATGCGCTCCCAGTCTCTGGCTCCGAGAGCCTTGGGTATCAGCCGCGGATAGAAGTTGTGCCGCCGGTCGGCGAACGGCCGGATCTCTGATCGCTGGCCGTAAAGGCACGGGAGAACGCGATCCAGCTTGACCACGAGCAGTCCCTCCCGATCGGTTTTGGCTCGTGCGTCCGTGCCGCCGGCCATCCGAAAGCGGTTCGCGATCGGACAGATGACGAATGCGCCGTCGTGGCCGTGGACCGCCCGCTCCACCATCGACACCACATGGTCGCCAAACGCCGCGAGGCTCGGATGATGGACGGTCGCGAATGTCTCGATCGCGGTTCGAAGACGGGCCATCACCGCTGGCCTTCAGACCACATCTGCATTAGCGCCTTCTTGTCGACCTTGCCGGTTGGGCCCAAGGGAAGGGTCTCCGCGAACACGAAGGCCGTCGGAACCTTGAACGCGGCGAGCCGGCCGGCGCAGTAGGTCGTCAGTTCATCGGTTGGCGGTCGCCCATCGCCCCGGGGCACGAGGTATGCCACCGGCACCTCGCCGAAGGTCACGTCGGGAACACCGACGACGGCGGCCGCGTGCACCGCCGGATGGCTGCTCAGAACCTCCTCGACCTCGGCGGGGGCGACGTTGGCGCCGCCGCGGATGATGATGTCCTTGATCCGACCGGTCAGAAAATAGTTACCCGCGGCGTCGCGGTAACCGAGGTCGCCGGTTGCGAACCAGCCGTCCTGCAAGACCTGCAGGGTAAGAGCCTCGTCCTTGTGGTACCGCTTCAGCATGGCGGGCGCCCGAACCAGGACCTCGCCTTGTTCGCCAGTGGATCGCGTCTCGCCGCGGACGTCCCGGATGCGGACCTCGACGCCCGGCGCCAGCCTGCCAGAGGTGCCGCGCGGCAGAACACCTTCGTAGTTCCACGGCCGGCCGAAGATGGGCCGCGCCTCGGTCAGCGCGTAGTAGTTGTCGAGCCTCTTGCGAAAGCGTGCCTCGAACCGGTCTCGCAACTCTTCGCCGAGCGGCGCGCCCGCGGAGATCAGCAGGCGGACCCGAGACAGGTCGATATCGAGATCTTGCTCCTCGGCGTAGTCGAGCATCATTGAAAACATCGTCGGCACTCCGTGAAAGACGGTCGCCTTCGCATCGACGAGCGCGTGCAGCACTTCCCCAGGGTGGAAGCGCCGCAGCACGACGACCTCGCCGCCCATCTGGAGCGCCGTCCCCGCAGCCGTCGAGAGCCCGTAGAGAAAGCCCATCGGCAGCGCCACCAACGTCACGTCGCCCGAGCCGATGCCCCACAGCTCGGCAAGCGATTGGTTTCCGGCACGCTCTCCCTGTTGGTCGAACACGACCGCCTTCGGCGTTCCGGTCGAGCCCGACGTGTAGATCACCAGGAAGTCCTCGCGGGAACGGTCCACGGCCGGCGGAACCGTGTCGTGCGCCGGCCGGCCCGCGAAGATGTCCGACAGCAGCGCCCGGAGTGACGGAACGGCTGCGGCGTCGGCGACGTCGCGCAGAGCCGCGTCGTGGAGGAGGAGCTTGGCGTCGCTGTGCGCCATGACGTACGCGACCTCGCGCGCGCTGATGCTCTGGTTCAGCGGTACGAAAACAAGTCCGATACGAGCTGCTGCGTAATAGAGCTGGAGCAGCTCGAGGTTGTTCTCGCAAAGCACGGCGAGAGTATCGCCCGCGCGAAAGCCACGTCGGAGCAAAGCGCCCGCCAACCGGCCGCTCGCGTCGAAGAGGGCTGCGTAGGTGAGGGTCGCGGCGCCGCAGCGCAGTGCGATCTTGCCGCCGTGCGTGCGTGCGGTCTGCTCGAGACCTGTACCGATGTCCATGCTCTGGCTCTCGGCGAAGCGTGTGCGACGGCTTTCGACGTCACGAAGGTCAATGACCGTCTCATGGGTATGAAAATCCGTCCGCAGAGTCAATTCTGCTTGACGGCCCGGCTTCGCCGTGCAGGGAATTCGCGACGGCGACACCAGTCGTGGGAGCACTCATGCAGGCGGATGCGGCACCCTATTGGACGACTGCGGTCAGTGACGTGGACGCCGAGGATGTTCACATTCGCGGTTATCCCCTCAGGGAGGTTCTCGGGGAACTGCCCTTCGCCGCCGCGACCTTTCTCCTGATCCGCGGTCGGCTGCCCTCGCCGGGCGAGGCGCGCATGATGGACGGCCTGCTTTGCGCCGTGCTCGACTATTCGCTGCAGAAGCCGGGTACGATGGCCGCTCGGTACTGCGTGTCCGCCAATCCGAACATGGCGGCGGGCTTGGCCGCTGCGGTCCTCTCGGTCGGTGAGTACACCCTCGCGCCGGACGACGCCGGACGGTTCATCGCCAAGACCTTTGCCGCTTATAAGGCCTCCGGTCGTGACCGCGCGAGCGAGGCTGTCAGGCTTGTCGCGGAGCTTAGGGCGCAGCACCGCCGGGTCCCGGGCTTCGGTCATCCGAACTTCCGCTTCGTCGATCCGCGCGCGGCGAAGCTGAAGCGTATCTCGCAGTTGGCTGGCGTATGGAGCGAAGAGTGCGAGTGGTACGTGGCGGTTCACTCCGCGTTCATCGAGGCCGCGGACAAACCCGATCTGGTCATCAACGACGTCGGTATGATGGCCGCGATCATGGTCGGGATGGGCTTCACGCCGGCCGAGATGACCGGCATCGCCGTGCTTTCCAGCCTGCCAGGCGTGATCGCGCATGTCTCGGAGGAATTGCAGACCGAGGTCCGCATCCGCACCGTGCCCGAGGGCAGCGCGAGCTACGCGCGCGAACGCCGCGACCTGGAGCGCGACCTCGCGCACGCGGGTTGGCCGTCCGCCGATGGCGCCGGGAAGGGGGGTCGGTCTTGATTTCGACCGAGGTCACGCGCGCCTTCGGCATGACCTATCCGATCTTTTCCGCCGGCATGGCGCGGGTTTCGCAGGCGCCGCTCGTCGCTGCCGTGAGCGAGGCCGGAGGCATGGGCTGCCTGGGCGGGGTAAGCTACTATCCGGAGGCGCTTCGCCAAGAGATCCGCAACATACGCGCTCTAACCTCCCGCCCCTTTGCGGTCAACCTGCTGGCCTTCGAATCGCCCGAGTCTGCCGAAGGCTGGGCCCAGGCCCAGGCCGCGTGGAACGGCCTCTCTCCGGCGCAACGGGAGAAGCTCAAGGGCGTCGAGCCGCTGCTGATGCCGGGAATGGCCAAGGACCAGGTGGCGGTCGTGCTTGAGGAACGACCGGCGGCGCTGGTGCTCGCCTTCGGCGCACCACGCACCGTCCTCGAAGCCTGCCACGCGCGCGGCATCAAGGCGATGGCCATCTGCGGATCGGTCGGCCGAGCGGTCGCCGCCTCGGCGAGCGGCTATGACTACGTCATCGCGCAAGGCACGGAAGGCGGCGGCCATACCGGCCACGTCGGCACGCTGGTCCTTGTCTCAGCGATCGTGGATGCGGTGAGGCAACCGGTCATCGCGGCTGGCGGAATCGTCGACGGGCGCGGGCTCGCCGCCGCCCTTTGCCTCGGTGCACAGGCGGTTTGGTGCGGAACCCGCTTCGTCGCGAGCACGGAAGCATACGGCCACGATGCCTACAAGCGTCGTATCGTCACCGCGACGGTCAAGGACACCACGGTCACCGCCGCCTACACGGGCAAGAGCCTGCGCACGCTGCGCAACGCGTGGACGGACCGTTGGGAACGGGCCGCGCCGCCGAGCGCGGGTTTCCCCGCGCAGTACGCGATCGCCGCGGAGCGGGTCGAGAGTGGCTACCAGGACGGTGACATTGAGGAAGGGATGATGCCCGCGGGCCAGGGCGCCGGGCTCATCCGCGACATCCCGCCCGCCGGCGAGATCGTGCGCCGTATGGCGCACGATGCGGCGCGCATTTTGGAGAGCCTGGGCCGCGAGGTAAGGCACGATGCCGCCCGGGAATCCAATTGACTCGAACCCTCCGCAAGCTATTCTGACTCGTGGGTCAGAAAGATTGACCCTATGGGCAGCAGAAAGCTGCGGACCGTGCACGGGGGCGGAGACATGAGGCGCAGGATCAACTTCATCAATCCGTTCGGCACGGTCGCCTACGACGACATCATCCAGACCACACTGGCGCACTACGCCGCTGAAGGAACTGATTTGCACATCAGCCATCTCGAGGGCTGTCCGCCCGACATCGACTATTTCTACTCGAAGCACCACGTGGAGTCGGTCCTGGTGGAGGCCGTGATGAAGGCCGAGGAGCAGGGCTTCGACGCGGTCATCGTCGGGTGCTGCTACGACCCGGGCGTCCGGACGGCGCGCGAGGTGGTCGACATTCCAGTCGTCGGTCCGATGGAAGCGTCACTCCAACTCGCCAGCTACCACGGGCATTCCTTCACGGTTGTCACCGACCACCACAAGGCCGCGCCCTATATCGAGGACTTCGTCCGGCTGACCGGTCTGGGCGGCAATTGTCGCGGCGTCCGAACCATCGAATGGTACGTGCGCGAGATGGTCAACGACCCGACGTCGGTGGCGCATGACACCATCAAGACATGCCGCGGGGTGCTCGCGGAAACGCGGGCGGACACGGTTCTCATGGGCTGCACCATCGTCGCGGCCTGTTACCAGAAGTACCTCATGGAGGGCGGCGAGCCGCCGGAGATCGCGATCGTGAATCCCAACCTGATGGCGCTCAAGATCGCTGAGATGCTCGCCGACTTGAAGCTGAAGGGCGGCTATCACATCTCGCGCGCCGGCTATTACGAGAAGCCGACCGGATATTACGCGGCCGAATTCTCCAAGGCGCGCGCCAACTTCGTCAAGGCCATGCAGCTCCGGTAGCGGCGCCGGGGACGCGTGGCAGTCATGAGCGATTACGACGCAGTCATCGTCGGCGCGGGGCACAACGGACTCGTTTGCGGCACCTACTTGGCCAAGGCGGGCCTCAAGGTCTGTGCGCTGGAACGCCGTCCGGTGATTGGTGGGCCGGCGGTCACCGAGGAGCTGTGGCCCGGCTACCGGGTCTCGGTCGCGTCCTTCGTTATGACGCTCCTGCAACCGAAGATCTCGCTCGACCTGGAGCTCGGACGCTTCGGCCTCGAGGTGATCGAGACGCCGCCCGGCTTCCAGCCGTTTCCGGATGGCCGCTGCATCTTTTTTTGGCCCGATACCGAGCGTCTGGCCGCCGAGATCTCCAAGTTCTCCCGGCACGACGCCGCGTCCTACCCGTGCTACGTCGCGCACATGGAAGCGCTGGTGCCGGTGCTGCGCCGGCTCCTGTTCGAGACGCCGGTTGATCCGACGACCGGCCGGCTCAAGGACATCGTCCGGACGGCGAGCCTGCTGTGGCGTTTCCGCGATGCCCGCGATCGCTTCTACGACATTTGGGACCTGCTCACGCTCAGCGCGCACGACTTTCTCTCGCGCTGGTTCGAAAGCGACGAAGTGCTCGCGATACTCGGCTCGTATGCGTCCGGCAGCGGCGGCAACATCGGCCCCAAGAGCCCGGGCTCGGCCTACGTACTGGCCCGCCCGTTTCTGCGCGATCAGGCGACGGCGGCGGGCAAGAACGGGCTGGTGCGCGGCGGGATGGGCGCGATCTCTCAGGCGATCGCGGCATCGGGCGCGCGCTTCGGGCTCGAAACCAGGGTCAACGCCCCGGTTAGGCGCATCATGGCCGAGGGCGGGAAGGCCGTTGGCATCGAGCTCGACTCCGGCGAGATCATCCGCAGCAAGATCGTCGTGGCGAACGCCAACGCGAAGACCACGTTCCTAAAGCTGATCGACCCGTCAGCCCTGCCGGCGCGCTTTATCAAGGACATCCGCAACTTCCGCACAACCTCGACGTCCTTCAAGATCAACCTCGCCGTCGACCAACCGCCCCGCTTCACCGCCTTCGAGGCTGCCAACCCCGGCTTTCCGTACCCGGGCGCGGTCGTCATCGCGCCCAGCGTTGATGATCTCGAGCGCGCGTTCGACGCGGCGAAATACGGCGAATTGGCCCCCAGACCCTATCTATGGATGATGGTGCCGAGCGTGTTCGACGACACCGTAGCGCCGGCCGGCAAGCACGTCGTCAGCATCTTCGGCGGCCACGTCCCTTACCGCCTGTGCGATCGCGAGTGGGACGATGCGGCGCGCGAGGACCTTTTCCGCATGGTCATGAACTCATTGTCGGAATACGCGCCGGGTTTCGGCAACAGCGTTATCCACAAGCAGGTGCTGACCCCGGTGGATCTGGAGCGGATCTTTGATCTGCCTGGGGGCCACGTGCACCACGGTGATCTCAGCGTCGACCAGATCTTCTCCAAGCGTCCGGCCCGGCATTTCGCCGACTACCGCTCGCCGATCGCGAATCTCTACCAGTGCGGCGCATCGACCCACCCCGGCGGAGGCGTGACCGGCGTGCCCGGCCACAACGCCGCGAGGGTCATCCTTCACGATCACGGCTGACGGGCGCCGCCGAGGCCAATATGCGGGGAGAGGTGGCATGAGCGAGTTCGCAGGACAGGTGGTCGTCGTGACCGGCGGTGAGTCGGGCATCGGCCGCGCGATCGCGGTGGCGTTCGCGACTGCAGGGGCCCTAGTCGTCATCGGCGGCCAGCTCGAGGACAAGGCCGAGGAAACCCTGGCCGCTGTGACAGAGGTTGGCGGCAAGGCACGCTTTGTCAAAATCGACGTCAGCCGGTGGGAGGACGTCGACCGACTGATCTCCGGCGCTATTGAGGTGCACGGCAATCTGCACGTGATGGTCAACAACGCCGGCGTGTTCGATGGCTTCGTGTCCTGCTTGGAAACGACCGAGGCGTTGTGGGACCGCGTCATCGCCATCAACCTCAAGGGTCAGTTCCTCGGCAGCAAGCGGGCGCTGCAGCACATGGTTCCGGCCGGCTACGGGCGCATCGTCAACATCGCCTCCGTCGGCGGGCTCAAGGGCGGTGCCGACGGCACCAGCTACACTGCCTCAAAATTTGGTATCGTCGGCCTGACACGGCAGATCGCCGTCACGTACGCCGCGCAAGGCATTACCGCGAACGCGATCTGTCCGGGCGTGATCCAGACGCAGATTCGCGCCAACTCGGCGGCCGTACTCGGATCGGTCGCACCGAACATGCAGCAAGGCGTCGGCGCGGATCCGGACGGCTACAAGCGGCTCGTTCCGGCGCAGCGACGCGGCCAACCCGAAGAGGTGGCGGCTCTCGCGCTCTACGTCGCTTCGCGTAGCGCCGGCTACATCAACGGCCAGGCGCTCGCCATCGACGGTGGCTGGAGCGCGGCCTGACGCGGAACGGTGTCATGGACGAAGGGCGGCAGGTCCTCGACACGGTCCGGCGCTTCGTCGCACGGGAGGTGACTCCGCATGTGGAGGCGCTGGAGGCCTCCGGCGCGCCGCCCGACGGCCTGCTCGCGAAGTTGCACGAGCTGGGACTGTTCGGTCTCGCCGTCGCCGAGGATTTCGGCGGGCTGGGCCTACCGGTCGAAACACTCGCCGCGGTCGTCGAGGCGCTCGCCGAGGGCTGGACGACCCTTGCTGGTTACGTCAACAGCCACACCACCGTCAGCTACCTGGTGTCAAAGTACGGCACTGATGACCAGAAACGACTTTTCCTTCCTCGCCTCGCCACCGGCGAGCTCCGTGGCGCGCTGGCGTTGACGGAACCGGACGCGGGCTCGGATCTGCAGGCCATCCGCACCGTGGCCCGGGATGAGGGCGGTCTGTTCCGGGTAACGGGCAACAAGGTCTTCGTTACCAACGGCCGCCGTGCCGGCCTGCTGCTCACTCTGGTCAAGACCGACCCCGCGGCCGAGCCCGCGCACCGCGGCATGAGCCTGCTCTTAATTGAGAAGAGCCTGCTCGGAGTCACGGTCGGCAAGGACTTCGACAAGATGGCCTACGGCCACGTCGATACTTGCGCGATCACGTACGAGGACGTAGCGGTTCCTGCCGACGGCCTGCTCGGCGGAGAAACCGGGCGTGGCTTCGCGTGGCTGCTGGACGGGCTCGAGCTCGGCCGTGTCATGATCGCCGCGAGCGCGGTCGGACTCGCGCAGGCTGCGCTGGTGCAGGCAGTTTCCTACGCCCGAACGCGCCGCAGTTTCAGCCGGCCGATCGCCGAACACCAGGCGATCCAACTTGAGCTCGCCGACATGGCGACCGGCATCGAGGCGGCGCGCCAGCTCACGCTCGAGGCGGCGCGCGAAAAGGGTCGGGCCGGGCGGGCTGACAGACTTTCAGGCATGGCCAAGCTATTCGCCAGCGAGACTGCGCTCAAGGTCGCCACGGGCGCGCTGCGCGTCCACGGTGGCTACGGCTACATCAAGGGCTACGCCGTCGAACGCCTTTTCCGCGAGGCGCCGCTCTACATCGTCGGCGAGGGAACCAACGAAATCCTGAAGATCGTCATCGCACGCCGGCTGCTGGAAACGACGCCTTAGGACGCGCCATGGCGATCACCGTCTTTGTCACGTTCGACTTCGACGCGCTATGGATCTGGATTGGCACCTTCAAACAGATGACGCCGACGGCACTGTCGCGCGGCGAGGAAGTGGAGATCATGGAGCGGGCGGAGACGGCGCTCATGCAAGTCGTAGGAGTGCGGCCGATCGGCTATCGCTCGCCGGCTTGGGAACTAAGCCCCGACACGATCGCGCTGTTGGTCGAACACGGCTACCGCTACGACTCGAGCCTGACGGCTGACGACTTTCGGCCCTATCGCCCGCGACGGTCCGACACCGTCGAGGCCGATGGTGAGGTCTGCTTCGGACCTGAGGCCCTACTGTGGGAGTTTCCGGTCGCATGGGAGCTTGACGACTATCCCTACTTCCACTTCTCTCATCGGCCGTTCAACCAAGGTCTGCGCTCGCCCCGCGGGGTCGAGGCGATCTGGCTGGCAGAGTTCGAATACTGCCGCGCGCACTTGGACCATGGCGTCTTCACGCTGACGACCCATCCCGAGATCATCGGCCGCGGATTTCGCATCGCCATGCTTGAACGCCTGATCGGCGCGATGAAGGAGGCGGACGGAATCAAGTTCCTGACGATGAGCGCAGCCGCTGCAGAGCTCGATAAGCGGGAGAGACACCAAACCGGGGTTCCGCAACTGAGAGATAGGACATGACGATCGAGATCAACATCACTCCCCAGACTGGCGTTCACCCAGGTCCGGCCGCGAAATACTATGAAGACCTCAAGGTCGGGGACTCTTGGCTCAGCCCGGGACGTACCATTACGGAGGCCGATGTCGTGATCTTCGCTGGGCTGACCGGCGACTACAATCCAATCCACACTGACGAGGAGTTCGCCCGCGCCACGCCCTTCGGTGGCCGAATCCTTCACGGGCCCGCTGGGTTCGCGATCGCGACCGGGCTTGAAAGTCGGCTGGGAATTAAGGACGGGACCGCTATCGCGTTCCTGGGTATGACCTGGGACCTGCGGCTTCCCATCAGGATCGGGGACACGATCCGGGTGTACGAATGCGTTGCCGCAATGCGCGAGACGAAGAAACCGACCCAGGGACTGGTGACGTTCGACGTCGCCGTCGTGAATCAACGCGGTGAAGTCACGCAGGAGGGCCAGTGGAAGGTGCTGATGAAACGCCGCCCGAACGCCTCGGCCGCTGCCATATCCTGATTGACCTGCCCCCAAGGGTTCAAACTCAATCAGGTCCAGTCAGGTCCAATAGGCGACGATGGTTACGAGGGTGACTACGGCGACGATTCCGTGCTTCAGTGTCTATGTCGCGTTTGAGTCAAACTTGGTGGTTGGCCGGGCTTGTTACGGTTGACCGCTGCCGGCCCGTGAGCGGACATCGTGAGGGGCGTGGTCCAGTGATGAGTTCATGTACGGGCCGACGCAGGAGACAAGCCCGCGCCTGCGGACGAGCAATGCCTTGGCCGTGTCCTCGATCACCACAGTGCAGTGACGATCCATCCTCCGTCCGCAACGCGGCGTTAGTGGGCGGGCTCGCGCTGACCCGCCGCGTGATGCCGAGCTCGCAGCAACGCTCAATGAACGTGTCTCCCAGAGGGCTTCGAACCTCTTCCGGAACCTGGATGGCGGTTCGTCACACGCCGTCGCGACCGCGGTAGCGCGGCAGGTCGACCCTGGTCATCTCGGGGCGCACGCGAGTTGCGGGAAATCGAACGACCTGGACCCCCTCGATCACGATGACGGCCCCCTTGACGTCGATCTCCACCGCAGCGAGCGCCAGGAGACGACCCATGTTGACGGGATGGACGTCCAGAACGCTGCACTGGACGAGAACCGTGTCCGACATCGTCTCCTCCCCGCACGACAGTGGAGCCGGCTGAAGCCGTAACCTAGCCTGGATTATTCATGAGGGGGCGTATTTTGGGTTGGCGGATGTAGCGTAAC
>JBBDQV010000181.1:0-19336 GCA_040905845.1 Alphaproteobacteria bacterium | reverse complement strand
CGCCCGCGCTAGCGCTGCACGCCTCACACTTCGTCCGGTGAATAGTTCGGGCTAGGGGTCTATCCTTGGTCAGGAAGATTGCGGTTTCCAACGGCGCCCGTCTAGCGTGAAATCCCCCATCGCAAGCGGTCAGAACGACGGAGCAAATTCATGCTGATGACGGGCAAGGCCTACCGGGAGTCGCTCAAGGACGACCGGCGCGTCTGGATCAACGGCGAGCGCGTCAAGGACGTGACCAAGCACCCGTCGTTCAAGCCGATCATCGACGCCCGCGCGCGCATCTACGACATGGCGCACGAGCCGAAGTTCCGCGACACGCTCGCCTACACCGAGGACAACGAGCAATTCCCGGTGTCCTATAAGTTGCCCTACGCCCAGGAGGACTGGCACGCCAAGCGCCGCTGGGTCGACACCGTGATGCGCGAGTTGGGCGGCGTCGTCATCCGCGTCGGCGACGAGACCGTGGGCGAGATGTGGTCGCTGTGGGACGGCAAGGACGTGCTCAACGAGGTCGATTCGAGCTGGTCGGCGAACATCGAGCGCCACATCCAGAACGTGCTACGCAACGACATCTTCCACGTTTCGGCCAACACAGACCCCAAGGGCGACCGGTCCAAGCGGCCCCAGGACCAGGACCCGGACATGCTGCTCCACGTCGCCAAGGAGACCGACGCGGGCATCGTGGTGCGCGGCGCCAAGTACGAGACCGCGGCCGCCTACGCCCACCAGGCCTTCGTCAAGCCGACCATCGCCAACTGGGGCGACGACAAGCTCAGTGACTACGCGCTCGGCTTCATCTGCCCGATGTCGGCGCCGGGCCTCAAGCACATCTGCCGCACCGGCTTCGCGGACCGCGTCAAGCCCGAGGACTATCCGATCTCCAGCCGGTTCGACGAGGTCGACACGCTGCTCGTGTTCGACGACGTGCTGGTGCCGTGGGAGAACGTGCTGTTCTACCGGCATACCCGCGCGGCCTCGTTCATCCGCGGCACGCTGCACCGCTACAGCGCGTTCCCGTTCGTGCTACGCATCCTCACTATCGCCGACATGCTGATCGGCGCGGCGCTGTTCAACGTGCGCCAGACCGGGCTCGACAAGCAGCAGGCGGTGCGCGAGAAGCTGGCCGAGCTGGCGTGCTACCGGGAAGGGATCAACGCGCACCTCACGGCCGCGATCGCCACGGCGCAGACCAGCCCGAACGGGCTGCTGATGCCCAACCAGTCCCTGCTCTACACCGGCCGGGTGCTCGCCTGCACCAGGCTACCGGCGATGGTGCATCTCGCCCGCGAGCTGTGCGGCGGGCAGATCTGCGTCACCCCCGACAAGGCGGCGTTCGAGGACCCCGAGATCAAGGATTGGCTGGCGAAGTACTACAACGTCAACGAGTTCTGGTCGGCCGAGGACCGCCGCAAGCTGCTCGCCTTCGCGCGCGACCTGGTCAACTCGGACCATGCCGGGCATTGGGTGACGTTCGAGCTGTTCGCGCAGTCGCCGCCCTTCGCCCACCTCAACGCGGTCTACAACAGCTTCGACTTCCGGCCCGCCATGGCCTTCGTCAAGAAGGCTGCCGGGTTGAGCGACCGGGTGATGGATCAAACATGACGAATGCGCAAGCCGGTCGCCCCGCGTCGCGCGCGGCGGACCTAGGCGGCGCCGCGCTCCGTCACCGTCACCATCGCGCAGCGGCCGAACAGTTCGAGAGCCTGCGCGAGCCGCTCACCCTCCTCGATCCCGGTCGGGTCGAGCAAACGGCGTGCCTCCTTGGGATCGATCGCGAGCCCACGAGCGATGTGGGCCGCCGCATCGCGTCGGCCACCGGCCGCCTCGATCAGCGCGATCTTCAGCGCGATGGCGGGCTCGATCGCCACCAAATCCTCGCCCTTGCGCGCACGCGATGCGCGCGGGATCGGCTGTCCATCGCGCAGGCGGAACCACAAAGCGGTGGCCAGCACATCGATCGCCATGGCACGGGCCGAGGCCGGATCGCGCGCATTCGTGTGCGCCTCGGGCACATCGCGGAACGTGACCAGGATGAACCCGTCGTCGTCGGGAACGAAGCGAGCCGGATAGGCGCGGGCGCCGTTCATGATCGCCGTCCTTTCGAACTAGCGCAAATCGCGCTCGGTCAGCCCGAGATCGCGGAGAATGGCGTGCAGCAGGCCACGCCCGATATCACCATGCGTCGGCGTCATTGTGGAACGCTCCCCGAACGTCACGCGGCCGTGGGACCCTTTGCCCGGGCGCGGGCCGAAGGCAAAGGGGACGCCACGGCGCCTCGCGAGTCGCGCGAGAAGGCGAAGGAGCACCGCCGACTTCACGTGCAACACTATGGTTCATGCATGGATCGGCGTCCAGGTCGTCACCGACGTGATCGGGACTAGGGGAGGACATCGGCATGGCGCACACGCGTCTGCGCAAGTTCAACACGCGCGACACCTACCCGGAGCAGAAGCTCGACAACGACCTTTGCATGGTCGTCCGCGCCGGCAACCACGTCTTCCTGCGCGGCCAGGTGGGCCAGACGCTCGATGGCAAGACCGTGGGCATCGCCGATGCCGCCGCCCAAGCCGACCAGGCGATGCGCAACGTCAAGCAGCTCCTGGAGGAGGCCGGCTCGAAGCTCGACCACATCTGCAAGATCACCGTCTACATCACCGACCGGGCCTATCGCGAGCCGGTCTACCAGTCGATTGGCAAGTGGCTGAAGGGCGTCTATCCGTGCTCGACGGGGCTGATCGTCAACGGGCTCGCGCGCCCCGAGTGGGTCATGGAGATCGACGTCGAGGCGGTCGTTCCCGAGGACGAGGCGTAGAAGATGACCTTCTCGATCACGGCGCGCTGTCCGAGGACGGGCATGTTCGGCATCGCGATCACGACCTCGAGCATCTGCGTCGGCTCGCGCTGCGTCTGGGCGCGCGCCCATGTCGGCGCCATCGCGACCCAGAACATCACCGACCCGCGCCTCGGCTCGCTCGGGCTCGACCTCATGGCGCGGGGCTTCGGCGCGGAGTCGACGCTCGAGCAGCTCGTCAGGGCCGGCCCCTATCCCGAATACCGCCAGATCGCCGTCGTCGATTCGTGGGGCGGCGTCGCGCATCATTCGGGCGCCAAGACCCTCGGTCTCCACAACGTGGCGACGGCCACGGGTTGCGTCGCCGCCGGCAACCTGTTCAAGTCGAAGGACATCCCCAGGGCCATGGTCGAAGGCTTCGGTGCCAAGCCCGACGCCCACCTGGCCGAGCGGCTGCTGAGTGGCCTCGAAGCCGGGCTCGCCGCGGGCGGCGAGGTCGGCCCGGTCCGTTCCGCCGGGCTCTACGTCGTCGACCAGGTGCCATGGCCGATCTGCGATCTGCGCGTCGATTGGCACGAGGCGCCCGTGGCAAAGCTCAGGCGCATCTGGACGCTCTACCGGCCGCAGATGCCGGAGTACCTGACCCGCGCGCTCGACCCGCGCTCGGCCCCCGCCTACGGCGTGGCGGGAGAGACACGGTAGGCGGCGGCAAGGCTACGGTCGAGGGTGACCAAGGCGGCTCCTAGATCGCGCGAAAGCCGAAGGTAGGTGGCGTCGTAAACAGTGAGCCCGGTGGTCTCCGCAAGCCGAAGGGCCGCGTCGATGTCCACGTCGACGAACGCGATGTCCATGCGACGAAACCGATTCCACGCTCGTAGAAGTTGCTCTCGCCGTTCAGAAGTCCTGCGGATCTTGGTCAAGCAGACGTTCGCTAGCTCGGCCTGGAGTAGCGGTGGCGCGAACAGCCTTGCGTCGGCAAGCTCCCCGGCGACGGCCGCCGACTCGGTCTCGCCGAAGATAACGGCAGCAAGCGCGGAGGCATCGACGACCCTACCGGGTGTCACGGTCGTGACGAATGATCTCGACCGACTCGCTCGGGGTACTCACTCCGTCTCGTCTGACCTCCTCCAGGACTTCGCGGATGGTAAGCTTTCGTTGGCTCCCGACCGCATCTTCGAGGATCGCGATGACTTCGCCTTGCAACGAACGATGGTTGCGAGCGGCGCGTTCCTTGAGTCGGCGGACGATGTCGTCGGGCGCGTTCTTGATCGAGAGCGTCACGGGCATTTCTTGGCTCCAAAATGGCGTCATTTTGGAGCCATTTTAACGTAACTATGGCGCCATTGCAAACGACGTAGCGGCGGGTTTGACCCCCGGGACGAAGTGCCCGGGGGCCGCCCCTACAGCCCAAATGCGACCGATCGCGATCAGGTGCCGGCCTGGACCTCGGTGATGATCTTCATCATCGAGTCGAAATCCTGCCCGCCGCCCGAGAGGATGCTGCGCGAGATCATGTCGTCGGGGTTGCTGATGCCGAGTTCGGCGAGGCGCTCGGGGCTGACCAGATCGAACGACTTGGTGTTGGCGTGGCCGTAACCGTACTCGTCGATCAGGTAGCGGCCGGCCTCGGGGTCGAGGAAGGCGTCCATGAAGTCGTAGACCATCTGCTCGTCGGCCGAGCCCTTGTTGGTGTGGACCAGGCCGCACACCCAGGTGATAACGCCTTCCTTCGGGTTGGCGAGGTTGACCGGAATCCCCTGCTTCTTGAGGGTCGCCGAGGTCTCGTTCCAGCAGACCGCGACGACGATCTCGCCCGAGGCCATGGCATTGGCCAGGTCGGTCGCCGATTCCCAATAGAACCGCACGATCTTCTTCTGCTCGAGAAGCGCAACCTTCACCTTCTGGCGATCCTCCTCGGTCATGCTCGTCACGTTCTTGATGCCGATGGCCAGCGCCACGCCGCGGAAGTTGTCCTCGGTTTCGTCGACCGAGATCTTGCCGGCGTATTTCGGGTCGATGATCGCGGTCCAGCTTTCGGTCTCGGGCGTGATGTCGACCAGGTCGGAGCGGTAGCAGAACGACGTGTTGCCCCAATCGAATGGTGACAGGACGACGTTTTCGCCCGAGGGGTCCCTGACGCCCGGCATGTTCTGGAGCGTCGGCCAAACGTCCGGCCAGTTGCCGAGCCGCGCGACGTCGATCGGCTTGATGAACCCGGCGTCGACCCACTTCCACGCCTGCGAGGCGCACGGATGCACAATATCAGGAGTGAAGCCTGCGTTGACCTTGTTGAACGCCTCGTCCTGGCTCGCGAAGAAGCTGAAGTCGGGCGATTCGCCATGTTTCGCGAGGTAGGCGGGATGGAACTCTGGGAGCTCGTATCCGCTCCACTCGAACACGACGGGCTTGCCGGAGGCGCGGGCGCTCGGGCCGCCCAGGGGCGCGGTGGCGAGCGCCAGACCGGCGGCGGGCAGCCAGCGCGCGACGTCGCGCCGGCTGAAACCGACGTGGCGCAGGACGTCCTTGAGGATCTGCGGGTTCGTCATGATGTGAAACCTCCCTTGTGGGGGCGCGGCGTCCATGGCCCGCCCGGATCATCTTCCTTCGGACCGCGGGCGCGCGCAACCACCGCGTGGCGCGATCAGCCGACCGCGATCAGCGCGAGCGGCGTCCGGTGGTCGCTCAGAACAGGTGCTGGCCGCCCGTGACCATGATCTCGGCGCCGGTGACGTAGCGGGCATCGTCCGAGCACAGGTAGAAGATCGTGCCGGCGACCTCCGCGGGCGTGCCGAGCCGGGCGAGCGGTATGCGCGGCACCAGCACCTCGGTCTCCGGCGACAGCATCGCCGTTTCGATCTCGCCCGGCGCGACCGCGTTGACGCGCACGCCGAGGTGGGCGAACTCCGCCGCCATCTCGCGCGTCAGCGACGATAGCGCGGCCTTCGAGGTGGAGTAGGCGCTGCCGGCGAAAGGGTGGATCAGGTGCCCGGCGATCGAGGTGACGTTGACGATCGCGCCGCGCCCGCGATGCAGCGCGGCGGCGAACCCGCGCCCGAGCGCGAGCGGCGTGAAGAAGTTGAGCTCGAACACCGCGCGCCAGTGGGCCAGGTCGCCGTTGAGGCAGCCGAGCCGTTCGCGCGTCACCGACTTGGGCGAAACGCCGGCGTTGTTGATCAAGGCGTGCAGGGGCCCGTCGGCGAGCACCTCGTTGCCGCGCCGCACGAGCAGGGCGACGCCCCGCGGATCGGCGAGGTCGGCGGCGACGTGGACGTGGCGCGATTCGGGCACTCGACATTCCGGCGGCACGTCGTCGCGCGAGCTGCTGATAACCCGCCAGCCTTCGTCGACGAAGCGCTTGACCGTGGCGTGTCCGATGCCGCGGCTCGCGCCGGTCAGCAGCACCGTGCGCGTTTCCCCCGGCACCGCCGGCGCCGCGCCGGCGTCGTGGACCGGGCACACGGCGCCCGGAGCGTCGCGCTCAGCCACGCGGCTTGCCCCGCGCGAGGACGCGATCGTGATCGACCTCGTCGATCTGCTCGGGGTTGAGGAACCGGCGGGCGTATTCGCGGTAGACCCCGGTCTCGACGAACAGCGCGAACAATTCGGGATCGATGTGGTCGGCGTCGCGCATGCGCGCCATGATCGCCATGGACTCCGAGAGCGTCTTCGCCTTCTTATAGGGGCGGTCGGCCGCGGTCAGGGCCTCGAAGATGTCGGCGATCGCCATGATGCGCGCCGGGATCGACATCTGCTCGCGCTTGAGCCCGCGCGGGAACCCGGTGCCGTCCATCTTCTCGTGGTGGCCGCCGGCGTACTCGGGCACGCGACGCAGCCCCTTGGGGAACGGCAGCTGCTCGAGCATCTGGATCGTCACCGTCATGTGCTCGTTCATGATCTTGCGTTCCTCGGCGGTCAGCGTGCCCCGGCTGATCGAGAGGTTGTAGACTTCCTCCTCGCTCAGGAGCTCGCGCTTCGTTCCGTCGGCCGCGCGCCAGTGCTGCCCGGCGATGGCCTTGATCCGCTCGATCTTGGCGGGATCGAGGAACTCGCCGCCGAGGTTCGCGTCGCGCAGGAAGGCGCGGTCGGCCTCGATCGCGGCGAGGCGGGCCTCGTAGGCCGCCGCCAGCGCCGCCCCGTCGGCGCCGTCCTCGGCGAGCGCGCGCAGGTACGCGATCTCGGCGTCGCGCTTCAGCACCTCGAAGCGCACATCGACGGTGTTGATGCGGTCGTAGATGGTCTCGAGCTTGGTCGACTTGTCGACGATGTACTCGGGCGTGGTGATCTTGCCGCAATCGTGCAGCCAGCCGGCGACGTGCAGCTCGAACTGCTCGTCGGGGGTCAGCTCGAAGCTCCGGAACGGGCCTTCGCTGGCGTTGCACGCGGCCTCGGCGATCATCTCGGTCAGCGCCGGCACGCGGGCGCAATGCCCACCGGTGTAGGGCGACTTCTGGTCGATCGCCGTGGCGATCAGCTTGATCAGCGCCTCGAACAGGCGCTTCTGGGAGTCGAGCAGCAGCTTGTTGTCGAGCGCGACCGCGGCCTGCGAGGCGAGCGATTCGATCATCTGCTGGTGGCGCCGGTCGAACGGGATCGCCGTCGAGCCGCCGCGCTCGCGCGCGTTGATGAGCTGCAGGACGCCGATCACCTCGTCGGCCTTGTTGAGCATCGGGATGGTCAGGAACGAGACCGAGCGGTAGCGGTTCATCTCGTCGAACCGGCGCGTGCCCGAGAAGTCGAACCCGGCGGCGTTGTAGGCGTCGGGGATGTTGACCGATTCGCCGGTGATCGCGGCGTAGGTCGCGACGTTGCCGAAGTTGGGCGCGCCGGTCGCCGGGTCGTAGAGCGCGATCGCCGGGAACGCGATCGCCGCGCCCGTGGTCCCGCCGAGCGCGACGCCGAGGGTGTCGTTGCGCACGATGGCGAACTCGAGCTGGTGGCGCGGCCGGCGCCGGTCGTGTGTGTCGCGCCGCTGGGCGGGGACGCGGCGCTCGGCCTGGCCGGCCGGCGGGCCGTGTTCGGCGCGCCGGCGGTCCCGGTGGCGCCGGTCGCCGCCGGCGCGCCGGTCGATCAGCCCGTCGGGGCGCTTGCCCGCCGTCGATTCGCGTACCAGGTAGATCGTGCCGCCGTCGGCGTTGGCGATCGCCTTGGCCTCGAGCAGGATCATCTCGAGCAGCCCGTTCAGGTCCTTCTCCGCCGACAGCGCGATGCCAATCGTCGTCAGCCGCTGCATCTGGCGCTCCCCTTGGCGCAGCGCCGTGATGTCGACGATCGCGGCGAATCGGCCGCCGTCGGGCAACCGGCGCTGGTCGATCCGGAACGATCGGCCGTCGCGCAAGACGAGTTCCCAGGACGCCTCGTCCTCGGCCGCGAGCCTCCGCTCGGTCCACGCGCCGGCCGATTGCTCGCCCCGATCGACGGCGGCGGAGCGGGACAGGTGGCGCAGGATGTCGCCATAGGCGGTGCCCAGCCGAAGCTCGCCGACCAGGCCGCCCAGCAGGTCGAAGGCACGCGGGTTGGCGAGCACCAATCGATCGCCGGCGTCGAACGCCGCGATGCCGAGCGGCAGATGGGCGAGCCACGGCCCGCCTTGAGCCTCGGTGCCGGTGATGGTCGATCCCGTCATCTCGTCCGCGCCTTGGCTCCGATCAACCCGTCGGCCCGCGGCGCGTCAATTTCGCATACTAGAGCAGCATCCGATCGAGTGGAATCGCCACCGGCGATCCGCCGATCGGATGCTGCTCTGGCTCGTTGAATCGAGAGCAATT
The DNA here is from genome assembly GCA_040905845.1 of Alphaproteobacteria bacterium. Lineage (GTDB taxonomy): Bacteria > Pseudomonadota > Alphaproteobacteria > SP197 > SP197 > VGDP01. The sequence continues at coordinate 10,780 of JBBDQV010000181.1, read as the reverse complement.
CCATCCGATCGGATATTGCTCTAGGCGCCGACGGGTGAACCCCTTTCGCGTTCACGGCCCGCTCGCCAGCGAGGCCGGCGGCGCCTCGAACCCCGCCGGATCCTGGTGGATGATGACCTCGGCGCCGGGGAACGCGGCCTTGACCCGCGCCTCGATCTCGTCGGCGATCTCGTGGGCGCGCAGCAGCGATAGATGCGCGTCGAGCTCGAGGTGGAACTGGATGAACGGCTGGACGCCGGAGGAGCGCGTCCTGAGCTCGTGCATGTTGCGCGAATCCGGATGGTCGAGCACGATGTCGCGAATCCTGGCCCGGTCGGCCTCCGCGAATTCGCGGTCCATGAGCAGATCGAGCGAGCGCCTCGCGATGCGGGTGGCGCCCACCAGGATGTAGACCACGATGGCCAGGGCGAAAACCGGGTCGGCCCACGTCCAGCCGAATCGGTCAGACAGCAGGATCGCGACGATGACGGCGCCGTTGACCATGACGTCGGTCCGGTAATGCAGCGCGTCGGCGTCGATCGCCGTCGAACCGGTGCGGCGCACCACGAAGTTCTGGAACAGAACCAGCCCGATGGTCAGGGCCATCGAGACCGCCATGACCGCGATGCCGATGGCGCCGGCCTCGATCGGCCGGGGCGTGACCAGGCGATGAACCGCTTCGACGAGCAGGAACAGGGCCGAGCCGGTGATGAACGCGGCCTGGGCCAGTCCCGCCAGGGGCTCGGCCTTGCCGTGGCCGAAGCGATGCTCGCGGTCCGGCGGGGTCAGCGCGTGACGAACCGCGACCAGGTTGACGAGCGAGGCGGCCACGTCCATCAGCGAGTCGATCAGGCTCGACAGCAGGCTGACCGAGCCGGTGAACAGCCATGCGACGAGCTTGCCGAGGATCAGCAGCGTGGCGATGGCCACGGACGCCGCCGTCGCCGCCTGGAGCAAGCGCGCATGCCGCATGGGCGCGGCTCCCACGGCGGCATCGGACGTCTGGGCCATCGTCGTGCTCCTAGGGGTAGAGGCGCTCGGTGCGCCAGCCCGCCGCGTCCCGCTGGTAGACGAGCCGGTCGTGCAGGCGGAACGGGCGCTCCTGCCAGAACTCGATCGAGTCGGGCGCGACGCGGAACCCGGACCAGTGATCGGGTCGCGGCACCGCGCCGATGGCGTGCTTGAGGGCGAACTGGGCCACGCGCTTCTCGAGGGCGTGGCGCGATTCGAGCGGGCGGGACTGCCGCGAGGCCCAGGCACCGATCTGGCTGTTACGCGCGCGGGTCGCGAAGTAGGCGTCCGCCTCTTGCGCGCCGACCCGCTCGACGGCGCCCCACACTCGCACGCTCCGGCCGAGCGGCATCCAGTAGAAGCAGAGCGCGGCCTTCGGGTTGGTGGCGAGCTCGCGCCCCTTGCGGCTCTCGAGGTTGGTGAAGAAGACGAAACCCTCGCGGTCGAATCCCTTGAGCAGAACCATGCGCACCGAGGGCTGGCCGTTCGGGTCGGCCGTGCCGAGCGCCACGGCGGTCGGCTCCTTGAGGCCACACTGGGCCGCCTCGCGGTACCACGCCTCGAAGCGCTCGAACGGATCGGTCTCGTCGGTGGGCATCGTCTGCTCGGTCCTCGCGGCCTCGACCTCCGCCATCTTCACAGATGGAATGCGCCACACCATATGGCGGTTCGAGGCGGCGGCGACGGCGGAAAGCGCGCCATCGTTCCGTCAGTATTTGGTATAGTGTGGTGGCGCCGGGAAAGCCACAACCGGCTGGTTCCGCGACGCATATCTGGAGGTGGTGAACCATGTCCCTTCGCATCCTGGCCGTGGCCACGGCGCTGGGCCTGACTGTCGCGGCGTGCGCCGGTGAAGGACCCAAGGAGAACCTCGGCACCCTGCTCGGCGCCGGCCTCGGGGGCCTCGCGGGCGCCCAGATCGGCAGCGGCTCGGGGCAGCTCGCCGCCGTGGCCGGGGGTACGTTGCTCGGCGCGTTTCTCGGCAAGGAGATCGGCGCCTCGCTCGACAAGGCCGATCAGGCCTACGCGGACCAAGCGGCCCAGAATACGCTGGAGTCGTCGCCGACCGGGCGGTCGGGCACCTGGTCCAACCCCGACAGCGGCAACTCGGGCTCGATCACCCCGACGACCACATACCAGACCGCTTCGGGCGAGTACTGCCGCGAGTACCAGCAGACCGTCACCGTCGGCGGCCAGACCGAGACCGCGTACGGCACCGCGTGCCGGCAACCCGACGGGTCGTGGAAGGTCGTCAACTAGCGCCGCCTGCCGCGCCCGGATCGCGATGCGTGATCTCTACGAGGTCCTCGGCGTCAAGCGCGACGCCTCGGCCGAGGCGATCAAGCGCGCCTACCGCAAGCTCGCCAAGGAGCTGCACCCGGACCTGAACCCCGGCAAGGCGGGCCTGGAGGCCCGCTTCAAGGAGGTCACGGCGGCCTATGGCATCCTGTCCGATGCCGACAAGAGGGCGCGTTACGACCGGGGCGAGATCGACGCGACCGGCGCCGAAACTGCCGAGCGCCGCTTCTACCGCACTTACGCCGGCGGCGAGGCGGGCCGCAAGTACCAGGAGGCCGGGGCGCCGTTCGACGACCTGGGCGACGTGTTCGCCGATCTGTTCGGCGGGGCGGGATCTGGCCGGCGCGGCGGGCTGCGCATGCGCGGCGGCGATGTCAGCTACGATCTTTCGGTGGGCTTGCGCGAGGCCGCGCTCGGCGCGAAGCGGCGCGTCACGATGCCCGACGGCCGGACGCTCGACGTCGCGATTCCGGCCGGGATCGACGACGGCCAGACCCTGCGCCTCGCCGGTCAGGGCCGACCGGGGCTGGGCGGCGGCGAGCCGGGCGACGCCTTGGTCCGCGTCTCGGTCACGCCCGACCCGGTATTCCGGCGCGATGGCGACAACCTGCGCGTGACGGTCCGCGTCACCCTGCCCGAGGCCGTGCAGGGCGCCAGGGTCGCGGTTCCGACGATCGAGGGCTCGGTCACCCTGACCGTGCCCAAGGGCTCCAACACCGGCACGGTGCTCCGGCTCAAGGGCAAGGGGGTCAAGGATCGCCGCACCGGCACGCGCGGCGACCAGTTCGTTGTACTCCAAGTCGTCCTGCCGGAGCAGCCGGACGCCGAGCTCGCCGCCTTCGTCGAGCGCTGGGGCCGCGACCATCCCTACACGGTCAAGCGGACGGAGACGCAGCGGTGACGGTCGCGCTGGCCGAGCTCGCGCGCCTGGTCGCGGTCACGGAAAGCGAGCTCGAGGCGTGGGTCGCCGAGGGCTGGGTGCGCCCGGTGCGCTCCGGCGACGCCTGGGAGTTCGGCGAGATCGACGTCGCCCGCGCCCGTCTGATCCACGAGGTCCGGGTCGACTTCGAGGTCGGCTCCGAGGCCGTGCCGCTCGTGCTCTCGCTCGTCGACCAGCTCCACGCGGCCAGGCGCGACGTGCGCGCGCTGATCGAAGCGCTCGCCCGCGAACCCGCCGACGTGCGCGAACGGATCCTGGCGAAAGCCTGTTCCTGATTTTCGCGCCGCCGCTTGACCCGGCGCCGGTGGCACCGGAACATCGACCGAGCGGGAGGATCGCGTGATCAAGCACACCATGATGGACACTCCGCTGACGGTGCCGCCGCTCTTGGAGCGGGCGGGCCGACTGTTCCCGGGTGTCGAGATCGTCTCGCGCATGGCCGACCGGTCGCTCCATCGGACCACCTACGGCGATGTCGAGCGGCGCGCGCGCGCGCTCGCGCGGGCGCTGGTAGGCCTCGGGCATCGGCGCGGCGATCGGGTCGCCACGTTGATGTGGAACCACCACGCCCATCTCGAGGCCTATTTCGGCGTTCCGATGGCCGGAGGCGTGCTCCACACGCTCAACCTGAGGCTCAACCCGGACGACATCGCCTACATCGTCGGCCATGCCGGCGACCGGTTCCTCATCGTCGACGACGTGCTGCTCCCGCTGCTGGCCAAGTTCCGCGATCGGGTCGCGCTCGATCTCGTCATCGTCGTCTCGATCGGCTCCGAGCCGGTGCCGGCGGGCGATCTGCGCTACGAGGACGTGCTCGCCGGCGCCGACGGAACACGCCCATTGCCCGACCTCGGCGAGAACGACCCGGCGGCCATGTGCTACACCTCGGGCACCACCGGCCGGCCCAAGGGCGTCGTCTACTCGCACCGCGCGATCGTCCTCCATTCCATGACCGGCGCGATGACCAACGTGTGCGGGCTCGGCCACCGCGACACGGTCATGCCGGTCGTCCCGATGTTCCACGTCAACGCCTGGGGCCTGCCGTTCACCTCGACGCTGGCCGGGGCCAAGCTGGTCCTGCCCGGCCCCTTCCTCGACGCCGAGAGCCTGCTCGACCTGATGACCAGGGAACAGGTGACATTCACCGCCGGCGTGCCGACGATCTGGCTCGGCGTCGTCAACAAGTACAAGGAGGCGCCGTCGCGCTGGCCGCTCGCGCCCGGGATCAGGATCGTGTCGGGCGGCGCGGCGGCGCCCGAATCGCTGTGGCGCGACATCGAGGCCATGGGCGCGCGCGGCATCCATGGCTGGGGCATGACCGAGACCACGCCGGTCGGTTCGATCACGCTGGTCAAGCGCCACATGGAGGATGCCGACCACCCGTGCGACGCGCGCTACGCGTTGCTGTGCAAGCAGGGCTTTCCCTTGCCCTTCGTCGAGACGCGAATCGTCAACGACCAGGGCGTCGCGCCATGGGACGGCGCAAGCACGGGCGAGCTGCAGTTGCGCGGCCCGTGGGTCGCGGCCGCGTACCATGGCGGCGAGGAGCCCGAGAAATGGACCGAGGACGGCTGGTTCGCCACCGGCGACATTGCCACCATCGATTCCGAGGGCTACATCGCGCTCACCGACCGGGCCAAGGACCTGATCAAGTCCGGCGGCGAGTGGATCAGCTCGCAGGCGCTCGAAGGCGCGCTCATGGACCACCCGTCGGTCAAGGAGGCGGCGGTCATCGCTGTGCCCCACCCGAAGTGGCTGGAACGCCCGCTGGCCGCGGTCGTCCTGCGCGAGGGCAAGTCGGCCGCGCCCGACGAGCTCACGGCCCACCTGGCCGGGCGCTTCGCCAAGTGGTGGCTGCCCGACGCCTACGTCTTCATCGACGAGATCCCGCGCACCTCCACCGGCAAGTTCCTGAAAACGGCGCTGCGCGAGCGCTACCGCGCGTGGAACTGGCCGTCGACCGGCTGATGGATTGCCGTCGGAGCGAGGGCTTCGTGTAGGATGCGGCCTCGCGCGTCATGCGTAGGGGGGCGGGACATGACAGCGTCCGGGCTGATGGCCGGGAAGCGGGGCCTGATCATGGGCGTCGCCAACGATCGCTCGATCGCCTGGGGGATCGCGAGCCGGCTCGCCGAGCACGGCGCGGCGCTGGCGTTCACGTATCAGGGCGAGGCGCTCGAGAAGCGCGTTCGCCCGCTCGCCGCCGGCGTCGGCTCCGACATCGTGCTCGAATGCGACGTCACCGAGACGGCGAGCCTCGAAAGCGTCTTCGCGACCCTGAAGCAGAGCTGGGGCCGGCTCGACTTCGTCGTCCACGCCATCGCCTTCTCCGACAGGGAAGAACTCAAGGGCAAGTACATCGACACCTCGCTCGACAACTTCACGCGCACCCTGGCGATCTCGTGCTACTCGTTCACGTCGGTCTGTCGCCACGCCGTGGCGCTGATGGACGGCGGCGGCAGCCTGCTCACGCTGAGCTACCACGGCGCCGAGCGGGTCATGCCGCACTACAACGTGATGGGCGTGGCGAAGGCCGCGCTCGAGGCGAGCGTGCGCTACCTCGCCGCCGATCTCGGCGACCGCGCGATTCGCGTCAATGCCATCTCGGCCGGGCCGATCAAGACGCTCGCCGCCTCGGGCATCGGCGACTTCCGCTATATCTTGAAATGGAACCAGTACAACTCGCCGCTCCGCCGCAACGTGACCATCGAGGAGGTCGGCGGCGCCGCGGTCTATTTGCTGAGCGACCTCGGCACCGCGGTGACCGGCGAGATCCACCACGTCGACTGCGGCTACAACATCGTCGGCATGAAGAACCCGGACGCGCCCGACATCTCTGTGGTGTGACGTACCGGTCATGGAATTCTGGAGATCGTCATCGTGGAACAGGTCATCCCCATCCCCATCGAAAGGCTGCCGGAAGGCGTTTACCTCGCGACGAGCGACCGCATTCAAGGCCTTGTCGCCCAGGGACGGACGATCGCGGAAACGCTCGAGATCGCCCGCGATGTCGCGAGGAAGCTGCTCAAGGCCAGGGGCGAGGACCTTGAAGGCGTACAGTTCGAGGCCGCCGGTGACTCGTTCGACTATCCTCTGATCGTGGGGGCGTAATGGGCCGGCCATGACGCGGAAGGGGGTTTGCCGTCCCGAACGCTGGTATAAGAGAACGTTCGAGAAAGTCTTGACGGCGGATTTCCTTGGTCGTCATGGCCGGGCTTGACCCGGCCATCCACGCCTTCGGACAAACAAGGACGTGGATGCCCGGCACAAGGCCGGGCATGACGGTCGTGAGAATTAAGGGACCGTGCATTCGCAATCGGTCGCTAAGAACGAGTCATGTCCCACAACACCTTCGGCCACCTGTTCCGCGTCACCACCTGGGGCGAGAGTCACGGGCCGGAGATCGGCTGTGTCGTCGATGGGGCGCCGCCGGGCATCGCGCTGGCCGAAACCGACATCCAGCCCTATCTCGACCGCCGCAAGCCGGGCCAGTCGCGCCACACGACCCAGCGGCGCGAAAGCGACGCGGTGCGCATCCGGTCCGGCGTGTTCGAGGGGCGCACCACCGGCACGCCGATCACGCTCGCCATCGCGAACGAGGACCCGCGTTCCAAGGATTACGATGCGATCCGCGATCAGTTCCGGCCCGGCCACGCCGACTACACCTACCTCGCCAAGTACGGGATCAGGGACCACCGGGGCGGCGGGCGGGCGAGCGCGCGCGAGACCGCCATGCGCGTCGCGGCCGGCGCCATCGCGCGCAAGGTGCTGGGCGCCGGCGTCACGATCCGGGGCGCGTTGATCCAGGTCGGCCCGCACCCGGTCGATCGCGCGCGCTGGGACTGGGCCGAGGTCGAGCGCAACCCGTTCTTCGCGCCCGACGCGGAGGCCGCGCGCGCATGGGCGGCGTTTCTCGACGGCGTGCGCAAGAAGGGGTCCTCGGCCGGCGCGGTGATCGAGGTCGTCGCCTCGGGCGTGCCCGTAGGCCTGGGCGCGCCGATCTATGGCAAGCTCGATGCCGAGCTCGCCGCCGCGATGATGAGCATCAACGCGGTCAAGGGCGTCGAGATCGGCGACGGCTTCGCGGCCGCCGCGCTGCCGGGCGAAGCGGCGGCGGACGAGATGCGCATGAAGGACGGCCGGGTGGCGTTCCTCGCGAACCACGCCGGCGGCATCCTGGGCGGCATCTCGACCGGCCAGGACGTCGTCGTCCGCTTCGCGGTCAAGCCGACCAGCTCGATCCTGATCCCGCGCAAGGGCGTCGATCGCCACGGCAACGAGATCGACGTCGTGGTCAAGGGCCGCCACGACCCGTGCGTCGGCATCCGCGCGGTGCCCGTGGGCGAGGCCATGATGGCGTGCGTGCTCGCCGACCACCTGCTGCGCCACCGCGCGCAATGCGGCGGAGCGTGACCGTGGCAGGGCGCCGCGGGCCGGCCAAGCGCGCGCCCGAGCCGGTCATGGCACTGAAGCTGCCCGACCAGCGTCGGCTCGACGACGACATCAGGGAACTTTTCGCGAAATGCGAGGAGAAGCTGGGGCTGGTTCCCAACGTGCTTCGCGCCTACACGATCCGGCCCGAGAAGCTCCGCCGCTTCGGGCGCTACACCAACGAGGTCATGCTGGGCGAGTCCGGGCTCTCGAAGCTCGAACGCGAGATGATCGCGGTCGTGGTCTCCTCGGTGAACCGCTGCTTCTACTGCCTGGTCGCCCACGGCGCCGCCGTGCGCGAGCTCTCGGGCAACGCCGAGCTCGGCGAGATGCTGGTGATGAACTACCGCGTCGCCAAGCTCGCGCGGCGCCAGCGCGCGATGCTCGACTTCGCCTGGAAGCTGACCGAGCGGAGCCACGAGATCGAAGAGTCCGATCGCGCCAGGCTGCGCAAGGCGGGGTTCTCCGACCGGGACATCTGGGACATCGCCGAGGTCGCTGCGTTCTACAACATGTCGAACCGGCTGGCCGCCGCCGTCGACATGCGGCCCAATCGCGCCTACCACGGCCGCGGGCGTGGGGGGTAAATCCCTTGGCCATCGCCAGCCTGTTCGGGGCATTCCGGTTCGAGCGGCGCAAGGTCGCGACCGGCGTCGCGATCGCCTTCCGCATCGGCGGCGAAGGTCCGCCGCTCCTGCTGCTCCACGGCATGCCCCAGAGCCACGTCATGTGGGCCAAGGTGGCGCCCCGCCTCGCCCGGCGCTTCACCCTGGTCATGCCCGACCTGCGCGGCTACGGCGACAGCGACAAGCCGCCGACCGAGGCGGACCACGCGCCCTACAGCTTCCGCGCCATGGCCGAGGATCAGGTCGCGCTGATGGAGTCGCTCGGCCACGCGCGCTTCGCGGCGGTCGGCCACGATCGCGGCGCGCGCACGCTGCATCGGATGGCATTGGACCACCCCGATCGGGTTTTGCGCGCCATCCTGCTCGACATCCTGCCGACGCTGGCCACCTACGAAGCGACCGACATGGGGTTTGCCATGACCTACTACCACTGGTTCTTCCTGACCCAGCGGGCGCCGCTGCCCGAGCGCCTGATCGCCGGCGACCCGATCTTCTATCTACGACACAAGATGACCGGCTGGAGCGGAGACCCCGTCTCCGAGACCATCTTCGATCCGGCGTGCATGGCCGAGTATGAGCGCTGCTACCGCGACCCGGCGATGGTCCACGCGATGTGCGAGGACTACCGCGCCGGCGCGACGATCGACCTCGCGCACGACCGCGCCGACCGCGCAGCCGGCCGGCGCCTCGGCTGTCCCGTCCACGTCATGTGGGGCGAGCGCAACCCGGTCTGGCGCGGCCACGACATGCTCGGCACCTGGCGCGCCTGCGCCGACGGCCCGGTCACGGGCCGCGGCTTGCCCGCGGGCCACTACCTGGCCGAGGAACGCCCCAACGAGACGGCCGAGGAAATCGAACGATTCCTCGGGTGACTGAAGCGGGCGTGATCACCCCCACCCCGGCCCTCCCCGTCAAGGGGGAGGGTGGGTGGAGGCAGCGAGGAAGCGAAATCCGCCTACGACCCGGCGCGGATCTCCTCCCAGAGCTTGACCTGCTTCTCGTTCTGGACCGGCTCGATCGGCCCGAAGAACATGCTCCCGGCCATCAGCGCCTCCGGGTTGGTCAGGCCCAGACTGTCAACCACCGCGGGATCCGCGATCTCGAACGATTTCTTGTTGGAATGGCCGTAGCCGTACATCTCGATCAGGTTCTTGCCGGCTTCGGGCGACTGCCAGGCGTCGATGAAGTCGTACTGCATCTGCTCGTCGCCCTCGCCGCCCTTGATCCGGACGATGCCGCAGCACCAGCCCCAGATGCCTTCCTTGGGTCTGGCGTAGGCGACCGGGACACCCTGCTCCTTGAGCCGCTTATAGGTCTCGTTCCAGGCGTAGGCGATCACCACTTCGCCCGAGGCGATCATCTGGTCGAGCTCGGTCGCAGTTGACCAGTAGTCACGTGTGATCTCCCGCTGCTTGCGCAGCATGTCCGTGATCTGGCCATACATCGCCTCGTCGGGAATGTTCAGCGGGTCGAGCCCGAGAATCACGGCCGCCGCTTGGATGTTCGAGGTCGAATCCCACGGCGAGATCTTCCCGGCATAGCGTTCGTCGAACAGCATCGCCCAGCTTTCCTCGGCGTCCACCAGGTCGGTGCGGTAGACGATCGAGGAGTTGCCCCAGTCGGTGGGCGCGAACATCACTTGGTCGTTGTAGACAACGCCCGCCTGGGTCTGCAACGCCGGGAACAGGTTCTCCCAGTTCGAAAGCCGGCTGGTGTCGATCGGTATGACCACGCCGCCATCAGTCCAGATGTTCATGCTACTGGTGCAGGGATGCGCCAAGTCCACCTGGAAGCCGGCGCGCAATTTGGAGAACGCCTCGTCTTCATCGGCGAAGTTCGTGAAGTCGATCTGCCTGCCGTACTTGGTCACGAATGGCGGATGCAGTTCGGGGATCTCGTAGCCGCTCCAGGTGAAATAGAGAGGCATCTTGGCCTCGGCGCGCGCCGGCCCGGCGATCGGCGCGATGGCGGTGGCCAGGCCGAGCGAGGCCATGGCCTTGCCGAGGGTGCGGCGATCGACGGTGCCGCGCTTGAATTCGTCGAGAACGCGCTGGTAACTCATCGGGCACTCCCTGTTTATTGTTGATCCGCACGGCCGCGTCCAGAGGGCGCGTCGTTTCAATCATGCTAGCACTCCGCGTCCGGCGGGGCACTCGGCGTTTCGCGGCCGCGTCGCGCCGCGATCAGGAATTCCACGTTGCCGTCGGCGCCGGTGATCGGGCTCTCGATCAGGCCCAGCACGGGCCAGCCGGACGCTTCGAGGAAGCCGCGCACGCGCTCGCACGCCGCCGCGTGGAGCGCCGGGTCGCGCACGATGCCGCCCTTGCCGACCTTACCCTTGCCGACCTCGAACTGCGGCTTGATCAGCGCGACCAGCCGCGCGTCGGGCGCGGCGAGCGCGAGCGCCGCCGACAGCGCGACCGTCAGGCTGATGAAGCTCACGTCGGCCACGATCAGCCCGGGCGGCTCGGGGACCACTGCGGGCGTCAGGGCG
>JBBDQV010000180.1:7094-19580 GCA_040905845.1 Alphaproteobacteria bacterium | reverse complement strand
TCTGGGGCGCGCGCCCTTCCCGGCGGTGACCGCGTGCTCGGCCGCGTCGGCGAGGCTGTCGGCGGTGAGGATCGGCAGCCCGCTCTCGTTCAGGATGCGCCGGCCCTCCTCGACGTGGGTGCCGGCCAGGCGGACCACCACGGGGACGTGGGCGGGCTTCTTCTGGAGCGCCTGGACGACGCCCTGGGCGACCCAGTCGCAGCGGTTGATGCCGGCGAAGATGTTGACCAGCACGGTCTGGACGTTGGCGTCCGACAGCACCAGGTTGAACGCCTTGGCGACCCGCTCGGGCGAGGCGCCGCCGCCGATGTCGAGGAAGTTCGCTGGCTCGCCCCCGGCGTGCTGGATCATGTCCATGGTCGCCATGGCGAGCCCGGCGCCGTTGATGATGCAGCCGATGTTGCCGTCGAGCCCGACGTAGGAAAGCCCGCGGTCGGCGGCGTCGCGCTCGCGTTGGTCCTCCTGGGACTTGTCGCGCAGCTCGGCGATGTGCGGGCGGCGAAACAGCGCGTTGTCGTCGAAGGTCATCTTGGCGTCGAGCGCGACGAGGCGCGGGCCCGAGACGACGACCAGGGGGTTGATCTCGACCATGGTCGCGTCGAGCTCGACGAAGGCGCGGTAGCAGCCCATCAGCGTCGTCACCGCCTGGCTCACCAGCGCGCCCGAAAGCCCGAGCCCGAAGGCGATCTCGCGCGCCTGGAACGACTTCATGCCGGCGGCGGGATCGACGCTCGCGCGGATGATCGATTGGGGCTTGTCGTGGGCGATGTCCTCGATCTCCATGCCGCCCGCCGCCGAGGCCACGACCATGACCCGCTCGGTCTTGCGGTCGAGCACGAGGCCGAGATAGAGCTCGCGCTCGATCGGCAGCGCCTCCTCGACGTAGAGCCTGTGGATCAGCTTGCCGCGCGGGCCGGTCTGCTCGGTGACGAGCCGCTTGCCCAAGAGTTCGTCGGCGGCGCGGCTGACCGCGTGGTCGTCCTTGCACAGCTTGATGCCGCCGGCCTTGCCGCGCGCGCCGGTGTGGACCTGGGCCTTGACGACCCAGCGCTCGCCGCCGATTTCCTGCGCCCGGTACGCCGCCTGCTCGGGGCTGTAGGCAAGCCCGCCGCGCGGCACGGCGACGCCGAAGCCGGCGAGCAGCTCCTTCGCCTGGTACTCGTGGATGTCCATGGCGCCCCCCGTCCCTTTGCCGTCGCGTAGGATATGGCGGAAAGCGTGTCAACTGGGGCGCGCCGTCACTGGATCGGCGCGCCACCTTCTTCGGTACGCTTGGCGATGAAGGCGGCAAGCTCCTCGGCAATACCCGGGTCGAGCGGTGGCGCCTCGTAGTCGGCGAGCAGGCGCTTCCACAGCTTGTTGGCGCGGTGCGTCGCATCGACCGAACCGTCGGCCTCCCAGTGCTGGAAGGCGCGCCAGTCGGACAGCATGGGCGCGTAGAACGCGGTCTCGTAGCGCGCGAGCGTGTGGGCGGCGCCGAAGTAGTGCCCGCCGGGCGCGACCTCGCGCATGGCGTCGAGCGCGAGCGTGCCGTCGTCGACCACCTCGGGCTCGAGAAAGGACAGCATGATCTGGCACATCTCGGCGTCGATGACGTACTTTTCGTAGTTCGCCACGAGCCCGCCCTCGAGCCAGCCGAGCGCGTGCACGATCAGGTTGCCGCCGCCAAGCACCGCGCCCCACAGCGACATCGCGCCCTCGTAGGCCGACTGCACGTCGGGCGCGTTCGAGGCGTTGGTGTTGGACGTGCGATAGGGCAGGTTCAAGCGGCGCGCGAGCTGGCCGCCGATCATCGCCGCCTTGACGTACTCGGGCGTGCCGAACGCCGGCGCGCCCGACTTCATGTCGACGTTCGAGGTGAAGCCGCCGTAGATCACCGGCGCGCCGGGCCGGACGATCTGGGCGAGCGCCAACCCCGCCATCGCCTCGGCGTGCTGCTGCGCCATGGCGCCGGCGAGCGTGAATGGGGTCACGCACACGACCTGGTTGGCGCGCGCCATCTCGATGATGCCCCACAGCATGGGCCGGTCGAGCTGGCGCGGCGAGTTGGTGTTGACGATGGTATAGAGGCTCGGCTCACGGTTGAGCGTCGCGGCGTCGACGCCGCGCGCGATTCGCGCCATCTCGATGTTGTCGAAGATGCGCTGCTGGCTCAGCGAAAACCCGAACAGCGCCTTGTCGGTGAGCCGGACCAGCGCCTTCATGGCGACCATGTGGCGGACCGCAACGGGCACGTCCTGGGGCTCGGGCGCGTAGCCGGCCGGAATGTGGACGACGTTGAGGCTCTGGGCGAGCTTCAGGAGGTTGCAATAGTCCTCGAAGATGCCGGGCCGGCGGCCGCGATCGAGGTCCGAGACGTAGGGCGCGCCGCCGACGTTGGCGAAGTTGACGACGCGCTCGCCCAGCGTACGGGTGCGCAGCGGGTTGCGCGCGTGGAGCAGAAACGAGGGCGGCGCGTTGGCGAGCGAGTCCATGACCAGGCCACGGTCCATGAAGACCATCTGCTCGGCGTCGTCGACGCGCGCCCCGGCCGCGCGGTAGATCGCGCGCGCCTCGGGCAGCAGAATCCGCATGCCGAGCTCCTCGAGGATGCGCAAGCCCGCCTCGTGGATCGCCTCGAGCTGATCGGCGGAGATGATCTCCATCGGCGGGTACGGGTTGATCGTCTCGCGCCAGGGGAGCTGGCGCACGGAGTCGCGCGGCGCGCCCCGACCCTGCCGCGCCCTGACCCCGCCCCGTTCCCGCCGCTCCGCCGCCTCGGGCATCCGTTCCTCCTCGATGTCGCGGCCGACAGTAGCAGAGATTCCCGCCGCTAATCCCGTATCCACCGTCGTCATTGCGAGCCGAAGGCGAAGCAATCCAGTGCCCCGTGCCCGGCGGAGTCCGCGGCCGTGGATTGCTTCGTCGGGCAAAGCCCTCCTCGCAATGACGACTGACTTGAATGGGTCCCTTTCCGTGAGCCTCGGTCCTTCGCCGTGGCTCAGGCTTGCACGCGGCACACCGCCTCGGTGCCCTTGCCGGTGACGACGCGACGGAAGCCCACGAGCTCGCGGTCGAGCGCGGCATCGCCAGTGTCGACCCTGAGAGTTTGGTCGTGCAGCGAGGCGAGCTTCGCCGGCGTCGCGACGACGACGAGGCGATCGAGGCCGACGCGGCGAACGACCGACGGGCTGAGCTGCTGGTTGCCGCGCCCCAGGATGTGACCTTGCCCGCCGATCGGCGCGACGACAATGCGTGCGCTGGAAGCGCCGTCGAGGGCGGCGAGGATGTCCGCTTCGCTCGCGTCCGCCTCGACCACCAATCCGCCCCGCACGAGGTCGACGCCGAGCAGCGTCTTGGCGACGCCAAGCGCGTGCGCGACCGCGCGCATGGTCGTGCCGGGGCCGAGGATCGCGAGTGTCGCCGGTCCGATGCGTTCGGCGACCTCAGTGGCGGCGCCCGCGACGACCGCCTCGTCGCCGGTGACGCCGCCGACCTTGACGCCTTGCACGAGGTCGCGTCGGTATGGCCCGCGCAGGGTGCCGTAGAGGCGCGCCGAGACCCGACCGGCGCGATAGGCGTCCTCGTCGAGGTCCATGACCTCGAGGTCGGCGAGCGCGGCGCGGCCGGCGAGAAACGCGGCGGCGAGGTCGGCGGCGGCGCGCGGGCTCGCGGCGAACACGCCCGAGTGCATCTTGACGCCGGCGGGCACGCCGATCACCGGAACGGCGTCGCCGAGCGCGCGCAAGACGTCGCGCGCCGTGCCGTCGCCGCCGGCGAACAGCAGGAGTTCGACGGCTCGGTCCGCGAGCACGCGCGCCACGGCAACGGTGTCATCGGGACCAGTCGTCGGGCCCGCGCCGATCGGGATCACGTCAGTTCGCAGCCCGGCTGCATGCGCGGAGTCTTCGCCCATCGCTCCGGAGCCGGCCATCGCGCTCAGGTGGGGAACCCGCTCGCGCAAGGCCGCCAGGGCCTCGGCCATGCGCGTCGCCGCCATGGGTCGAGCGCCCAGTGCCAACGCCCGGGCGACGACCTCAGGGCCATCGGTTCCCTTGAGCCCGACCCGGCCGCCCAGCCCGGCGATCGGGTTGACCAGGACGCCGACGCGGGGATTCGTCAAGACGCGCCCGAGTCCGTCGGCACCAGCGGGAGATGACCCCGTTCGTCCTTCGAGACGGGCCTCCGCGTGGGGGCGGGGGGCAACCGCCCCCACGCCTCAGGACGAACGGGTTCCGGCCCCAGTCCGTTCGCTCTGAGGAGCGTGCCGAAGGCACGCGTCTCGAAGAGCGAGCCTCGAGAACGCCCGTACTTCATCCGTCGCTCAATACCCCGCGTGGCGCGACGCCTTGGCGTTGCGCTCCTGGGCCCACGCGGCGCGCTTCTTCTCGAGGGCGCGCCAAGTGAAGGCCCAGGTCTCGGGGTCGTTGGGTATGCCGTCGTCGATGCGCGCGACCGAGCCGTTGTGCGGACCGCTCCGCACGACGTCGGGGTTCTCGCGCGCCTCCTCGGCGATGCGCCGGAGCGCGGCGATCATGTGATCCATTTCCTCGATGGTGAGCGATTCGCCGGGCTCGATGGTGAACGGCTGCGGCACCAGCACGGGCACGTGGCTCGGCATGTAGTGCTGGACGCCGTAATCGACCAGGCGCTGCTCGATCTCCATGGTCGTCACGCCGGTCGCCTCGAACAGCGGCGCCCAGCTGTAGCGGACCTGATCGAGCTTGGGCAGGGTGTTGTCGGGCCATGGGATCGCCACGCCCGGAATGCGCCGGATGTTGGCGAGCATGTAGTTGTTGTTGAGCACCGCGGTCTCGGCGACCGCGCGCAGGCCCTCGGCGCCCAGGCTCATGACCCAGGCGTACGCCTTGACCACCGTGGGCACGTTGCCGAGGAAGGCGCGGATGCGCTCGATCGCGTCGGGCCGGTCGTCGTCCAGCCCGTAGCGGGTGCCGTCGAAGGTGACGACGGGGCGCGGCAGGAAGTGCCGCAGCGGCTGCTTGACGCCGACCGCGGCGCAGCCGAGCCCGATCGAGCCGTGGGGCGCCGAGAACGTCTTGTGCAGGTTGAACTGGCAGAGGTCGAACCCGGCGTCGCCCGCGCGCGCGATGCCGAGCAGCGGGTTGCCGTTGGCCTGGTCGTAGGCACAAAGGCCCCCGGCGACGTGGACCTTGTCGACAAAGGCCCGGATGTTCGGGTTGTACTGCCCGGTGTCCTCCGGGTTGGTCAGCATCAGTCCGGCGGTGCGTTCCGAGAGCGCGGCCTCGAGCGCGCCGAGTTCGGGATAGCCCATCGGCCCCGGCATCAGGGTGATCACCTTGAACCCGGCGACGTGGGGCGTCGCCGCGTCCGCCGGGTGCGAGAACGCGGTGGTGATGATCTCGTCGCGCTTGGTGAGCTCGCCGCGCGATTGATGCCAGGCGCGGATCAGGCAGGCGTTGGTGTAGATGCCCTGGGCGCCGCTCGCCGGCTGGAAGCTGAACTCGTCCATGCCGGCGATCGCGCACATCATGCGGTTGAACCGGTAGAGGATCTCCAGCACGCCCTGCAGGGTCGAGGGGTCCTGCAAGGGATGCACGTCGGCCAACGCCGGCTGGCGCGCCACGTGGTCGTGCATCTTGGGCGAATACTTCATGGTGCACGTGCCCATCATGTCGGTGGTGACGTCGAACCCCATGGTCATCTGCGCGAGTCGGGTGAAGTGGCGCACGATGCGGTGCTGGGTGACCTCGGGCAACGCCGGGGGCGCCGCGCGCCGCAGCACCTTCGACAGCCGCGCGCGAACGTCGGGCGCGGCCGCCGCGATCGCGGGATCGGTCGCCGGCGGCACCAGCCCGCGCGCGCCGGGTTCGGACAGCTCGTGGATCAACGGCTCGTTCCAGCGCGCGGCGTGAAACCCGTTCACGGCGTCCGTCATGACAGCACCGCCGCGAGCACGCCGGCGAGCCGGTCGATGTCGTCCTTGCCGTGGACCTCCGTGACGCAGACGAGCATGGCCTGGCCGAGCGCCGGCAGGGCGCGCGACAGGTCGTAGCCGCCGACGATCCCGCACTCGAGCAGCGCGCGATCGACCTGGGCAACGGTTCGCCCGCTCGGCCCCAGGTCGAGCACGAACTCCCGGAACAGGGCCTGATCGCGGTGTGGCACGCGCACGCCCTTGATCCCGGCGAGCGCGCCGGCCGCGTAGGCCGTGCGCTGCATGATGCCCTCGGCCAGCTCGGCGAGCCCCTTGGGTCCCATCAGGCTGAGGTAGACCGCGGCGCCGATGCCCCACAGCCACTGGGTCGTGCCGTAGTAGTCGGTCGCCTCGTGGCGCGTGTCGTAGGACGTGCGCTCGGGCGTCGACCAGGCGAACCCGAGGCCGCCGCCCTCGGCCGGCGCGGCGCTGATCAGCGTCGTCGGCAGCTCGGCGACGAACCGTTCCTCGTCGCGGGTGGCGATGAAGCCGGCCGCGCCGCCGCCCGCCTGCATGTGGATGCCGAGCGGCTGGATGTCGCCGGTCACGATGTCGGCGCCCCAATCCGCCGGGGCGGCGAGGACGCCGAGGGCGAGCGGATCGACCCCGACCACGAGAAGCGCGCCGGCGCGGTGGACGCGATCGGCGATCGCCTCGACCTGGGTCTCGATCACGCCGAGGAAGCTCGGCTGCTCGATGAAGACCGCGCCGATCCCCGATCCGAGCCTGGCGTCGAGGTCGGCGAGGTCGATCAGGCCGGACGCCGGGTCCTGGCGCACCGTGACAGGCGTCGTCGTCGGCTTGACGAAGCCGCGCATCTGGGAAAGCCGCGCCGGGTTCATCAGCGCCGGCACCAGGATGCCGGGCCGGCCGGTGATGCGACACGCCATCCGCGCCGCCGAGTTCGCCGCGGCCCCGCCGTCGTAGGTCGGCGGCGTGACTACGTCCATGCCGACCAGCTCGCCGATCAGGCTCTGGAACTCGAACACGGCCTGGTTCTTGCCGTGGTCGGAATACGTGCCGCCGGCGTAGGCGGTGAGGAATTCGCCGCGCCCGGTGATCTCGTCGCACAGCGCCGGCACGTGGTGCAAGTAGCAGCCGGCGCCG
The DNA here is from genome assembly GCA_040905845.1 of Alphaproteobacteria bacterium. GTDB lineage: Bacteria > Pseudomonadota > Alphaproteobacteria > SP197 > SP197 > VGDP01. Next base: position 12,538 of record JBBDQV010000180.1, on the reverse strand, counting down.
CGGAAGATCAGCAGATCCTTGGCGCTCCGGTTGCGCGCGAGCAGCTCTTCGAGGTGCCGGCGCAGGTCGTGCTCCGCCGGCAGCGGCGCCGGCAGGTCGAGCCGGCCCGCGAGGCGCAAGTCCGCCGGGATCGCGGCATAGAGCGCGGCCACGTCGGCGACGCCGATCGCATCGAGCAGCTTCCGACGCGGCCCTGGCGCCGCGTTCGGCACGTAGGGGTGAACAAACCCTTCGCTGTCCGCCATGACCGCCCCCGCTCGATGCGAGCGGCCGATCATAGGCGCGCCGCGCGATCCTGCCTACCGGGCGACGTTCGACGCCTGTAGGGGCGGTTTTGACCCCCGGGCTCTTCGACCTGGGGGCCGCCCCTACACGGAACGCCCAGGAGCTAAGGCAACAGCGGCGACCAGGCCGGGTCGGAGCCGTCGAGCGGGGTCACGACCAGGCGCTCGTTGTAGCCGGTGAGGTCGACCGAGAAGAGCTTCGAGACGTTGCCCGAGGGCGTCGGCGTCTCGCGGAAGTACATGAGCACGCGGCCGTTGGGCGACCAGGTGGGACCTTCGTCCAGGTAGCTCTGGGTCAGCAGGCGTTCGCCCGATCCATCGGGCCGGATGACGCCGATGTAGAACTGCCCCTTGTGCTGGCGCGTGAAAGCGATCAGGTCGCCGCGCGGCGACCATACCGGCGTCGAGTAGCGGCCCTCGCCGAAGGTAATGCGCTGCGGGTTCGAGCCGTCGGCGTTCATGACGTAGATCTGCGGCGTGCCGCCGCGATCGGAGTTGAAGGTGATCTGGCTGCTGTCGGGCGAGAACGACGGCGAGGTGTCGATCGCGGGGTCGCGGGTGAGTTGCGCGGTGTCGCGCGTGCGCAGGTCCATGACGAAGATGTCCGAGTTGCCGCTGGACGCCATGCTCATGACGACGCGATTGCCGTCGGGCGAGAAGCGCGGCGCGAAGGTCATACCCGGAAAGTCGCCGAGCACTTCGTGCTGCCCGGTGTCGATGTTGTAGATGTAAACCCGCGGCGTGTCGTTGTTGTACGAGAGGTAGGTGATCTCCTGCGCCGTCGGCGAGAAGCGCGGGGTCAGCACCAGGTCGGCGCCGTCGGTCAGGAACCGGTGGTTGGCGCCGTCCTGGTCCATGATCGAGAGCCGCTTGACCCGGCGCGTCGCGGGACCGTTCTCGGCGATGTAGACGAGGCGCGAATCGAAGTAGCCGGTCTCGCCGGTGACCCGCTGGTAGATCGCGTCGGCGATCTTGTGGGCGATGCGCCGCCAATTGGACGGCGTGGTCCGGAAGGTGAAGCCGACCATCTGCTGCTCGGCGAACACGTCCCACAGCCGGAACGTGGCCTGCAGCCGCCCGTCGGCCTCGATGGCGACGTTGCCGGTGATCAGGAGCTGGGCGTTGATCTGGCGCCAGTCGCCGAAGCTCGGCTGCAGCGCGATCGCCTCGGGCTTCTCGATGAAGGCGCGTGGGTCGATCGGCCGGAACAGGCCCGATCGTTCCAGGTCGGCCGCGACGACGCTCGCGATGTCGCCGCCGATCGCCTCGGTCTCGCCGCCGCCGAGCAGCCGCGTGACCGCGATCGGCAGCGGATCGACGACGCCGCGCGTGATGTCGATGGCGAGCTCGGCCGAGGCGCCGCGCGCCAGGGCGAGAAGGCCAAGGATAAGGACCGCCGCGAGCCAGCGGATCGGCTGTCGGGGGGCGCCCCGGAGTAAGTTCGTCATTGGCCCACCATCTTGCTCGGATCGAAGGTCATCGTGATGTCGCGCCATGCGTCGTACTTCTCCGGCGGCAGCCCGTGCAAGGGGCTCGCCTTGAGCACGGCGCGCAACGCGCTTTCCGCGGCGGAGCGGTAGAACTCCTCGCCCGTCTGGACCATGCGCGCCTGGTCGACAATGTCAGCCCTCAGCACGCGCCCGTCCACCGCGAGTTGGATGCGGATCTCGACCTGGAGGTCCTCGGCCTCGGGCGCGCCCGCGGGCACGATCCAATTGTCCTCGATCTGGCGCCGGATCGCGTCGATCTCGGACAGCGTGACCCGCGAGGCGACGTTGGGCGCGAGCGCGCCCTCGAGCGCGTCGAGATCGAGCATCGTCTCTTGCTGCTGGGGCGCCGGCGGTGCCTCCTCGAGCGACTTGTCGAGCAGGGCCACCGTTTCGAGCACCGAGGAAAAGTCCTCCGCCGGTTTCTCGGGCGGCTTCGGCTTGGTCCTCGGCGTCGGCGCCGCGGCGACCTCCGGCTGCGGCTCGGGCTCCGGTTCCGGCTCAGGGACGGGCTCCGGCTCCGGTTCGACGACCTCGGGCTCCGGCGGTGGCGGAGGCTCCGCCTCGGGCTCGGGCTCCGGGGGCGGCGGCTCGACCGCAGCGACCTCGGGCTCGGGTTCGGGCGGCGGCGGTGCCTCGGGCTCCGGCTCGACCTCGGGCTTGGGCGCCGGCGGCGGCGCCGCGGTCTCCTCGGCGATGGTGTAAACCTCGACCCGGATCGACGGTTCGACGACGACCTCGCGGTCGAACAGGTCGGGGACGCCGAAGTAGACCACGAGGACGACCACGACGTGCAGACCGGCCGACAGCCATGCGGCCCGGCGGAACATCAGCTCACCCGCCCGGCTCGCCCTTGGGCGTCACGGAGATCATGGCGACGTTGCCGAACCCCGCGGCGTTGATCGCCGACATCACCGCCATGACGCGGCCATAGGCGAGAGCTTGGTCGCCGCGCACGAAGACGCGGGCCTCCAGGTTGTTCTCCGCGACCGCCGCCAGGCGCGGTCCCAGCTCCTCGAGGGCGACCTCCGTGTCCTCGAGGAAGATCACGCCCTGGGCGTCGATCGAGACGACGAGCGGCTCGTCCTGGCCGCGCAGCTCGGGCGCCGCGGCTTCGGGCAGGTCGACCTCGACGCCGATGGTCAGGAGCGGCGCCGCGATCATGAAGATGACGAGCAGAACCAGCATCACGTCGACCATCGGGGTGACGTTGATCTCGCTCATGGGCCGATGCTTGCGGCCCCGGCCGCGCCCGTTGCGCGCCGCGGCGGTCGCCGCCATCAGGGACCCTTCTCGTCGAGCTGGCGCGACAGCAGCGAGTGGAACTCCGCCGAGAAGTGCTCGAGCCGGTTGCCGTAGCGGTCGAGGTCGCCGGACAGCTTGTTGTAGCCGACCACCGCCGGGATCGCCGCGACCAGGCCCAGCGCGGTGGCGAACAGCGCCTCGGCGATGCCGGGCGCGACCACGGTGAGCGAGGTGTCCTTGCTGAGCGCGATCGCCTGGAAGCTGTTCATGATGCCCCACACCGTGCCGAACAGCCCGATGAAGGGCGCGGTCGAGCCGACGGTCGCGAGGAACCCGAGGTAGCGCTCGAGCCGCTCGAGCTCACGGTCGAGCGTTACCTGCATGGCCTGACCGATGCGCTGCTGCAGCCCGGCGCGCAGCCGGTCGTCGCCGATGGCGACGCCGCGTTTGACCGCCCGGCGCCATTCGGTCATGGCGGCCGCGAAGATCGCCGCCATGGGGTGATCGGGCCGGTTGCCGACCCGTTCGAACAGGTCCTCGAGCGAGCCGCCCGACCAGAACGCGTCCTCGAACTTCTCGGCCAGCGCACGCAGCCGGGCGTAACGCATCGCCTTCTCGAAGATGATCGTCCAGCTCCAGAACGACGCCGCGAGCAACACGATCATCGTGATCTTGACGACGATGTCGGCGCTGATGAACAGGCCGATCATCGACATGTCCGTCGAGACCGACCCGGCCAGCGCGACCGATTCCACCGCGGTGGTTTCCATCAACGAGGTTTCCGTCAGCTATGTGGCGAGAAGAGGGCCGAGGGCGGAGCGGAGCCCCGTTGGCATGCGCATCGGGCGGCCGCTCGGCGCGATCAGGGCGAGATCGACGTCGAGCCGCACGAGCTCGTCGGCGCCGCGCCGGACGATCTGCTCCAGGCGGGCGCTCGCGCCCCCCAGGGCGACGAGCCGGGTCGTGACGGCGAGCTCGTCGTCGAGGCGGGCCGGGCGCCGGTAGTCGACGACGCAGCGCCGGACCGCGAACGCGGCGTCGGCTCCGAGCGATCCGTGCCGGAAGCCTAGCAGGCGCAGCATCTCGGTCCGCGCCCGCTCGGCGAACTTGAGGTAGTTCGCGTAGTAGACGAGGCCGGCCGCGTCGGTGTCCTCGTAGTAGACCCGCACCGGGAAGCGATGGACCCGCCCGTCCATGGCGCCTCGAGGGCTAGCCGTCGACATTGCCGTCCCCCGCCGCTTCGGCGAGAACCAGCTCGAGCTGGACGTCCCAGCCGCGCGGCATGGCGCGGCCGATGTGCCGGAAGCTCGCCGGCGTCAGCATGCGCCCGCGCGGCGTGCGGCGCAGGAACCCCTGCTGGATCAGGAACGGCTCGATGACCTCCTCGATCGCGTCGCGGTGCTCGGACAGCGCCGCCGCCATGGTTTCGACGCCGACCGGGCCGCCGCCATAGTGCTCGGCGATGCAGGTCAGGTAGCGGCGATCCATGGCGTCGAGCCCGCGCTGATCGACGTCGAGCCGGGCCAGCGCGTGATCCGCCGCCGCGCCGTCGACGACCTCGATGCCGTCAACCGCGGCGAAATCGCGGATGCGGCGCAGCAGCCGGCCGGCGACCCGAGGCGTGCCGCGCGCGCGCCGGGCGATCTCGGCCGCGCCGTTGCGCGCCAGCGCGAGGCCCAGCACCCGCGCGCCGCGCACGACGATGGCGATCATCTCCTCGGGGCCGTAGAAGTCGAGCCGGAGCGGGATGCCGAAACGCTCGCGCAGCGGCGTCGTCAACAGGCCCGCGCGGGTCGTCGCGCCGATCAGCGTGAAGCGCGGCAGGTCGATCTTGAGCGAGCGGGCCGATGGCCCCTCGCCGATGATCAGGTCGAGCTGGAAGTCCTCCATGGCCGGGTAGAGGATCTCCTCGACCGCCGGAGCGAGCCGGTGGATCTCGTCGATGAACAGGACGTCGCGCGGCTCGAGCGCGGTCAGCAGCGCGGCGAGGTCGCCCGCCTTGGCGATCACCGGGCCCGAGGTCGCGCGGAACCCGACGCCCAGCTCGCGCGCGACGATCTGGGCGAGCGTCGTCTTGCCGAGCCCGGGGGGCCCGTGCAACAGGACGTGATCGAGCGCGTCGGCGCGCGCCTTGGCGGCGGCGATGAACACGGCGAGGTTGTCGCACACCGCGCGCTGGCCGATGAAGTCGGCGAGCCGCTGGGGCCGGAGCCCCGTATCGGCGTCGTCGGCCGCCGGCTCGGGCGCGACCAGTCGGGCCTCGGTCATCGGGCGAGCTCCTTGAGCCCGGCGCGCACGAGATCATCGACGCGCGCGCCCGCGCCCAGGCCGCGAGTCGCGCCGGCGATCGCCTCGAACGCCTCGGTGCGCGAGTAGCCGAGGTGGACCAGGGCCGAGATCGCGTCGGCCGTGGGGCCGCCCCCCGGGG
>JBBDQV010000180.1:0-7084 GCA_040905845.1 Alphaproteobacteria bacterium | reverse complement strand
ATGCCCATGACCTCGCCGACCTTGTCCTTCAGCTCGGTGACGATGCGCGTGGCGAGCTTGGGACCGACGCCGTTGGCGCGGGTGATCGCCAGTTTGTCGCCCGCCGCGACCGCGCGCGCGAGCCCGTCGGGCCCGAGCGTGCCGAGCACGGCGAGCGCGACGCGAGGGCCGACGCCCTGGACCGACTGCAGCAGGCGGAACCAGTCGCGCTCGGCGGAATCGAGGAAGCCGTAGAGCACGATGCGATCGTCGCTGATCCGCGTCTCGACCAGGAGTCGCGCGGGCTTGCCGTTGGGCGGCAGGTTACCGAGGGTGCGGCTCGACGCCTGGACCAGGTAGCCGACGCCGCCCACGTCGATGATCGCCCACCCGTCGCCGCGGCCGTCGACGGCGCCCGCGAGCTTGCCGATCACGCGCCGACTCCGGCCCGGCGCCGTTCGATGTCCGCGCTGTGGGCGTGGCAGATGGCGACGGCGAGCGCATCCCCCTCGTCGTCCCCGGCGATCTCGACGCCGGGCAGCAGCCGGCGCACCATCGCCTGGACCTGCGACTTTTCGGCGCCGCCGACGCCGACCACGGCCTTCTTGACCACGCGGGCGGCATATTCCGCGACCGCCAGGCCCTCGGCCGCGGCGGCCGCCATGACCACGCCGCGCGCCATGCCGAGCTTGAGCGCGGTGCCCGGGTTGCGCGCGACGAAGACTTCCTCGATGGCGACGAGCTCGGGCTTGAACCGGCGGATCACGGTCAAGACGCCATCGCGCAGGACGTTGAGGCGTTCGGATGTCTCCAGCTTGGGATCGGGCGTGATCCTGCCGTTGGCGACGTGGGAAAGCCGGCCCCGGTCGGCGTCGACGATGCCCCATCCGGTCACCGTCAGGCCGGGGTCGAGTCCGAGGTGGCGCATGGCGGGCCGCATCACGCGTGGTAGCGTTCCAGCGCCCCGTCCGAGGCGTCGAAGTTGGCGACGACGTTCTGCACGTCGTCGTTGTCCTCCAGCACGTCGATCAGCTTGAACAGGGTCTCGGCCGACTCGTCCGGCACGGCGACGCGGGCGACCGGGCGCCAGCCGAGCCGGGCGTATTCGGCATCGCCGAGCGCCTTCTCGAGCCGCTCGCGAACCTCGCCGAGCCGATCGGGCTCGCAGTAGATTTCGTGCCCGTCGTCGTAGGATTCGACGTCGCTCGCGCCGGCCTCCAGTGCGGCCTCGAAGACTTTCTCGGCGCTCGCCGCCGACGCCGCATAGCTGATCGTGCCAACGCGCTGGAAGTTGAACGCGACGCTGCCGGTCTCGCCCATCGCGCCACCGTGCTTGCCGAACGCCGAGCGGACCTCCGCCGCGGTGCGGTTGCGGTTGTCGGTCAAGGCCTCGACGATGATCGCCGTGCCTCCGGGCCCGTAGCCCTCATAGCGGACCTCGTCGTAGTTGCCGCCCTCGCCGCCCGAGCCGCGCTTGATCGCGCGCTCGATGGTGTCGCGCGACATGTTCGCGGCCCGCGCGGCCCAGATCGCGGACCTGAGCCGCGGATTCATCGTCGGGTCCGGCAGGCCCTGCCTGGCCGAGACCGTCAGCTCGCGGATCAGCTTGGTGAAGACCTTGGCACGTCTGGCATCCTGCGCCCCCTTGCGGTGCATGATGCCTTTCCAATGGGAATGGCCCGCCATGCGCCCCTCGCGCCCCTATCTAGCCCCCTCGCCCAGGCCACCATACCACATCGTGTAGTGGCGGGAAGCGAGGTAGGCTAGCGCGATTTTATGGCGGGATTCGGGCGTCGGTGATGGCCAGCGAGGTCGGTCCGGCTGCCCTGGGACGACTTGCCTTCACGCCCCGGAATCGTCGTTGGTTGTACGACGCGGCTAATGAAACCGGGGCAACGGCGAGCGAATCGGGCCGAACGCGCTCGTCGCATGGCGTATCAATGTGAACAGCATCAGGGACATGCCCGCGATCTCGAGGGTCTCCTCGCACGTACTCAGGAGCATGAACCAGGGGTCGTTTAGTCCCAATCCCAGTTTCACCCGCTCGTAGCGCCAGCCGCCGAGCATCTCGATGCCGATCGCTCCTGTCACATAGACTGTCCCCGCCGAGAGCATGAGGCGTCGCGTCGCGGTTTCCAGCCTGCGGAGCCAGCTCAGCGAGGCGACGAGAACGACGAGCGTGAATATCCCTCCCGGAATGACCCAGGCGAAATAGAGCAACCCTGACGAATGCAGCGCGTCGCGCACCGGAGCCCCGAGCCGTTCATGAAACGAAAAAACTTCGTCGCTGCTCAAATACAGAAATATAACCGACAAAATATACCAATGTATCCATTTTGATTTGTTTGCTATTCTTGATCGAAATCCAATTAATGCTAAGAATAATCCATTAATCAAGATGAGAAACCCAGAGTAGATGGCCGGCGCGTTCCATTCACCGCTCATGTCGAAGAAGGGGCGCAATCCCATGATGTTGTCGTGATCCGTCACCAGAAACACGAGCTGAACGGCGACGTTGCACGATACGAGGACCGCCAGGTTGGCCATCAGGAGCCGCGCCACGAAGCGCGGCGTGAGTTCGAAGACCAACGGGTGACGAGGTTCAGTGGTTATCGGATTCCGCCGTTCGAAGTCCCGGACCCGGGTTACGCAGGATCCGTGCCACCGCGCGCCAAAAAAAGAGCCGCCGGAACCGGCGGCTCGAGTGAACAGGGAGGCTTCACGAAATCCGGGATCATCGCAAGGATGAGGGACTTCCCGAATGTGTCCCTTGTACGTGCCAAGTGTTGAAAAATGGTTAACGCGACGCTTACCACGTAAGTGTCGGAATCAGCGCCTGAAAACGCTGTCGGCGGCGGAGCGGGCACTGTGCTTGCGGGCGATGACCTCGCGCGCCCGCGCGATCTCGGCCTCCAGTTCGGCGATGTAGTCCCTCAAGGCCGCGAGCGACATGGCCTCGAGGTCCTTGGGTTTGGGCGGCGCGGGCTTGGGATCGATCTCGTCCGGGTTCATGGCCAAACTCTAACGCGCGCGGCCTTGGACCGCAAAGCCCGCTCCGGCATAGTGCCGGGCAACCAAAGCGAGGCCAGCATGACGATTCCGCCAACCATGACCGTCGTCGAGATCGCAAGCCCCGGCGGCCCCGAAGTCTTGCGGCCAGCCGAGCGTCCGGTGCCGGAGCCGGGCGTCGGCGAGTTGCTCGTCGCGGTCGCCGCCGCCGGGGTCAACCGGCCCGACGTGCTGCAGCGCCAAGGGGGCTATGCACCGCCGCCGGGCGCCTCCGACATCCCCGGGCTCGAGGTCGCCGGCCGCGTCGTCGCGCTCGGCCCCGGCGCGGAAGGTTTCAGGGTCGGCGACGCGGTGTGCGCCTTGGTCGCCGGCGGCGGCTACGCCGAATACTGCGCCGTGCCGGCGCCCCAGACGCTGCCGGTGCCGGCAAGCCTCGACATGGTCCACGCCGCCGGCATTCCCGAGACGTTCTTCACCGTTTGGACCAACGTGTTCCAGCGCGGCGCGCTTCTGCCGGGCGAATCGCTCCTGGTGCATGGCGGTTCGAGCGGCATCGGCACGACGGCGATCCAGCTCGCGAGCGCGCGCGGCTCCCGCGTGTTCGCGACCGCGGGCTCCGCCGACAAGTGCCGGGCGTGCGAGGGCCTGGGGGCCGAGCGCTGCATCAACTACCGCACCGAGGACTTCGTCGAGGTCGTCCTGGAGCTTACGGGCAAGCGCGGCGTCGACGTGGTGATCGACATGGTCGGCGGCGATTACGTCGCGCGCAACCTGAAGCTCGTCGCACTCGAAGGCCGCATCGTGATCATCGCCTTCCTGAGTGGAGCCAAGGTGACGCTCGACCTCGGGCCGTTGATGATGAAGCGGGTGGTGCTGACCGGCTCGACGTTGCGCCCGCGCACCGTCGAACAAAAGGGAAAGATCGCCGCCGAGCTCGCGGCCGAGGTCTGGCCGCTGTTGGCCTCGGGCCGGGTCAAGCCCGTGATCCACAAAACGTTCCCATTGGCCCAAGCCGCCGAAGCGCACCGCCTGATGGAATCAAGCGCCCACACGGGCAAGATCGTACTGACGGTGGGGTGAGTCGTGATTGAGCCCGAGGGAGTAACGGACCATGCGGTACGCGGTCATCATCGAGGAGGGTGCGTCGAGCTACGGCGCCTATGTTCCCGATCTGCCCGGTTGCGTGGCCGTGGGGAAAACGCGGGACGAGGTCATGGCGCTGATCCAGGCGGCCATCGAGTTTCACATCGAGGGGCTCAAACAAGATGGGTTTCCGGTCCCGGCGCCGACCTCGGTCGTCGAGTTCGTCGATGTCGCGGCTTAATGCTTCATACCCATTCCCTGACGGAACCGAGCGCCCACACGGGCAAGATCGTGCTGACGGTCGCCTGAGGCCTCATTCCCGCTGGCATCGGGCGGCGGAATGTCCTAGGTGTGGGGGGGGGGGGGGGGGGGGGGGGGGGTGGGGGGCCCCCCCCCCCGCTAACCCACCACGCGAGGAGGAGGCATGGCGCATCCCCTGATGCCGATGGCGACCGCCGTTTGGCTGGTCGAGAACACCGCGCTCACCTTCGAGCAGATCTCGGACTTCTGCGGGCTCCATCCGCTCGAGGTCCAGGCGATCGCCGACGGCGAGGTCGCCGTGGGGATCAAGGCGCTCGATCCGGTCCAGAGCGGCCAGATCGAGCCGGGCGAGATCGAGCGCTGCCTGGCCGACCCGAGCGCGCGGCTGAGCCTGCGCAAGCACGTCGAGGCACCGCCGCCCAAGACGCGGCGCGGCGGGCGCTACACCCCCGTCACCAAGCGCCAGGACAAGCCCGACGCCATCCTGTTCCTGGTCCGCCGACATCCGGACCTGGCCGACGCCCAGATCTCGCGCCTGCTGGGCACCACCAAGGCGACGATCAAGGCGGTGCGCGAGGGCACCCATAAGGAAAGCACCAGGCTGACCCCGCGCGATCCCGTCCTCTTGGGCCTGTGCAGCGCGGCCGAGCTCGCCGCCGAGCTCGCCCGGCTCAAGCCGAAGGTCGTCAAGGCCGCGCCGCCGGCGCCGACCGCCGAAGCGCCGCCGCCGGAGCCCGCGCAAGCCGCCGCCGCTACGATCGAACAGGCCTCGGCGCCGCGCGAATCGTCGGCATAGTCCTGGGCGAGCTTCGCTCGGAGACGAGGACGGCGATCTTGTAGTGCCCGGCTTGGCTCACGATGTGACAGCGCGAAGCGATGGACGATCAACGCACCGAACGCAAGCTCGCCGCGATCCTGGCCGCGGATGTCGCCGGCTATAGCCGGCTCATGAGCCACGACGAGGAAGGCACGCTGCGCCGGCTCAAGGCGCATCTGGGCGATCTCTTCGAGCCGCGCATCGCCCAGCACCGCGGACGCATCGTCAAGCGAACCGGCGACGGCCTGCTGGTCGATTTCGCCAGCGCGGTCGAGGCGGTGCGTTGCGCGGTCGCGCTCCAGTCCGGAATGGCCGAGCGCAACCGCGCCGCGCCCGACGCCGAGCGCATCGAGTTCCGCATCGGCATCAACCTCGGCGACGTCATCATCGAAGGCGACGACATCTACGGCGACGGCGTCAACATCGCGGCGCGGCTGGAAGGCATCGCCGAGCCGGGCGCGATCCTGGTGTCGCGCGCGGTCCGCGATTCCGTGCGTGACAAGCTGGACGTCGCCCTGGAGGACCTGGGCGAACGACCGGTCAAGAACATCGCCAAGCCGATCAGGGTCTTCCGCGTCGGCGGGACCGACCGAACGGCGGCAACCGCACCCGCGGCCGCGCCGCCGCCCCTGCCGGCGAAGCCGTCGATCGCCGTCCTGCCGTTCACCAACATGAGCGGCGACGCCGAGCAGGAATACTTCTCCGACGGCATGACCGAGGACCTGATCACCGACCTCTCGAAGCTCTCCGGCTTGTTCGTGATCGCGCGCAACTCCTCGTTCGCCTACAAGGGCAAGGCCGCCAAGGTGCAGGACATCGGCCGCGATCTCGGCGTCCGGTTCGTGCTGGAAGGCAGCATCCGCAAGGCCGGCAACCGGGTGCGCATCACCGCGCAGCTCGTCGACGCCGTGAGCGGGGGCCATCTGTGGGCCGACCGGTTCGACCGCGAGCTGACCGACATCTTCGCGACCCAGGACGAGGTGGTGCAGAAGATCGTCGGCGCTCTGGCCGTCAAGCTGACGCGGGGCGAAGAACAGCGGCTGCGCCGGCGCGGCACGGGCAGCGTCGAGGCGTACGACTTCTGGTGGCGCGCGCGCGAGCTGCTCGGCCGCGGCACCCGCGACGCCGCCGCCCAGGCCCGCGCCATGTATCTCAGGGCGATCGACATCGACCCGGGTTTCGCGGCGCCCTGCGCCGGGTTGTCGCTGGTCGCGGTCTCCGAGTACGTCAGCGACTGGAGCGCCGATCCGGCGCGGTCGCTGGACGAGGCCGAACGCTGGGCGCGGCGCGCGATCGAATTGAACGATCAGGAGCCGGTCGGGCACATGGCGCTGGGCAGCGCCTTGATGTGGCGTCGCCACCACGACGCCGCGCTGGCCGAACACCGGCGATCGGTCGAGCTCGATCCGAACTTCGCGCAGGGCTACGTCGGGGTGGGCGGGGCGTTGATGTACGCGGGCCGGGCGGCGGAGGCGATCGAGCCCATGGCGACGGCGATGCGCCTGGACCCGCACTATCCCGGAATCGTGCTGCATTTCCTGGCCCAGGCCCACTTCAGCCTGGGGCACTACGAGGCCGCCGCCGGCCGCTTGCTCGAACGTATCGCGCGCAACCCACAAACCGACTCCAGCCGCATGCTGCTTGCGGCGTGTTACGGCGATCTGGGGCGTCTGGACGAGGCGCGTGCGGTGTGGGCGGACATGCTCGCGGTCAACCCCGAGTTTTCGCTGGCGCAGCGCGCCCGCGTCCTGCCCTACAAGGACCCGGCCGACTTCCAGCGCATCGTCGATGGCCTGGCCAAGGCCGGGTTGCCGTAGGGTCCCGCCCGCTTCCGATCGCCTCTGACCGTTCGGTTACGCGCTGAGCGCGAATTTCGCTGAGTTGCGGCGGCCCGCCCTCACCCTGCCCTCTCCCCCCCAAATGGGGGGAGAGGGT
>JBBDQV010000179.1:0-19605 GCA_040905845.1 Alphaproteobacteria bacterium | reverse complement strand
CCCACCACCGCCAACATGCCAAATCTCAAAGACACAAGGGGGGCGGGGCGGGGACGCGTCCTGGCGCGCCGCTTAACTCCGAACCTCGGGCCTGAGCGCCAGGATCATGCGGCGCGGCGCCGGCGCCTCGTCGAGCGGCCGGTCGAGGGCGAAGTCGCCGAACGCCCGCTCGAAGCGAAGCGCTCCGGAAAGCCGCGCCAGCGCGACGATCTCGGGCGCCGTGAACATCCGCTCGGGCGCCCGATCGACGAACACCCGCTCGGCGCCCTTCTCGGTCACGGTCATCCGGACCTCGACCTCGGCGACCATGGTCAGTGGATGATACGCCGGCGCGTTGGTCGCCCAATCGACGATGACGCGCACGCCGTCGCGCTCGCCTTCGTAGCGGAACGCGCCGTAGTCGGCGAACCCGGTGTCGTGCGGGTGGGTGAACTCGAGCAGGTAGAGCCCGTCGGGGACCAGGTTGCGCGCGACGTTGCGGAAGTGCGCGATGACGTCGTCGTGGTCCAGCAGACAGTCGAGCGTATCGTACATGGTGATGATGGCGTCGACCGGCGCCGGCAGGGTGAAGTCGCGCATGTCCGCCGCGATCCAGCGCGCGTCGACGCCGTCCGCGCGGGCGCGCTCGGCGGCAAACGCGACCATCTCGGGGCGAAGATCGAGCCCGGTCGCGACGACGCCTCGGCGGGCAAAGCCCCGGGTGTGGTAGCCGGGACCGCAGGCGATCTCGAGCACCGAGCCGAGCGGGCGACCCGTCAGGCGCTGGAACAGGTTCTCGACGAAGACGACCTCGCGGGTCACGTCACGCCCGAGCGCGATGTCGTAGTAGCGCGCGCGGGCGTAGAGCTCGTTGAATTCCGCCATGCCTCAGGGTTCGACGTGGCCCGGAGCGAACCGGCCCGGGCGTGGGCCGGCGCCGGTGCCGTGCTCGCCGGCGAAGTCCGCGCCCCTAAGGGCCGGCTGCCGAGCGGCGGCGCGACATATCGGACGCGCGCCGGCGTGCGTCAACGGAAATGCGATCTTTCTTTCGTTTGGGCAGCGTCGCGGTCTACCGTTCGATGCAACGAAGCTTGGAGCGATCGACCATGATCGACGTCGCCTGCCGACACGACCGCGTCTTCCGCTTCGATCCGGCGCGCGCGGCCCTGCTGGTCATCGACATGCAGCGCGATTTCCTGGACCTCGGGGGCTACTGCGCCTCGGTCGGCGATGTTTCGGGCCTGCGCGCCGTCATGCCCAACGTCAAGGCGGTGACCGCCGCCGCCCGCGACCACGGGTTGCACGTGATCCACACCCGCGAAGGCTACCTGCCCGACCTCAGCGACATGCACGCCATGAAGCGCGAGCGCAAGTCCGCCGCGAGCCCCGGCCCGCTCGGCCGGTTTCTGATCCGTGGCGAGCCCGGCCAGGACTTCATGCCCGAGTTCATGCCGCGCCCCGGCGAGCCGGTGTTCGACAAGCCGGGGTTCAGCGCGTTCCACCGCACCACGCTCGACGAGCATCTGCGCGGCCGCGCCATCACGCACCTGGTCGTGACCGGGATCACGACCCAGTGCTGCGTGCACTCGACGCTGCGCGCCGCGGTCGACCTCGGCTACTGGTGCCTGACCCTCGAGGACTGCTGCGCGGCGCTGGAGGCGCGCTGGCACGACGCGGCGGTCGAGCTGATCGCGAGCGAGAACCACTTGTTCGGCTGGGTTTCTTCGGCCGATCGGTTTATCGCGGCGCTCGACGGCCAGGGCCGCCGGATCGCCGTCTAAAGGCACGATGGGGCTTTTGCCCGGCGCGCGTAAGCGCCTAGAATGACTTCGGCCGACGGATCGAGCGCGAGGCGAACCGCGCGTCATCTCGGCCGAGCGCCATGTTCACGAGTCGGATGCATCAAGGAGCGCGGACACAAGCGCATCTCCGCATCGATTCCGGGAGGCTGTCATGGGCAAATTCATCGTTCGCGTTGGCCTGGCGCTGGTGGTTGGTTGCGTGTTGGGCACGACTGTCGCGCAGGCCGGATTCGTGGAATTCAAGATCGGCAATCAGCCATTTGGGTCCGACACCACAAAAGACTTCTTCCGCATCTGGACGTGGGATTTTCCCCAGGGCGCGGAGACTTGGCCGCCACCGGCGCCCGATCCGGCCGCCGACGATTGGCCCGTGACGCTGAACGCGACCGCGGTGGGCGGGGGCGGCGCGGCCGCCGGAACCAAGAACCTGACGTTGAATTGGCGCCACCAAACTGGCCCTCACTTCAACGACAAGGACCCCAACGGGCCGTTCACGATCACGCTCGCGGTGCCGTCGCCCCAGGCGGTCAACACCAAGGTCGTCGCCAAGGAGGTCAAGGTCGATCATCTTCTGGTCGGCTCGGCGAAGAAGCACACGGATTTCGTGTATCTCTCGGCGCAGGTCGGAGCCGGGGGCAATGGTGTCGCGGCGTCCGGGATTCATTTAAGAGATTTCCCGGGATTCGCCGCGTCGTTCGAGAACCTGTTCAACAAGCCGGTGACCATGACGATCGACGCCAGCTATGCCAACGGTCCGAACCAGAACGTCGTCAAGGATCAAATGGTGGGGGCCATGGCAACGATCAATTTGAAGATTCCTGGCAATCCAACCGATATGGTCTACACCTACTCCGGTTCGGGCAATAGTCAGACGACCCTGGCCTTCCTTGGGGGCGATCCGGGTGCATTCGAGCAATTCGAGCTCGGGCCAAGCGCCGCCCTGATCATGGGCACCGAGACGTTTCTCGTTCCGCTCTTCATCCATGAGACGATCGACCTCTTCATCGGAGTCGATCTGGTCCAGTGGTTGGCCTTGCTGCCCAGTCTGGACCCGTTCCAGGAGGTTGATTTCCTGGACGGGACGAGCGACCTGCTGCCCGGGTTCATCGTCGGGACATCGCCGGTGAGCTTCGATCCCGAATTTGGCTTCGTCACGGCGAACCCCTTCACGGGTCGAGCGTCCATTGGTGCCTTTGCCGACGGCCGCGCGCTCGTCCCCGAGCCCGCGACCGTCGGGCTTCTCGTGATGGGCCTGTTGGGGCTCGGGTTCGCGCGCCGCGCTCGCCGACGGGGAACTCGACCGTCGGGACAAGCCGGTTGGGACGGGGCACGATGAAGAATCTCGTCATCTCCGCGGATTCCCACGTCCAGGAGCCGCCGGAGGTCTACGGCGAGCGACTGCCTAAGCATCTGCGCCACCGCGCGCCCCGCGTCGAGGAGCGCGACGGCAAGCGCTACCTGATCGTCGACGGTAAGCGGCCGCGCCGGCTCGACGTCGCCAAGGCGCGCGAGAACGAGGCGGACCAGGAGCGCGAGTTCCGCCACGATCCCGCGGGCGGGCGCGACATCGCGCGGAGGCTGGAGGATCAGGCGCGCGACGGTGTCATCGCCGAGGTCATCTACCCGAACACCTCGCTGTTCCTCTACAACTCGCGCGACACCGAGTACCAGCAGGCCGTGGCCCGTGCGTACAACGACTGGGCGATCGAGCTGTTCGGCGGCCACCGTGACCGCCTCGCGCCCGTCGCCATCGTCCCGGTCGAGGACGTCAAGGCCGCGGTCGCCGAGGTCGAGCGTGCCGCCAGGCTCGGCTACCGCGCCGTCAAGATCCCGATCACCAACGTCCGCCGGCCCTACAACCGGCCCGACTACGAGCCGCTATGGGCGGCGATCGAGGCGACGGGCGTGGTGCTGAGCCTGCACGCGTTCTCGAACGCCGAGGACACCTACCCCGAGGACTGGGGCGAGGAAGTTGGCAGGGGCGGCGCGCTGGCCCACATGGCTTTGAGCATGGCCGATGGCCAGAACCCGGTTGCGCTCCTGATCAGCTCGGGCGTCTTGCAGCGCCACCCGAAGCTCCGGTTCGTCGTCGTCGAGTGCGGCGCGGGCTGGCTCGCCTGGCTGCTTTACGTGCTCGACGAGCAGGCGGCCAAGAAGCACATGTGGGTCCGCCCGACCCTCGAGATGCCGCCGAGCGAGTTCTTCCGCCGCCAAGGCGCCGTGACGTTCTCCGACGATCCCGTGGCGCTCAACAACATCCGGTTCACCGGCGCCGAGGGGCTCATGTGGGGCAGCGACTACCCGCACGACGAAGGCACGTTCCCGCACTCTCAAGAGGTCATAGCGCGCACCTTCGCGGGCGTCTCGGAGGCCGATCGGCGCCTGATCGTCCACGACAACGCCGCGCGGCTCTACGGGTTCGCCTGAGATGCCGGCGCCTTCCCGCGACGTCGACCTCGGCGAGCTGACCTGGCCCGAGTACGCCGAGCGCATCAAGCGCCGGCCGACCATCATCGTCCCGGTGGGCTCGCTCGAGCAGCACGGGCCGCACCTGCCGCTCGCGACCGACGCCATCCTGCCGACCGAGATCGCGCGCGAGGTCGCGGCCGAAACGGGCGGCCTGGTTGCCCCGGTCATCGCCTACGGCTACCGCTCGATGCCGAAGTCGGGCGGTGGCCCGACGTTCCCGGGCACCACGGACCTCGAGGCGACGACCCTGATGCACCTGGTGCGCGACATCGTCTGCGAGCAGGCACGCCACGGCACGCGCGCCTTCTGCTTCGTCGTCGGCCACTACGAGAACCAGTGGATCGTGACCGAAGGCATTCACCTCGCCATGCAGCGCATCGGCGACAAGGGCGTGCGGGTCATGCGGCTCGAATACTGGGACTTCTGCACCCAGGACGTGCTCGACCAGGTGTTCCCCGATGGCTTCCCCGGCGTCGCGCTCGAGCACGCGGCGGTCATGGAGACCTCGCTGATGCTGCACTACCACCCGAACCGGGTGCGGCTCGACCTGATTCCCGACAACCCGTCGGCGGACTTCCCGCTCTACGACATCTTCCCCGCGGAGAAGTCGTGGGTGCCGGCGTCGGGCGCGCTGACCTCGGCCAAGGCCTCGACCGCCGCCAAGGGCCGGCTCATGGCCGACCACTACCGCCGCACCATCGCCGCCGCGATCAAGAAGGAGTTCGGCTGAGTCCGTCACCCGGCGCTATTGGTGCCGCCCCCTCCCGCCCAGGCGGCAGAGGGTGGCCGGAGCGCAAGGACGACCGGGCGAGGGACTGACGGGAGGGTTGGGGCTTGGCGCGCCCCGTGACGCCGGGCCCCCCAGCTTATCGCGCCGCTCGACCCGGACCGGGCAGCACGGACGCCAGGCACCGGCCGACATAGTGAGTCAGATCGAGGATCGGTCCCTCCAGGTGCGCGGGGGCCAGGGGGCCCGTGGCATGATAGGCCGAGCGATAGCCAGTCATCATCGCCTCGGTCACCAGACGATCCTCGGCCATGGTCGCGTGGAACAGCTCGACCGCGCGATCGACGGCGTCTTGCGTCCAATCCTCGCCCCAGAACAGGAGCCCCGCCTTGAACCGGACCTTCGCCGGCCCTTCGGGCTGCACGCACAGGAAGGAGGAGTAGTCGGCGGCGAGCCCGATCCCGGTCGCCGCCCCGATCATCATCATGATGCACGTGTCGGCCTGCTCGGGCGTCAGGTCGCCGTGGCCGCGCGTCACGCGCGGGAGGTCGGCTGGAAAGCCGACCTCGTAGGCGAACCAGGCCTCACCGGGCGGGACGTGCCGAGCCAGCCGCGTCGGGTTGAGCGCGGCGAGTGTCGCACGATGGAGCGGCGACAGGTGATACGCCTCCATGTAGTTCTCGACCAGCGCCTTCCAGTTGGTCTCCCACACGTCCTCGCCGAGGTAGCCGAGCCACATGGCCTCCATGTGATAGGGGCGGACCCGCGCCTCGATGGCACTGAGCCTGGGCCGGAGGGGACGCGCGTCGTGGTCGAGACTGACGAAGACGAAGCCCATCCACGTCTCGCATGGGAACTCTGGCAGCCGGCACGACGCCATGTCGAAGTCCGCGCGCGGCGGGATGTTGGGGGCGGCCGTCAGTTGTCCGGTCAGGTCGTAGGCCCAATGGTGGTACGGGCACAGCAGCCGCCGACCCTTGCCATTCTCTCTGACGATCAAGGTGCCGCGATGGCGGCAGACGTTCGAAAGGGCGCGGACGCGGCCGTCCTCGCCGTGGACGATGACGAGTGCCTCGTCGCCCAGCCGGTACATCATGTAGCTGCCCGGCTCGCGGATTTCCTCGACACGGCCGACGCATTGCCACTCCTTCGCGAACAGGTGCCGGTCCTCGAGCGCGAGGAAATCCGGATCGGTGTAGAACACGGCCGGCATGGTGCGCGCCTCGTCGTGGCCACGGCGGGCCGCGTCGCGCAGCGCATCGGAGATCCTTGCCAGGTTGGCGTCGGTCATGGCGGTCTCCGCCCGATCAATCGATGGCCTCGATAACACGCGCGTGGAAGGTGTGCAGACCGGCCTCCGAGAACCACGAGCCCTTGCGATCGGCGACGTAGCGGCTCTGGTCGAATGCCATGCTCGCGACGCCGCGTTGAACGCTTTCAACGATCGCAATGTCCTCCCGGTTGAAGATCTCGGCGAACAGGCGCCGTATCTCGTCCAGGTTGGCGCTCGCCTCGCCGGCGGGCGCGTAGATGTCGACCCGCTCGCGACAGCGCTGCGGGCCCGCGGGGTCCATGCGTAGAACGATCAGGTTCTTGCTGCCGGGCAGGCTCAGCATGCAGAGGTTGGGCCACAGGGTCCAACCGAGGTAGGGCTCGTTCGGCCCGAGCGTCATGTGCTTGTAGGTTGGGTGGCCGGCGTTGCGGAACGCGCTGAACAGTGGGCCATGCACCGCGCTGCCCTTGGCGGTGTTGTAAAGCGTGGCGAGCCTCGGGTGCGCCACCGGGATGTGGTAGCCTTCGGAGAAGTTGTCGACGACGACCTTCCAGTTCGCGGCGATGTCGTAGATATACCGGTCGACGCGGTCGTAGGCGGGCATCTGGTCCAGGTGCCAAAGGATCGTCTCGTCGATCCCGGCGTATCCCTGCTCGAACGGGTCAGCCTCGCGATCCAGATTGACGAACACGAGCCCCGCCGCGAGCGCGACGCGCACGGGCTTCAGTGGGAAGTCGCGTTTGTCGAAGCCCGGAACGTCCTCGGTCAGGCGGGCGGCGAGAAGCTGGCCGTCATGGCCATAGGACCAGGCGTGGTAGGGGCACGTGATGCCGCCCGGCAGACGCCCCGTTCCGTGCAGGAGCTCGTGGCCGCGGTGCTGGCAGACATTGAAGAACGCGCGCACCTCGCCGTCCCTGCCACGGATGGCCAGTAGCGGCTGGCCCGCGATCGTCTCGGTCAGATAGCTGCCGGCCTCGCGCAGATCGCACGCGTGACCGACGCAGACCCACGAGCGTCGAAAGATTCCTGACAGCTCCCTGTCGTGAAGCTCGGGATCGACGTAGTAGCGCGAGGGCAACGTCCACGACCGGGTCGCGTCGGCGCTGAACTCGCCTCGTTCGCCGCGGATGGAGGCCTTCGTCATCGTGAGTCCTCAAAGTGCGCGCCCCCAAGCGGGCCAAGGCCCGCGTGCCCGCCCTGGACACGGCGGGCGGGCTCGAGGTCCGAGAGCCGGCCGGATCCGTTAGAGGTCGGCCTGGACCTCTTCCCACATCGTGATCAGGCGATCCCGTTTGGCGGCCGGAATCTCGTCGAAGAAGATGCCGCTGTTGAGCAGTCCAACCGGATCGGAGAGGCCATTGGCCGCCAACACCGCGGGATCGACCAGCGCATAGGTGTTCCGGTTGGCGTGGCCGTAACCGTACATCTCGATCATGGCCTTGCCGCCTTCAGGGTCGAGCATCGCGTTGAGATAGTCGTACGCCTGCGCCTCGGACCCGGGCCCGTCCACGTTCACGGCGAAGCCGCATACCCAGGGCAGGATCGGCGGCACGACGCGGAGTTCGATGCCTTGAGCGCCGAGCGTAGCGATCGACGATGTCCAGATGTAGGCGGCGCCGATCTCGCCGGAAGCGAACGCCTGTTCATACTCCGTGATGTCGGACCACACGAACCGCGAGTTCTGGAGCAGACCGCGCCAGATCTCGCGCAACCGCGCGATCTCGTCCTCGGACGGATCGAAGGGATTGGCTAGCCCGCCGATCACGCCGCCGACGGCGACCGCAACGTCGATCTGCGTGTTCATCGACACCTTGCCGGCGAAGCGCGGATCGATCATCAGCTCGAACGTCTGGCTCTCGACGTCGAGCATCGCCGGGTTGTAGGCGATGGCCGAGTATCCGAATTCCCATGGCATGAAAAAGTACTGACCATCGATGATCAGACCCTTGGGCTTGAAGAGATCAGGAATGATCTCGTCCCAGCGCTCGATCCGCGACGTGTCGATCGCCTTGATGATTCCTGCGTCGCGCCAGCGCGTGACGCTCGCCGTGCACGGATGCGACAGGTCGACCCGGAAGCCGGCGCGTATCTTCTGCAGCGCCTCCTCCTCCTCGGCGAAGAAGCTGACCTGGGGCTCCGCGCCATGGCGCGCCGTGAACTCCGGGTGGAACTCGGGCAATTCGTAACCGTTCCATTCGAAGAGGGTCAGGTTCGTCGCGGCGCCGGCCCTGGACGGCGGTATGGCCGCCATCGTCAGGCCAGCCACCCCCAGGACTGTCGTCAGCTCGCGGCGGGACAGACGGCCCGCGCGCAGGTGTTCCTTGAACCGATCGACGTGCATGGAAGCCTCCTTTGCTTATCGAATTTGCGAAGGAGTCTGAGAAGCAACCGCATCGAGCGCAAACGACAATTGGTGAGGGCGAGTGTGATTTCAGGTTATGCTGGGCAATGCCGAGGCGACTGCCGAGCCTGACCGCCCTGCGCGCCTTCGAGGCCGCCGCGCGGCATCAGAGCTTCACGCTCGCGGCCCAGGAATTGCTGGTTACCCACGCCGCCGTCAGCCGGCAGATCCGCCGCCTCGAGGACGACCTTGGGCTTCGCCTGTTCCGCCGCACGGGCAATCGCGTCGCACTGACGGCGCCGGGGTCCGACTTGCAGGCCGTCGTATCGGGCGCCTTTGACTCGATCTCGGCAGGCGCCCGACGCGTGTCCGACGCCCGCAAGTCCCGCCGCCTTGTGCTGACCGTCGATCCCGGCCTTGCCGCGCGCTGGCTCAACAAGCGCCTCGCCCGCTTTCACCGCATCGAACCCGACGTCGATGTCGAGATCATCCCGACGCTCGACCTTGTCCCGTTCGCCAACGACGAGGTCGATGCCGCCGTGCACTATGCATTCGCTGACCCGCCCGCGGGGCTGCGCTGGGTGCGCCTGATCAGTGTCGAGGCCTTCCCGGTGTGCAGCCCCGGTTTGGTCGTGCAGGGCAAGGGCGTACGTAAGCCAGCGGACCTCGCCCCTCACCGCTTGCTGCACGAACAGGACACCTCGTGGTGGCGGCGCTGGCTCACGCGCGTCGGCGAAGCCAACGTGGACTGGTCGAAGGGCCTCATCTATCGCGATTCCAGCCTGGTGCTCGATGCCGCCGTCGCGGGTCAAGGCGTGGCCATTGGAGACAACCTGCTCGCCTTCGAGGAGCTGTGCGACGGGCGCTTGGTCAGGCCCTTCGCCGCGACCCTGCCTAGCGGCAGCTACTTCCTGGTGATGCCGGAATCAGGCGTCCGACACCCTGGGCTCGCCGCCTTCGAGGCCTGGCTGGTCGAAAGAGTTCGCGGCCCAGGTGGCCGCCAGCGCCCATTGGGTGCGAGGGGGCAACCATTAGCCCCGCCCCTTCCGCTTCGCCACGCTCTCGGCGAGGACGCAGAGGATCTCGTACATGATCGTCGCGGCGACCAGCGCGGTGTTGCCCGAGGGGTCGAACGGCGGCGCGACCTCGACCACGTCGCCGCCGACCAGGTCGAGCCCGCGCAGGCCCCGGATCAGGCGCTGGGCCTCGATCGTCGTCAGGCCGCCGATCTCGGGCGTGCCGGTGCCGGGGGCGTAGACCGGATCGAGCCCGTCGACGTCGAACGAGATGTACGTCGGCCCTTCGCCGACGACGCGGCGTGCCTCGGCGATCACGGCGTCGATGCCCAGCGCCGTGACCTCCTCCATGAAGATCACGCGCATGCCGGTCTCGATCGAAAACGTCCAGCCCTGGTCGGTGTTCTGGGCGCCGCGAATGCCGATCTGCACCGTCCGTTTCGGGTCCAAAAGCCCGTCCTCGACCGCGCGGCGGAACGGCGCGCCGTGGGTGAACTTGGAGCCGAGGAACTCGTCCCACGTGTCGGTGTGGGCATCGACGTGGACCATGCCGATGGGACGATGCGCGGCGATCGCCTTGAAGATGGGATAGGTGATCGAGTGATCGCCCCCGGCCGAGAGCGGCGCCGCGCCGGCCGCGTGGATCATGCGGAAGAACGCCTCGATGTCGCCGAGCGCCGCCTCGAGCTCGAACAGCCGACCGAACCGCACGTCGCCCACGTCGGCGATGCGACAGAGCGCATAGGGGTTGATGCGCGTGACGTGGTGGATCGCGCGCATCAGGCTCGAGGAATTGCGGATTTCGCGCGGGCCGTGTCGAGCGCCGGTCCGGTTGGTCACGCCGCCGTCGAACGGCACGCCGACCAGCGCGATGTCGAGGCCCGCGGGATCGCGCTGGAGGGCCGCGCGCATGAACGTGGCCACGTCCATGTAGCGGGGCAGGAACATGGGGTCCACGGGCGGCGCGCCCACCGGCGTGCGATCGTCGGGCATAGCTGACCTCCGTCCTCGAGGCGCGGCCGATTCGAAGCCGCTAGGATTGTCGCCCGATGTACCCTATTTTTCGCCGGTTCGCTCGACCGTCGAAGAGGGTGCACGGCCAGCGGCGGACCGAGACAAGGGAGGGAGGCCCACCATGAACCGCGTGTTTGTTGCAATTCTGGCCCTTTCAGCCGCCATCGTCGGCGCGACGCCGTCCATCGCCGCGGACTCCATCCGCTGCGCTTACCCCTACTGGTTCGGCTTCGCCCCGGTGCCGGTGGCGATCGAGATGGGCTATTTCGCCGAGGAAGGGCTCGAGGTCACCACGGTCTACGACAACGACCGCGCCAACGTCATGCCGGCGTTCGAGAGCGGCGATCTCGACTGCACCATGCGCACCATCGGCGAGCACATGTCGCGCCCGCTCGCCGCCGATTCGAACCTGGTCGTGATCGGCACCATCGACGTCTCGGTCGGCGCCGACGGCGTCGTCGCCGGGCCCGAGATCAAGTCGGTCGCCGACCTCGTCGGCAAGACGTTCGCGGGCGAGATCAATCACCCCGGCACGGTGATGACCGCGCACGCCTTGAAGCAGATCGGCAAGAGCCTCGCCGACCTCGACCTCAAGCTCATCGCCACCGACGATTCGGCGGCGGTGTTCGAGGACCCCTCGGTCGCCGCGGTCGCGACCTGGGAGCCGATGATGAGCGAAATCGTCGATAACACCGCGCGGACCGGCTCGCACATCCTGCTGTCTTCGGCCGACTTCAACGGGCTGGTCACCGACGTCGTCATCGTGCGCAAGGACGACTTCCAGGCCAATCCGGAGAAGTACGCGAAGTTCCTGCGCGGCATCTATCGCGCCGTCGACCTGTTCAACAAGGACCCGGCGAAGTTCCTCGACGTCGCCGCGCCGGCGTTCGAGGTGACGCCCGACCAGATGAAGGTCGACATCGGCGGCCTGGTCTACACGAGCTACGAGGACGCGATCGACTTCATGGGCTCGTCCGGCTCGAAGAAGCTCGCCGGCGTGATCGACTCGCTCAACGGCATCAACGTCGACCTCGACCTGATGGACGCGGCGCTGGCCTACGAGGCCATGGTCGACCCGTCGCTCGTCGACGGCCTGTTCGAAGGCCACACGCGCTGACCGATGACGGGGGGCCCGCCAAGCCGGCCCCTCTCCCTATCGTCACACGGCGGCCCAAGGCCTTGCGCGCCCTGTTCGCCTTCCGTGGCCAGACCAGCCAGCGGGTGGATTGGGCGCTCGCGGTCGTGGCGTTCGTCGGGTTCCTCACCCTGTGGTACCTGATCGCGTACTTCGAGGTGATGCCGCGGCGGTTCCTGCCGGTGCCCGACGCGGTGATCGGCGCGCTCTGGCGCATGTCGGTCGAGGGCGATTTCCTGTCCGACATCTGGGTCTCGATCGCGCGGGTCATGGTCGCCTTCGCGCTTTCCGTCGCCATGGCGCTGCCGCTCGGCATCCTGATGAGCAGCTATCGCATCGTCGGCGCGCTGAGCGAGCCGATCATCGACTTCATCCGCTACCTGCCCGTCCCGGCGCTCGTGCCGCTGCTCATCATCTGGCTCGGCATCGACGAGGAATCGAAGATCGCGGTTCTCTGGATGGGGACCTTCTTCCAGCTCGTCCTCCTGATCGCCGACGACGCCAAGCGCGTGCCGCGCGAGTTCGTCGAGATCGGCTACACCCTCGGCGCCAGGAACTGGCAGATCCTGCGCGACATCGTGCTGCGCGGCATGCTGCCCTCGACCGTGGACAACCTGCGCATCACGCTGGGCTGGTGCTGGACCTACCTGATCGTCGCCGAGATCGTCGCGGCGAACTCGGGCATCGGACACGCCATCTGGTCGATGCGACGGTTCGTCAAGACCCCCGAGGTCATGGCCGGCATCCTGACGATCGGGGTCATCGGCCTGGTCACCGACCAGATCATCCGCTTCGCGCACCGGCGCGCCTTCCGCTACCTGTGACAGCCGTGACCGATCCCGCCGGCTTCCTCCACTTCGACCGTGTGAGCAAGGTGTTCGAGCCGGTCGATCGCGGTCACCGCGCGATCAAGGTCATCGACGACGTGAGCCTCGCCATCGGCGAGGGCGAGTTCGTCGTCTTCCTGGGTCCCTCGGGTTGCGGCAAGACGACGTTGATGCGCATGGCCGGCGGGCTCGAGACGGCCAGCGCCGGGCGCATCCTGCTCGGCGGCGAGCCGGTGACCGGGCCGGACCGGCGCAAGGGCATGGTGTTCCAGGCCTACTCCTCGTTCCCCTGGCTCACGGTCATGCAGAACGTCCGCTTCGGCCTCAAGTACCGCCGCGACGTGGATGCGCGTGAGAAGGACGCGATCGCGCGCCATTATCTTGAGATGGTCGGGCTCGCGGACTTCGCGGGCTTCTTCGTCAACCGCATTTCGGGCGGCATGCGCCAGCGCGTCGCGATCGCGCGCACCCTCGCCGCCGGTCCCGACGTGCTGCTGATGGACGAGCCGTTCGGCGCGCTCGACGCCCAGACCCGCGAATTCCTCCAATACCAGCTGCTCGAGATCAACCGGCGCGAGCGCAAGACGGTCATCTTCGTCACTCACGACGTCGAGGAGGCGGTGTTCCTCGCCGACCGCATCGTCATGTTCTCGGCGCGGCCGGCGTCGGTCATCGAGGAAATCCGCGTGGTCGAGCACATCCCGGGCGAGCGCGCGCTCGAGACCAAGACGACAACGTCGTTCTTCCGCCTGCGCAACCACGTGATCGAACTGATGCGCGAGCAGGCGCGTCGCACCGAGGCGATGTTCGCCGCCGAAGGGGCCTGAGGTGAAGGGCATCGACCTCGCCGGCCGTCGCGCGCTCGTCACGGGGGCGAGCCGCGGCATCGGCTACGAGGTCGCCAAGGCCTACGCCGAGGCGGGCGCCGAGGTGTGGGTCCTGGCCGAGGACGATGGCGCGTCGCGCGCCGCCGATGACTTGACGCGGCGGACGGGCGCGCGCGTCGCCGGTCTCGTCGCCGACGTAACCGACGCGGGCGCGGTCGCGCGCGCGTTCACGGCGCTGCCGGGCCTCGATATCCTCGTTCACAACGCGGGCATCGAATTCCTGACCCCGGCGCTCGACCCCGACCCGGCGACCGATGCGACGTTCCGTCGCATCATCGAGGTCAACCTGATCGGCTCGTGGACGGTCGTGCGCGCGGCCTTGGCGCGCATGGCCGAGGGCGGACGGATCATCGTCACGGCGTCCGGCTGGGCGAAGACCGCCGAGGCCGAGTTCGGCGGCTACGTCGCCTCCAAGCACGGCGTGCTCGGGCTCGTGCGCGCGCTCGCGCGCGAGCTCGGCCCGCGTGGCATCACCGTCAACGCCGTGTGCCCCGGCTGGGTCAGGACCGAGCTCTCGATGCGCTCGCTACGCACGATGGCGGCGAAGCAGCGGAGGCCCGAGGGCGAGGTTCTGCGCGAAATCCTGGCGGCCCAGGCGGTACCGCGCCTCCTGGAGCCGCACGAGGTGGTCGGCGCCTACCTGTTCCTGGCCTCCGACCTCGCGGCCGAGGTGACCGGCCAGGGACTAAATGTCGATCGCGGCTGGGTCATGTCGTGAGCGAACGGGCCGCGTCTTGCCGCGCCGTCCGTTCGATTGACAAACGGATGGGACGCCTTGCGAAATGGCCGGTGCCTGGCTGATGAATGTCGCCATGACGAGGACATCGAGATGACGGTTCGACTGCCCATGGACCCGGCGGCACTGGCCGCGCTTTGCCGTCGTCACCATATCCGCAAGCTGTCTCTCTTTGGCTCCGTTCTCAAGGGCGCCGACCGACCGGGCAGCGACGTGGACCTGCTCGTCGAATTTACGCCCGGCAAGGAACCTGGCCTCATCGCCCTGGCCGGCATCGAGGCCGAGCTGTCCGCGCTGCTCGCCGGTCGCAGGGTTGACATGCGCACGCCGCAGGACCTCAGCCGCCACTTCCGGGACGAGGTCGTGCGCGAGGCCGAGGTCCAGTATGCGGCCTGACGATCGCATTCGGTTGCATCACATGGTGGAGGCGGGGGAAGCGGTGGCCAAGTTCGTCGCCGGCCGAGCTCGCGCCGATCTGGATGGCGACCAGATGCTTCTTTTCGCCTTGACACGCGCGATCGAGATCATCGGCGAGGCCGCGACAAGACTCACTCCGGAAACGCAGAACGCCGCGCCCTCGGTTCCCTGGTCGCGCATCGTCGCCATGCGCAACCGGCTGATCCACGCGTATCACGGCATCGATCTCGACGTTATCTGGCGAACGGCGACCGAGGAGGTTCCTGAGCTGCTCCCCAAACTGAGGGCGCTGGTACGACGCGAGTGAGGTCGGGTCATGTCGTGAGTGAATCGTCAGGGACTCCATCGGCGCGCGAGGCACCATGAAGATCACGAAAATCTCCGTCTTCCAGACCGATCTGCCGTTGCGCGAGGGGCGCTACACGTGGTCGAACGACAACTTCGTCGAGGTGTTCGACGCGACCGTCGTCGCCGTGGAGACCGACCAGGGCATCACCGGCTATGGCGAATGCACGCCGCTCGGCGCCGCCTACCTGCCCGCCTACGGTCCGGGCGTGCGCACCGGGCTCCAGGAGATCGGGCCACGGGTTCTCGGCATGGACCCGCGCGATCTCGACGTGGTCAATCAGCGGATGGACGCCACGCTGCGCGGCCACCCTTACGTCAAGTCCGCGATCGACGTGGCGTGCTGGGACATCCTGGGCCAGGCGACTGGCCAGCCCATTTGGCGGCTCCTGGGCGGGCGCCTGCAGGAGCGCGTCCGGCTCTACCGGGCGATCTCCCAGGACGCGCCCGACGTCATGGCGCGCAAGATCGCCGGCTACAAGGCCGAGGGCTACACCAAGTTCCAGCTCAAGGTCGGCGGCGATCCGGACCAGGACATTCGCCGCATCCGCGAGTGCCGCGCGATCCTCGATGCGAGCGACCTGCTCGTCGCCGACGCCAACACGGGCTGGACGATGCATGAGGCGGCGCGGGTCGTCGGCGCGGTCGAGGACCTCGACGTTTACATCGAGCAGCCGTGCCCGAGCTTCGAGGAGTGCCTGACCATACGGCGAAGAACGGCGCTGCCCTTCGTGCTCGACGAGGTCATCGACAGTTTGCGCATGCTGCTGCGCGGGCTCGAGCACGACGCGTTCGACGCGATCAACCTGAAGATCTCGAAGCTCGGCGGGCTGACCAAGGCCCGGCAGATGCGCGACGTCTGCGTCGCGACCGGCGTCGCGATGACCATCGAGGACACCTGGGGCGGCGACTTCGTCACCGCGGCAATCGCGCATTTGGCGCAATCGACGCCCGAGGACCTGCTGCTGTCGACCACGGACTTCAACAGCTACGGCACCAAGGACATCGCCGAGGGCGCGCCCAAGCGCATCGACGGCACGATGGCCGCGAGCGATGCCCCCGGCCTCGGCTGCCGCCCGATCCGCGCCGCGCTGGGCGACCCGGTGCACGTCATCGGGTGAGCGCGGGTCGGCGCGGCAATCGGATTCGTATAAAGACGGTGGTGCCCAGGGGCGGTACCGTGACCTTACGGCATAACGATTTGTATTCATTGGTAAAATGGGGTACTATTCGAGCTGAAATTGGTGCAAATTGGCCAGATTCAACGTCCGCATTCCCTATGTAGAGCCTCACGGGAACGCTTGCCGATATCGTCGCGTCATACCCCGAGACGTGGTCGACAAGGTCGGGCGCAAGGTATGGGTCAAGACGTTCAGGGGGAGCACGTCCCTCGCCCAGATCGAGCGCGAGGCGCGACTGCTCGCTCTTGAACACGACCGCGCGATAGCTATTGCGCGAGGTCGGGAGTTAACGGCGGAGCAGATCGAGAAGGCCGAGGCGGACGC
This sequence comes from Alphaproteobacteria bacterium, assembly GCA_040905845.1. Classification (GTDB taxonomy): domain Bacteria; phylum Pseudomonadota; class Alphaproteobacteria; order SP197; family SP197; genus VGDP01. The sequence goes on along the minus strand of JBBDQV010000179.1, from coordinate 3,132 downwards.
TCAAACCATCCTCGCTCGCGGCAAGTCGGACGCGCATCACGTCATCGCCATGTTCGCCGAAGACCCGGCGACCTCGGAGATCGCGGCGTTGGTCAACGCCATGGAGCACGGCGGGCGCTACGTCCCTGACGACCTCAAGCTGTCCAAGGTGTACGAGCGCGACCGAGAGAGGTACGGCGAGGGCCGCGACGAGAAGCCCGTGCATTATGCCGTGGACTCATTGGTGGCGGTCGTCGGCGACAAGGACGTGCGGAGGATCACGCGCGATGACGTGAGCGACTGGATCAAGGCCATGCGGCGCGACGGGCTCAAGTCGTCGACCATCCGCCGCCGCGTCGGGCCGATGCGGGCAATGGCGAATCGCGCGTTCCTCGACTTCGGCCACGGCGGCATCAACCCGTTCGTGGGCCACAAGCTGGGCGGCGGGGGCAGTGCCGACGACAGGCTTCCGTTCAACCGCGCAATGCTCGCGATGATCGACAAGTACCTCGCGATGAACAGGCGAATCGGCTCGGAGACGCGCGACGTGCTGCGCGTCATGAAGTGTACCGGCGCTGGTCCCGCCGAGGTCGCCGGGCTCGCGCTGGCCGACGTGAGCCTCGACGCGAAGGTGCCGCACGCGTGGATCAGGGCGACCGAGGTGCGCGGCCTCAAGACGAAGGCCAGCGAAGACAACGAGCGTCCCGTCCGAGACCGCAGGGTACCCCTGGTCGCCGAGGCGCTGGACGCCATGCGCGACGTGGTGAAGCGCGCGAGGGCGACGTCGCGCGGCCAGGAGCCCGAGACGGTACGACTCTTCGTCGGGTTCGGCATCGGCGGTCGCGGCGCCGACTCCATCAGCGCGAAGCTCAACAAGGCGATACGCGCCGCGGGCGTTCCGAAGTCGCCTCGGCTGACGGCGTACTCCTACCGCCACACGATGAAAGAGGCGCTGCGCTCGGCGAGCGTCGCCGATCACGTCCAGCGCAGGGTCCTCGGGCACAGCGGCGAGGGCGTCGCGGACAGATACGGGAGCCCGTCGGCGCGATTGGCTGGGACGCGGGACGCGCTGGTCGCGGCGATGGAGCACTTGGGCGATGTCGACTCGGCGATCTACGGACCGGCGGAGCGGGTGAAGGACTAGAGTTGCGCGACGAAGGTGTACGGTAGCATCGGCGAGCGAGGCGGTGGAGATGGGCGAGTTCTTGCCGGACGGTGTAACATCGCTGCTTATCGTCGCGTTGAGTATTGCGCGCTTTGAAAATCAAAGGTGGATGCGGGCTCGCATGCGCGGGTTGCGCGGTGCCAACGTGCTGGTCGGAGAGCTTGTTGATTGGACTTGCATCCTGGCGACGGTTTTGATGTTCGCGTTCTTGATCGCCTACGGCTATGAAGTGGGAATCGGCCGTGCAGTAACATTATTGCTGATTTCGGTGCTTTCGATGGTGGTCTATTCCATAGCCTCGACGCTGATCCTCGGAGGAGACAACTTCGTCGCGTGGCTCATTGGTACGCTCGCAGTGTGGCCGATCGTCGCGTCGTTGATCCCACGAGTGAACTGGTTTGGGTATTTGTGATGGCGCGCTGTTAGCGAGCGCTGAGATGCCTTTCGTACCGCTCGTCCTGCCCGCAGGGACCACTGCTGACGATGAACAGTTGGTGCGTGATCGTCTCGATCCGTTGCTCGCCGACGTGCACGCGATGCTGTGTCTGCCGCGTCGCGACGTGGAGGGTTTAGAAGCCGGGTGCAATTTATCGGCGGCGCTCACACTCTTGGATGTCGTCAGCGGCGTGTCGCGGTGGTTGTACGGAACGCCTACCAACTTTGGTAAGAGCGGAGAGAGCTTCAAATGCCTCTTGGCAGAGTTCTACCCGTGGTCGGAGGAGCGGCACATAGCCGGGGCGATGCTCGGGATGGACGCTGCGGAAGCCCTGTATCAGGGATTTCGGAATCCGCTGGCGCATGCGCTTGGACATTACGCCATGGGCGAGAAATCTCCCTTCCTCGGGGTGACGATCAAGGTTCTCAAGGACGAGCACGGAATGCGCGATGACGAACTTGGGCGCATCGAAAGTTCTGTCTCGCGGTCACCCTCTTTCGTCGTCCCCACCTTGGCCACGGACAGCGCCACGCCCATAGGTCGTACGTACACCAAGTTGACGGTCAAGTGCCTGTATTGGGGCGTAAGGCGGCTTGTGCATGATACCTTGCTCGCGAGGCATTTCGAGCATGGCGGGTTCGTGCACGCTGGCGATGCGCCAGGGATCATTGCGTCTCTCGCGGCGAGTACGACGGTCAGCACCGCACTAGATGTTCTCCCTTTAGAAACGCTCCCGAAGACCGACAAGTAGATGCATCCGCCCTTCGCCCTCACTTAACCTCGCCGCGTTTCGGCACACGAATGATGGCGGTAACGGTATCTCCCGCCGTGGGATCGGTGGTTAATGACACTCCCAACGGCAAGCCCGCGACCTCGCCGAGTCCGGTAGCGACCTGCTGACCTCTATATGTCGAGCGCAGTAGAGGTACCGCGCCGCGCCGAAGCCGACATCCCGCTTCGATCAACTCGACCTTGACGGGTTCCGGCTCTTCGTGCCCAAGGCCAAGGCCGGCCAGCGCGCGCAACCGATCACGCCGGAGCTCGCCGCGATCCTCCGGCGCGAACGCGGGATGCGCGACGATCCGGACGGTTGGATATTCCCGTCCCCGCGCCCGACGACCAGCGGGACCGGGCATCGCGACCGCATGGACAAGCCGTTCAGGAACGCGGTCGTCGCGGCCGGGCTCGACCCTGCCGTCGTCACGCCGCACATCATGCGCCACACCGCGATCACGAAACTCGTCAAGGCCGGGGTCGACTTGCCGACCGTGCAACGGATCAGCGGGCACAAGACGCTGACCATGGTGCTCCGCTACACGCACGTCCACGGCGACCACATCGACCGCGCCATGAAGGCCCTCGGGCGCGCCCTGCCGGAACCGACGGCCAACGAAACCCCCGGCACGGTTACACAGGAATTACACACGGGGACGGAAGGCGCGAGCGGAACGGCGTCGGCCGAAGGGCAGAAAGTCGTTAAGTTTCAAAGGGAAAGAGTGGTGCCCAGGGGCGGAATCGAACCACCGACACGCGGATTTTCAGTCCGCTGCTC
>JBBDQV010000178.1:0-19612 GCA_040905845.1 Alphaproteobacteria bacterium | reverse complement strand
CCTCGGCCCCCGGCGCCCGCGCGCTCGTCGGGGCTACGATCGCCGGAGTTTCCGGCGTCGGCCGGGCCCTGCCCGGGTCGCTCGCCGGGCTCGCGCGGCGCATCGACCGGCTGCTCGCCGAGACGGCGCCGGCGCTGGTGATCGCCACCGGCCTCGCGCCCGGCGAGCCGGTCATCCGGCTCGAGCGGATCGGGGTCAACCTGGCCGACTTCGACTTGCCGGACAACCGAGATCGCCGGGCGCGCGACCGCCCGCTCGTGCCTGGCGGGCCCGACGCCCTGTTCGCGACCCTGCCGCTGCGCGCGATCGAGCGCCGGCTGCTCGCGCGCGGCATTCCAGTGCGCCTGTCCGAGACCGCTGGTCTCTACCTCTGCAACGCGACGCTCTACGGCTTGCTGGCGGCGTTGCGCGGCCGGCGTCCCTCGGTGCCGTGCGGCTTCATCCACTTGCCGTGCTTGCCGAACCAAGTCGCCGACGTGCTGCGCCGCGACGACAAGCGCGTGCCGGTCGCCTCCATGGACCTCGCCGTGATGACCGAGACGGTCGAAATCGCCGTCGCGACGACCGCGCGCCTCAGCGGTGGAAAACGCCGACCAGCTCGACGTGCGCCGCGTAGCGGAACTGGTCGATCGGCGTGACCTCGACCAGGCGGTAGCCGCCGTCGACGAGTGTGCGCGCATCGCGCGCGAAGGTCGCCGGGTTGCAGCTCACGGCGACGACCACGGGGACCCGGGAACGAGCGAGCTCGGCCGCCGTTTCGGCGGCGCCGGCGCGCGGCGGGTCGAACACGACCGCGTCGAAGCGGCGGAGCTCCTCGGCCATCAGCGGGCGTCGGGCGAGGTCGCGCGCCTCGGCCTCGACGCGGCCCATGAGGCCGGCGCGCGTTGCCGCCGTCTTGAGCGCGGCGACCAGTGCGCCGTCGCCCTCGACAGCGTGGACCCGGGCGCGTGCGACCAGCCGGAACGTCCAGGTGCCGAGCCCGGCGTAGAGATCGGCGACGCGCGAAGCGTCGCCGAGCGCCGCGACGATGCGGGCGCCGATCGCCGCTTCGCCGGCCGCCGTCGGCTGCAGGAACCCGCCGGGCGGCAGGACGACCTTGACGCCATCGATGTCGAGGGTGGGCGCGCGGCGCTCGATCACTGGCTCGGCCGCCACGTCGGCGCCGCGTTGATGGGACAGCCGGGCGAGATCGACCGCGGCGGCGAACCGTGTCAGGCGTTCCCGCTCGGTGGCGTCGAGCCTGAGGTCGGCGGCCAGCACCAGATCGATCCCCGTGTCGGTGCGCGTCACGACGGCCTGGCCTGGACCGCGCCACGACGGCAGCGCCGCGACGAGCTCGCGCAGGCGCGGCAGCAGGTCGCGCAAGGCCGGTTCGACGATGACGCACGAAACAACATCGACCACCTTGCTGGCATAGCGGCGATGGAACCCCGCGATACCGCGGTGGGGGGCGCGAGCGAGCGCGAAGCTCGCCCGCCGGCGCGGCAGGGCGGCATCGACGAGCGGCGCCACGGGAACGTCGGCGAGGCCGCGCCGCGCCAGCGCCTCGACGACAACGCCCTGCTTCCAAGTGCGATAGGCTTCGAGGGCGAGATGCTGGAGCGCGCAGCCGCCGCAGTCCCCGAAGTGAGGGCACGGCGGCACGGCCCGGTCGGGGCCATCGGCCAAACGGGCGACGACGCGAGCCTGGCGATCGCCGGCGCGCCCCGGACCGAGCACGACACGAACGCGGTCGCCGGGAACGGTATAGGGGACGAAGACGCGCGCACCGCCGTGGCTGGCCACGCCGTCGCCCGCCGCGCCGAGGGATTCGATCGTCAGCTCGACCGGATCGGCGCCGGCCATTGGAACCACGTGCCGTTGGTGTTGACCTCGGTGACGAGGAGCTCCTTGCCTGCCGGCAGCGCGTCGAACACGGCGTAGCGGAGCCCGAGCTCGCGGGCATACCGGCGCAGCATCGGCGCGTGCTCGGCCAGCCCGTCCGCGACGGAGAAATCGTCGTTCGTGAACGCGCGGTAGCGCATGTCGGGATCGCGGGCTCGATCGGGCGTGGCGATGCGCACGGGGAGGACGTCATCGTCCATCACGTAGACGCGGTACTCCGCGACCGCTGGCACATACGCCTGGACGATCGCGGGCTGGGCGTCGAACCCTGGCGCGGCGAGCGCTTCGGCGTCGAGGAACCGGGTCCGCGTCGCCCCGTCGCGTCGCCCGGTCTCGGAGACGTACTTGGTCACCGCAGTCCCCCCCCCCCCCCGCCGCCTGGGCGTCGTTCGTCACCACGGTCGAGGGGACCGGCACGCCGGCACGCAGCGCCGCCTGACGCTGGATCAGCTTGTTGCACCCGGCGCGGGCCCGGGCGGGCTCGTTGACACAGGGCCCGAACCGCGGCAGCGCCGCCTCCAGGTACTCGGCGATCACGCGCCATTGGCGATGCACGTAGTGGCCGTCGGGATCGTCCGGTCGGGGCGGTCTCAGGGCCACGTCCTCGGGCTCGAACGACGCCGGGACATAGACGAACAGCCCCGATCGGGCGAGATCGACCGGCCCGCAGCGATCCTGGGTGACGACGCAGCGATCGTCGCCGACCTCGACCCGGCTGGTCGGGTCGGCGAACCGGATCACGGCGGTCCTAAGCTCCGGGAAGCGCGCCCTGAACCGTTCGGTCTCGGCGTAATCGCCGACCCGGGTGCGGATGCCCTGAAGATCCTCGCTCGAGACGAGGAAGACGACGTCGTAGGCGTTGCCGAGTGCGGTCATGATCCGTCCTGTTCGGGCCTAGAGCAATATCCGATCAGATTGAACTCCGTGGTTCAATCTGATCGGATGAAATTGCTCTAGATTCAACGACCTAGAGCAGCATCCGGCCAGCGGAGGCTAAAGCCGATCGACGCCCCCGCTTGCCGGCATACGAGGCCCGACCTATCAAGGACGTTCCGACCCAACCCCCGGCGATCCTTGACCACGCAATCACGCCCTCGTATCGGCCGCTTCAACGCGCTCGGTGTCGCCACGCTCGTCCGTTACGAGACGAGCCGCTGGCTGCGCCTGCCGATCGGCTACATCGTCGCGCCGGTGCTCAACAGTCTGCTCCTGTTCGCGGTGTTCCGGCTCGCCCTGCCCGCTGACGTGGGTACGATGGGCGGGATACCGCTCGCGGCGTTCATCGTGCCCGGCCTCGTCGCCATGGCGGTCCTGCACAACGCGTTCGAGACGACGGCGTGGTCGATTATCGACCTCAAGATCCGCGGCACGATCGTCGACCTCTTGATGCCCCCGCTGTCGTCGTTCGAGCTGCTGGTCGCCTTCGCGGTCAACGGCATGGCGCGCGGGCTCGCCGTCGGCGCGCTGGGACTCGGGGCGATGGCGCCGTTCGCGGGGCTCGGGCCCGTCGACATGATCGCCCTGGTGGGCTTCGCGGCCGGGGGCGCGCTGGCGCTGGCGCTCGCCGGGATCATCGTCGGCATCCAGGCCCGCAAGTTCGATCACGTGGCGACGATCGATGCCTTCGCCGTCGTGCCCCTGGCGTTCCTGTCGGGCTCGTTCTACGCGGTCGGCGCGCTGCCCGAGCCGTGGCGCGCCCTCACCTTCGCCAATCCCCTGTTCCACGTGGTCGACGGCCTGCGCGCGGGCCTGACGGGCGCCGCGCAGGGGGACCTTGGCGTCGCCGGCGTCGTGGTCTTCCTCGCCATTCTCGGCCTGGGGGCCATCGCCTGGCGCATGCTGGCGCTGAGCCCCAAGCTCCGGCCGTGAGGTTTGGTAGAGCAATTTTATCCGATCGGCGGATCGCCGGAGGCGATTCCACTCGACCGGATGCTGCTCTAGACTCGCGCCATGGCGGAGACCGAGTCCCTGCTCGCGGTCGATGGCATCGACGCACCGGCCATCGTGGCGGAGCTGGCCGAATGGGGCGCGACCTCGCGCCCGCTGCTCTCCGAGCCGGGGCGCCGGCGCCTGCTCGGCGCGGCCAGGGCGATGGCGTTCCGCTCTTCGCGCCCGGTGGTCGGCACCGGCGAAGCGGTCGTGCGCCAGGAACTCGACTGGTCCGACGCGTTCCCCGCCGACAGCCCGTTCCACGTCCTCGCCGCGACCTACCAAGCGTTGTGGGACGACGCCATCGCCCGTCTGCCGGCCTCGCCGTTCGCGACGCCGCTTTGCTTCAACGAGATGATGATGACCCGCTACCGCGCGGGCTCGATCGGCATCACGCCGCACCGCGACCACGTCAGTTACGTCAACCTGGTCGCGCTCGTGGTGCTCGAAGGCGAGGGCAGCTTCCGGGTGGCCGAGGATCGCTCGGGCACCGGCCCGCGCGCCGTGCCCGGCTCACCAGGCTGCGTGATCCTCATGCGCGCCCCCGGGTTCCTGGGCAGCGCCGTTCGGCCATTCCATTACGTCACGGACATCCGCTCGACGCGCACCGTGTTCGGCCTCAGGCACGAAAGCCCGCCCGGGGCCCGCCTGACGCGCACCAGGCCCGCCGACGGCTGAACCCCCCAGCACGGCAACCCGCTCGAGCGAGCGGGATGCCTCGCCGGGCCGTGCGTCACCTACTTGTCGCCGGGCTTGACCGTGTCCTGAAGCTCCGTCAGGCAGCTCGCCGCACGCTTGTTGATGATCTCCAACGCCTCGGAGTTCGTCCGCGCGATCAACTCGGCGAGCTCGCGCAGCGAGACCATGCCGCGCTCCAAAGCATGGCGCCCGACGTTCATCTGCGCGGTGGCCTGCTCCTGCGGGTTGTCGAGCTTGCCGACCTGGCGGAACGAGCCGAGCATCTCCTCGGCGGTATCGCGGAAGAGCTGGGCCTGGCGCTGAGCCGACTGCTGGACGCAGTCGAAAGCGAGCTGGCAGACCGCCGTCATGGCCTCGACGTTGCGGCGCTGGGCCGTCGCCATCGTGTCCGCGTCGAACTTGGGCATCGAGAAGGCCCCGGCCATGGCCGCGGGGTTGAACTGGGGCGCGGCGCTGGACCTCGGAGCGGCCCCAGCCGACGCCGAATGCGCAGCCTTTTTCACCATCATCGTCCTCCTAAACCTTGCGATGCGCGCGGTCTGTTGCCAATGAGCCCGGTCGTTACGCCTCCGGGGCGAGCCGCCCGCCGGGACCGCGCGCGTTCCCCGGCCTCGTTCGTCTGGCGGTGCCCTCTGAATAATTAATATGATACGATAAAGCTTCGCCTTGCGCCAGATCAATCTGGCCGTTGGATAGCGTCGCCGGTCTTACTGAACGATTAACGTTCCAAGACTTTTGTGCATCGCGGCGAACTCAAGACGAAGTCGATAACGTCGTCTGTTCGACAACGAAACCTGTCGGATCCGGCCTCTTCGAGGCCACGGCGCGAAGAACTCCTGAGCGAGTATTAGTCCGATCGTGCGGCGCCACAGGACCCGTGGGCGCCGCGACCGAGGCCGAATTCCGCCCGGAGCCGACCTAGCCGCCGTCGCCTTTCGGCCCGACCATGCGATCGAACTCGTCCGCGCAATCCTTGGCGCGGCGGCCGACGATTTCCAGCGCCTCGCCGTTCGACTTGGCGATCAGCTCGCTGATCTCGCGCATGGCCTCGACGCCGCGCTCGAACAGCTGGCGCTGGGCGTCGAGGCGATCCGGCCCGCCGTTGGCGCCCGCTACCCGCGCGACCGCGAACAGTTGGTCGATCGTCTCGGCGAGCAGCGCCGACTGGCGCCGCGCGGACTCCTGGATGCAGTCGAGCGCGACCAGGCAGATGGACGACAGCACTTCCATGTTTCGTTGCTGGGTCTTGCTCGCGGCCTCGAGGTCGATCGGCGGCATGGCGAGCGAGGCGAGCATCCGGCTGATGTCGGGCGTTAGCCAGGGGAACGGTTGGTTCATGGTCGTCTTCCTTCGTTGAGGCCGGCACGAACGATCGCGCCCGGCAGGGAGGGACCTTAGGGTGCGAGCACGACGAGGTCGGCCGCTTCAGGGAGGCCGGCGACCCGACGCTTCGCTCGCGTCTCGTGCGGCGCTTGCGGCCGATAGCCTTGGGCGATGGCGAGCTCGTAGGCGGCGAGGGTCGTCAGCGCGCCGACACCCTCGGCCTTGGTGTGCTTCTCGAGCTTGGCGGCGGTGTTCACCGTGTCGCCGAGCACGGTGTATTCGAGCCGCGATTCATCGCCGATCGCGCCGAAGATCACGGCGCCCGTCGCGATGCCGATGCCGACCGCCGGCGCGGGCAATCCGGACGCGCGGCGCGCCTCGGCCCACCGATGCGCCTCCGCGCCGACGGCCTCGGCCGCGCGCAGGGCGTCGGCGGCATACGTTTCGGAGGCGCGCGCGGCACCGAACGAGGCGAGGATGCCATCGCCCAGGAACTTGTCGATGCTGCCGTCGTGCGCCTTGATCGCGGGCACGACGCGGCCCTGGTAGTCGCCGAGCAGCGCCATCAGCTCGCCCGGCGCGAGCGTCTCGGCCAGCGGCGTGAAGCCGCGCAGGTCGATGAACATGGCGGCGGCCTGCCTGAGCTCGGCGTCGCCGGGCCGAATGCCGTGATCGGTCGCGCGAATGCGCCGCGCCACCTCGGGCGCGAAGAACCGGCTGAGTTCGCCCGCCGAGGTCTGCTCTGTCACCGCGCGCACCAGCATCTTGCGGGCACGCACGATGACCACGGCCAGGATCGCCGTGACCATGAGGATCGAGGCGATCTTGTCGAACTCGGCGCCGAGCAGGATGCGCGAGGACGTCATGTACGCGACGTAGTCGTGGGTCACCGCCGCCATGGGGTTCGGTTCGGATGCGACCGCGTAACCGAGCAGGACGAACCATCCGAGCGCCGCCGTCGCCCCGGCCAGCAGCACGTAACCAGCCTCGAAGCGCAGCGCCCTGAGGACGATGATGATGAACACGTAGAGCAGCGTCGGCGCCTTCAGGTAGAAGGCCGGCTCCTGCTGGTACTGGATGTGGAAGCTCCAGATCGTCAGCATCAGCACGGCCATGTCCATCATGACCGAGGCGATCAGGAAGAACCGGCTGAGCTCGCCCCGCCACGCGAGCCACAGCCTGGCCGCGACGAACACGGCGTAGAAGCCGAGCGCCCAGGGCACCGGCTCGAATGGAACATCGGGCGGGAACGCCTTGGGCGCGACGGCGTAGAGCGCGCCGAAGGTGACGATGGCGGCGACCTGGACGCAGCCGACGACGATCTCGCCCTGGGCCTGCTCGCGGCGGATCGTCTCGCGCACGCGCGCCGGCAGGGCCATCGGTACCGGCGGCCCGGTCACGAAGGTCCACGCCGCCTGAACGAGTCGACCGACAGCCGACGCGACGAGCCGGTTCGAGACGGTCAAGGCCATCGTCGTCACGGCACGGCGGGCGGCTGGAGCGCGTCGGTGACGAGGCTCACAGGAACTTGTCGAACAGGTCAACCGTGGTCTCGTGGCCGATGCGGTCGAAGTTGCGCCCGAGCCAATCGTCGGCCGCCGCGCGGCCGATCTCCTTGAGATGGGCCAGGAATTCCCAATCGGCGTTGGCCTTGCTCGAGACCCCGAGCTGGCTCATGCAATCCTCCGACTCGATCATGTGCAGGTTGAGCCGGCGATACTTCTCGGTATCGAGGTTCTCCTCGTCGATCAGCTTGCGCACGAAGGCGATGGCCCTGATCTCGCGGTTGAGCGTCGAGTTGAAGCTGATCTCGTTGACCCGGTTCAGGATCTCGGAGGCGGTACGCGGCAACTCGGCGCGCTTGATCGGGTTGATCTGGACGATGACGAGGTCGGAGCTGGCGCACTTGTAGATCAGCGGGAACAGCGCCGGGTTACCCATGTAGCCACCATCCCAATAGGCCTCGCCGTCGATCTCGATCGCCTGGAACATGGTGGGCAGGCAGGCCGAGGCGAGCAGGGCGTCGGCCGTCAGGTGCTCGCAATCGAAGATCTTGACCTTGCCGGTGCGCACGTTGGTCGCGCACACGAACAGGTTCATGTCGTGGCGCTCGTGCAGCCGGTCGAAGTCGATCGTCTCATCGAGGATCGGGCGCAGCGGGTGATAGTTCGAGGGATTGGTCTGGTAGGGCGACAGCAGCCTGCTCATGGAGTCGAGGAACAGGTAGGCCGGCGAGGAATCGAGGTTCCAATTGCCCGTGGCGCGATCGAACAGCGAGCGCTGGACAGGGTTCAACCGCCCCGCTTCGGAGATGCGGCGCCAGAACCGCTCGAGCGACGCCCGCGCGCCCTCGCGCCCGCCCTCGGTGAAGCCCTGCACCATCACGGCGCCGTTCATGGCGCCGGCGCTGGTGCCGCTGATGCCGTCGAAGGCGAGACGCTCGTCCTCGAGCAGGCGGTCGAGCACGCCCCAGGTGAAGGCGCCGTGGGCGCCGCCGCCCTGGAGCGCGAGGCTGACGTGCTTGACCGTCGAGTCGGATTTCGCGGGGCGCGCGCTCGCCGGCTTGACGGCCTTGGCGCGACGTGGTGCCGCCGGCTTGCGTGTTGTGTGCTTGGCCATGGCCCCCTCCACTACTGCGCGGTCCAGCCGCCGTCGACCGGCAGCGCGGTGCCCGTGATGCCGGCGCCGGCCTCGCTGCACAAGAACACGGTCAGAGCGCCCAGCGCCTCGACCGTGATGAACTGCTTGTTGGGTTGCTTGGCCAGCAGCACGTCGCGCACGACGCGATCGCGCGGGATGCCGTGCGCCTTGGCCTGCTCGTCGATCTGCTTCTCGACCAACGGCGTATGGACGTAGCCGGGGCACACGGCGTTGCACGTGATGCCCTTCTCGGCCAGCTCGAGCGCCACGACCTTGGTCAGGCCGACCACGCCGTGCTTGGCGGCGACGTAGGCCGACTTGAACTCCGACGCGACCAGCCCGTGGGCCGAGGCGATGTTGACGATGCGGCCCCAGCCGCGCGCCTTCATGCCGGGCAGCGCGGCCTTGATGGCATGGAACGCCGAGGACAGGTTGATCGCCAGAATGGCGTCCCACTTGCCCTCGGGGAACTCGTCGATCGGCGCGACGAACTGGATGCCGGCGTTGTTGACCAGGATGTCGACCGCGCCGAACGCCTTGGTGGCGTCCTCGACCATGCCGCGCACCTGCTCCGGCTTCGACATGTCGGCGCCGGAGTAGGTGACCTTCGCGCCGGTCTCCTTGGCCAGTCCGGCGCGCGTCTTCTCGACCTCGGCGGCGTCGCCGAAGCCGTTGAGCATGATGGCGCAGCCCTGGTGGGCCAGCGCGCGCGCGATGCCGAGGCCGATGCCGCTGGTCGATCCCGTGACGATCGCCGATCTGGTGTTGAGCATACTTGTATCCTCCTGGAACCGAGCACTTACGCGCCCGGCGATGCGGCCCGCGAGACACTGCGCTCGCGACCCGTGACTTATCGCTCGATCCTGGGCGCCGACGCAAATGCCACGCCGGCACCAATTCCATGCGCCGTGCGCATCGGCGGCCCCGCGCTCAGGCTCCGCGCCAATCGATTCGCGCGGCAAGCCGCAGGAACGCCGCGAGCGCGGGCGAATGGCGCCGGCCCCCGACCGTGACCAGCTTGACCTCGCGCTTGACCTCTGGCTCGATCAGAACCCGGGTCGGCAGGTCGGGAAAAAGGACCAGGTGCTCGGGCATGAACGAGCAACCGAGCCCGGCCAGGATCATACGCTGAATCCACTCCTCCCGCTCGGTCTGGTAAATCACGTTGATCCGCGCGTGCGCACCCTCAAGCACGCCGTTGAAGTGATCGGTGAACTCGCAGTTCATGCGCCACAGATAGGGCTCGCCGTCCATCTCGGCGAAGCTCACGGCGTTCTGCTTCTCGAAGCGATGGCCGGGCGGGAACGCGACGACGTAGCGCTCCTCGTAGAGCGTGCGCGACTCGCAGCGGTCGGGCAGGTCGATGGGCATGCCGACGAAGGCGCAGTCGAGCGTACCTTCCATCAGGCGCTCGATCAGCGTACCGGGCACCGCCTCGGCCAGCGTCAGGCGCACACCCGGCGCTTGGCGCCTCAGCGCCGCGATCAACCCGATCAGGCGCTGAGTCCCGATCGTGCACATCAGGCCGAGGTTGAGCGGCGCGTTTTCGAGCTTCTTGAGCCCCTTGGCTTCGGACTTGGCGGCTTCGGCCTCGGCCAGGATGCGCTCGAGCCTGGGCCGCATCATGCGACCGAGGTCGGTCAGGTGCGTCAGGTTGCGCTCGCGGTTGAACAGGAGCCCGCCGAGCTCGTCCTCGAGCTTCTGGATGGCGCGGGTCAGCGAGGGCTGGGTGACGTTGCATGCCTCGGCGGCGCGGGTGAAGTTGAGCGTCTCGCTGACGGCCAGGAAGTACCTGACCTGATGCATCTCCATGGCATGCGGCTCCTCCGCCGACCGACGAGGCTATAAGGCCACGTCGCGAGCCGGCCCCGCATCACGACTCTGTGAGAATTCCGGTTTCCTGGCAAGCGACGCGCCTGGCGTCGTCGCGAGCGATATCCGCCGTCTATCAACTCTGTGCGAGCAAGGCATTTCCGTCTTCCCGCCGGCACCGGCATGCTTCATATCCGTAGACGCCGCGTAACGACAATTCGCGGTTCGCACCAACGCAACGAATGAGGACTATTCATCATGACCACCCGTAGGAAGGTACTGTCGACCACCACGCTCGCCTCGGCGCTGCTCGGCGCCGCCGCGCTCGCCACGATCGCCTTGGGTCAGGCGACGACCGCCCAGGCCGGGCCCGCGGCCGACCCGGGCGAAGACTTCGAGAAGTGCTTCCTGCCCCTCAAGGCCGGGCTCAACGACTGCCAGACGGCGAGCGGCTCGTGCGCCGGCACGGCGGGCGAGGACCAGAAGGACGCCTGGATCTACGTACCCGACGGCACCTGCGAGCGCATCATCGGCGCGAGCCTCGAGGCACGCGCGTAACGGTGCGGCCGGACCCCTGGGAAACAGTGTCATGGTTCGCGACGACGTCCCCGCGGCCCGGCCAAGCCGCGGCCCGATTCCGGCTTCGGCCGGGATCGGGCTGCGTGCCCCCCACCACCGCGCGTTCCTCGACGAGCGCCCCGGCGTCGGCTTCGTCGAAGTCCACAGCGAGAACTACATGTGCGCCGGCGGCCCCTTGCTCCACTACCTGGAGCAGACTCGGCGCGACTATCCCTTGAGCCTGCACGGCATCGCGCTCTCGCTCGGTTCGGCCGAGCCGCCGGATCGCGAGCACCTCGGTCGCATCAAGGCCCTGATCGACCGGTACGACCCGTTCCTCGTCTCCGAGCATCTGGCATGGAGCTCGGTCGGTGGCACGTTCCTCAACGACCTGCTGCCGGTGCCCTACGACGAGGCGGCGCTCGCGACCATGGCCGACAATGTCGAGGCCACGCAGGACGCGCTCGGCCGCTCGATCCTGATCGAGAACCCGTCCTCGTATCTCCGCTATCGGCGCAGCGTGCTGGCCGAGGCCGACTTCCTGAGCGAGCTCAGCCGGCGCTCCGGCTGCGCGCTGCTGCTCGACGTCAATAACGTGGCGGTCAGCGCGTTCAATCTCGGCTTCGACGCCCGCGCCTATCTCGACGCGATTCCCGTAGGCGCCGTCGCCCAGTTCCACCTCGCCGGCCACCACGTCAACGACGTGGGCGAGCGAACGATCCGCATCGACGACCACGGTTCCGTCGTGTCGAACGAGGTGTGGGACCTGTTCGACGCCGCGATCGCACGGTTCGGCTTCCTGCCCACCCTGATCGAATGGGACAGCAAGCTGCCGCCGCTTGGCGTCCTCGTCGCCGAAGCTGCGAAGGCGAACCAGCGGCTCGCGCCGCCGGAGAACTTCCGTCATGCTTTCGCTGTCTGATCTCCAGGGCGCGTTCCGCGCCGCCATCCTGGCCGAGGACCCCGCGGTGCTCGCGCCCGAGATCGTCGCCGACGAGATCGCTCCCGAGCGGCGCATCGCGATCTATCGCAACAACACCTTCGCCAGTTTGACCGAGGCGCTCAAGGCGACGTTCCCGGTCGTCTGCCGGCTGGTCGACGAGCGTTTCTTCGCCTATGCGGCGCACGAGTTCATCGCGGCGCACCCGCCCCGGCACGGGCGATTGCACGCGTACGGCGCGGCCTTCCCGCGCTTCCTCGACGGCTTCGCGGCGGCCCGCTCGCTGCCCTATCTCGCGGACGTCGCGCGCTTCGAATGGGCGATGGCCGAGGCGTTCCACGAGGCCGACGCGCTGCCGCTCGATCCCTCGGCGCTCGCGACGATCGACCTGGGCACCGTCGAGCGACTGCGTTTCGTTCCGCACCCGACCGTTCGGCTCCTCGCCTCGCCCTGGCCGATCGATCGCATTTGGGAGGCGAACCAGCCGGACGCCGCCGATACGACGATCGCGCTCGACGCGGGCGGCGCGTCGCTGGTCGTACAGCGGCCGCGCCTCGAGGTCGTCTACCGCTCACCCGCCAAGGGCTCGTTCGCCCTGCTGCGCTGGCTCGCCGCCGGCCGGTCGCTCGGCGACGCGGCCGAACGGGCCCTCGCCGAGGACCCGTCGCTCGATCTTCGAACCGCCCTTCTCGACCACCTGGTCGCGGGAACCTTCAGCGGGTTCGCGACCACCTGACCCATAGGAGACTCCGATGATGCGTACCGACACCATGCCCACCGCCTCGCTCGGCGCCGTCAGCCGGGCCCTCGCCGCCCTCCCCGCCGTCGAGCGCTGGGGCGGCAGCGCGCTGCTGCTGCTGTTCCGGCTCTGGATGGCGAGCATCTTCTGGAACTCGGCGATGGTCAAACTCTCGGCGTGGGGACCCACGGTCGCGCTGTTCAAGCGCGTCTACCAGGTGCCCGTGTTGCCGCCCGAGGTCGCCGCCACCATGGCGGTCTCGGTCGAGCTCGCCGGTCCCGTCTTTCTGCTCTTCGGCTTCGCGACGCGCTTCGCCACCATCCCCATGCTCGGCATGGCGCTGACGATCCAGTTCCTGGTGCCCGACTTCTACCGCATCGAGCACTACTACTGGATGATGCTGCTGATCAGCCTGATGGTTTACGGCGGCGGCGTATTCTCGGCCGACCACTGGATCCGCAAGCACTTCCACGTGGCCGACCGCTCGTAGCCCTTCGTAACCCCGATCCACCCGCCTCCCCGGAGCTCCGGCTCCGGGGACGACAGGAGAGGTACGCCATGATGCGGACAATGATCGCCCTGGCCCCGACCGGCGTCGATCCACGCTTGCCCCGCACGCGCGAAGCGATCGCGCCCACGAGTGCCAAGCCACGGCCCGTGAACGGCAATGCGCGGGATGGCACGGCGAGCGCCCATCACGTCCGGACGACGCCGCCCCACGTCGTCATCGTCGGCGCCGGGTTCGGCGGGCTGGCGGCGGCCCAGGCGCTGGCGCGCGCCGATGTCCGGGTCACGATCATCGACCGGCGCAACCACCACCTGTTCCAGCCGCTGCTCTACCAGGTGGCGACCGCCGGCCTGCAGCCGGCGGATATAACCCAGCCGGTGCGCGCCGTGCTCAGGCGTCAACGCCACACCCAGGTCCACCGCGACAAGGTCGTCGGAGTCGATGCCAAGCGTCGCGTCGTCAAGCTGCGCAAGCGCGAAATCTCTTACGACTACCTCGTGCTCGCCACCGGCGCGCGGCACAGCTACTTCGGCCGCGACGAATGGGCCGAGCGCGCCCCCGGGCTCAAGTCGCTCGAGGACGCGACCGCGATCCGGCGCACCATCCTCGAGGCGTTCGAGAAGGCCGAGTTCGAGGACGACCCCGAGCGCCGCCGTCGCCTGCTGACCTTCGTCCTCATCGGCGCCGGGCCGACCGGCGTCGAGATGGCCGGCGCTATCGCCGAGCTCGCGCGCAAGGCGCTGGCGTCCGACTTCCGCACCATCGACCCGTCCTCGGCGCGCATCGTCCTGGTCGACGCCGGGCCGCGCCCGCTCGCGGCGTTCCCGGCCCGGCTCGGCGACGAGGCGCGGCGCAACCTCCAGGATCTCGGCGTCGAGGTCCGTTCGAACATCCGGGTTAACCGGATCGACGACGACGGCGTCCAGGTCGGCGACGAGTTCATCCCGGCCGAGACGATCATCTGGTCCGCCGGCGTCGTCGCTTCGCCGGCCGCGCAATGGCTCGGCGTCGCGGCCGACAACGCGGGGCGCGTCCAGGTCGGCCCCGATTGCTCGGTACCGAGCCGCCCCGAGGTGTTCGTGATCGGCGATACCGCGCACTACGCCGACGCCGAGAGCGGACGGCCCCTGCCCGGCGTCGCGCCCGTGGCCAAGCAGCAGGGCGACTTTGTCGGCCGCCTGATCGGCTCGCTCGTCAAGGGCCGTACCGAACGGCCGCGTTTCCGCTATCGCGACTGGGGCTCGATGGCGACCATCGGCCGCTCGCTCGCGGTCTGTCGGTTCGGCCGCTTGCAGGTGATCGGGACCCCGGCGTGGCTGCTGTGGGGCGCGGTCCACGTGCTGTTCCTGGCCGGGTTCCGCAACCGCTTCGCGGTGGCCGGCAGCTGGCTGTGGGCGTATGTCACGTTCCAGCGTGGCGTCCGGCTGATCACCGGGGAGCGGTAGGTTCGGTTTCAGCCTGCAAGATTTGCAGGAAAGCCGCGCCGAACCGGGCGAGCTTCGCCGCGCCGACCCCGTGGACCGCGCGCAACGCCTCGATCGTGCGCGGCCGCCGGGCGGCCATGTCGATCAGCGTGCGGTCGGCGAATACCACGTAGGCCGGGACGTCCTGCTCCTTGGCCAGTCGGGTCCGGAGTGCCTTGAGTCGCGCGAGGAGCGCCTCATCGACCGCGCCGACCCCGTCGATCGCGACCGGCAGTCGCTCGCGCCGCCGCTTCCCGGAGCTCGCCCGCGTCTCGGCTCGCAGCCTGACCTTGGCGCGCGAGAACAGGACCTGGCGGCCCGCCGGGGTCAAGGACCAGCCGCCGTGGCCGACGATATCGACGTCGACAAGCCCCGTGGCGTAGAGCTGCCTAAGGACCGAGCGCCACGCCTCGGGGGCACGATCCTTGCCGACCCCGAACGTAGGCAATCTTTCGTGGCCGCGCCGCGTGACCCCTTCGGTCAGCTCGCCGCGTAACACATTGATCAGATGGGTCACGCCAAACCGCTCGCCCGTGCGCAGGATGGCCGACATCACCTTCTGGGCCTCCACGGTGCCGTCGTGGGAGACCACGCCGTCCAGGCAAAGGTCGCAATGGCCGCACGGTGGCGTGAACATCTCGCCGAAGTAGCCGAGCAGGGTCTGGCGCCGACATACCGGCGCCTCGCACAGCGCGACCAGCGCGTCGAGCCGGCGGCGCTCCACCCGCTTGCGCGCCTCCGAGGCCTCGCCCTCGTCGATCTGACGCCGGCGCAGCCGGATGTCGGCCAGGCCGTAGAGCATCAAGGTGTCGGCCGGAAGGCCGTCCCGTCCGGCGCGGCCGATCTCCTGATAGTAGCTTTCGATGCTCGACGGCATCTCGGCGTGGCCGACAAACCGGATGTCGGGCTTGTCGATGCCCATGCCGAACGCCACGGTCGCGGTCATGACGACGCCATCCTCCTGCTGGAATGCGTCCTGATGGCGGTCGCGCGCCGACTTCTCCATGCCGGCGTGGTAGGCGAGCGCGCGATGCCCCTCCGCGCGCAGCATGGCCGCGGTCTCTTCGGTACCCCGGCGCGAAGCGCAATAGACGATGCCGCTGGCACCCCGGTGCGCCGCGACGAAGGCCGCGAGCTGGCGTGCGCCGCTCCGGCGCGATCGCATGGCGAGCTTCAGATTCGGGCGATCGAAGCCGAGCACGAAGGTGCGCGGCCGCGCGTGGAACAGCTTGTCCGCGATGTCGGCCCGGGTCGCCGCGTCCGCGGTGGCGGTGAAGGCCGCGATCCGGGCGCCCTCGAAGCGATCCCGCACGGCGCCGAGACCCAGGTAGTCCGGCCTGAAGTCGTGGCCCCACTCCGAGACGCAGTGGGCCTCGTCGATGGCGAGCCGGCCGACGCCCGCGGCGGACAGCGTCTCGGTAACGCCCGGCTGAGCGAAGCGCTCCGGCGCGAGATAGAGCAGACGAAGACCCTGATCGGCGGCGGCGCGTAGCGCGGCACGATTGTCGTCCGGGTGGTTGGCCGAGTTGACGCTGGCGGCGGAAACGCCGAGCGCGCGCAGCTGGCGGACCTGATCCCGCATCAGCGCGATGAGCGGCGAGACGACGACGGTCAGGCCGCCGGTGACGATGGCGGGCAGCTGGTAGCACAGCGACTTGCCGCTGCCCGTGGGCATGATGGCGAGAACATCCTCGCCCGCCAGGATGGCGCGGATGATCGCCTCCTGCCCCGGACGGAAGTCGGCGTAGCCAAAGACCTCGGCAAGCTGGCGCCGCGCCGCGTCGATGCCGCCGCCCGCCTCGCTCATCGTCCCCGGCGCGCCCCGCGCCGCCCGCGCACGGCGGCGAAGCGGTCGAGCAGGCGGACGCCGAAGCCCGACGCCCCCTTGGGCCCGAGCGCGGTGTCCTTGGTGAAGAACTCGACGCCCGCGATGTCGAGGTGCGCCCACGGCACCCCGGCGACAAATCGGGACAGGAACTGAGCCGCGTGCGGCGCGTCGGCGCGTTCCTCGTCGGGGGCGAACTGGCGCACGTCGGCGATCGGCGAGTCGAGGTTGTCGGCGTAGCCCTGATCGAGCGGCATGCGCCACAGCTTCTCGTCCTCGAGCCGGCTCGCCGCCAGGAGATCGGTGGCTAGCCGCTCGTCGGTCGCGAACAATCCGGCGTAGACGCGGCCCAGCCCGGCGACGATCGAGCCCGTCAGCGTGGCGAGGTCGATGATCGCGGCAGGCTTGAACGTCGTCGCCGTGTAGTGGAGCGCGTCGGCCAGCACCAGCCGGCCCTCGGCGTCGGTGTTGATGATCTCGATGGTCTCCCCGGCCATGGTCTTGACCACGTCACCGGGCCTGTACGAGCGCGCGGACGGCATGTTCTCGACCAGGCCAACCACGCCGACGGCGTTGATGCGCGCCTTGCGCCCGGCGAGCGCGCGCAGCAGCCCGGCGACCGCGGCGCCGCCAGCCATGTCGCCCTTCATCTCCTCCATGCCCTTGGCCGGCTTGATGCTGATGCCGCCGGAGTCAAAGGTCAGCCCCTTGCCGACAAAGGCGAGCGGGGCCGCGCCCGCGTCGTCGGCGCCGTTCCAGCGCATGACCAGGACGCACGGCGCGTTCGCGCTGCCGCGCGCGACCGCGAGCAGCGCGCCCATGCCCATGGCCTCGAGTCTCGCTTGCGGCAATGCCTCGACGTCGACGCCGAGCGGGGTGAGAACCGCGCCGGCGCGGGCGGCGAAGGTCTCGGGGTTCAGGACGTTGGCCGGCTCGCTGACCAGGTCGCGGGCAAAGCCGACGCCGGCGGCGGCCGTTTCGAGCGCGGCGAACGCGCGCTCGGCGGAGAGCTTGTTCGCCGTGACGACGGTCAGTTCCTCGATCGGCCTGGGATCCTCGTCGCGCGCCTTGGTCCGATAACGGTCGAACCGATAGGCGCCGAGCAGCGCGCCTTGCGCGAGATGCGCCAGGTCGAGGCCCTTGCCGTCGAAGGCGAGACCAGCGCGCCCATGGCCGAGCCGGCCGAGCGCGGTCGCCGCGCCGCCGCCGGCACGGCGCCAACGCGCGGGCTCCAGGGCGCCCGCCGCGCCGAGCCCGACCAGGACGACCGGCTGGGGCGCGCCGCCGTGATCGAGCACTAGGTCGAGACTGGTTGCTTCCTTGCCCGTGAAGCGCGAGCCCGCGACGGCGCGCGCGATCACGCCGCCGAGCTTCGCGTCGGCGGCGGCGGTCGCGGCCGGCAGCGTGCCGCCCTGGTTGACGCCGAGCACCAAGGCCGCCGGCGCCGCCGGTGCCTCGCTGGCGAAGCAAACCTTCATCGTGGACCCCCTCCGCGCTGGCAACCGGCGCCGCTTGACCCGGTGCGCCAGCCCAATCTTAACGGATTGATAACCTTAACGATGTCTGAATGAGACGCGCCGTGAACCGGGGCGCGCGTGCCGGCCACGAGAAAGTGAACCGAAATGGGACGCAAGAATGCTCAAGCGCTCGGGCGAGCGCTCGACCTTCCATTCACGGGGAGCCCCAGACCGCTCGCCAGGCTCGACCAACCCGCGTCAGGCACCCGTTCCGGTGTGACGCCCGTCACGCCGGGCGCGGTCGGGCCCCGATCAGCGAGGTCCGGGGCACGCCGGTTGCACCAATGCCAATCGAGAGCGGCCGGCCACGCGCCGGCCATCCTTGAAGCGAGGACCTGATCATGAGCTCACGAAAGTTCGCCACCCTCAGTGCCGACCTGCTCGATCGTTCGGGGGCGCGTGCCGCCGTCGAGGCCGAAGCGGCCTTCGACGCCTACGGCACGCCGGCACGCGTCGCATGGCACGACGAGTCCGCGACGCTCGAGCCCCGCGCGCTCACGAACCGCCAGGCCGCGGCCTATGTCGGGGTCTCGCCCAAGACCTTTGTCAAGCTCGTGGACCAGGGCCTGTTCGCGAAGCCGATGGAGCTCGCCGAACAGCGCCGCTGGGACCGCTACGCGCTCGATCGCACCATGGACCGCCTGAGCGGGCTGGCCCGCGCTAACTGAGCGCGGCGCTTCAGCGCCGCGCCGCCTTGCGCATGCCTTCCAGCATCTGCCCGGCGCCGATTTGAAGCGCTGCCACGTCGTCGCCGATGCAGGCGAGCCCGAGCCCCCATTTGTGGGCGAAGGCGAACTGCTCGTCGCCGTAGAGGTTCATGCCCCACGGCTTGCCCGCCTTGGCGCACGCCTTGGCGACCGTGATGATGTCGTCGAGGTCCGCCTTCGAGCCCGAGAACCCGCCGCGCCCCCGCGCCATGCCCAGATCGAACGGCCCGACGAAGATGCCGTCGACCGTGGCGAGCTTCAGGATCGCGTCGACGTCGGCCAGGGCCTCGGCGGTCTCGACCATCGGGAAGCACTTGACGCGCCGGTTCTCGTCCCCCACCCAGCCCTGCCACGGCCCGCCCCAGTTCCAGGTGCGCCCGCCGCCGACGCTGCGCGTGCCGGTCGGCGGGTACTTGGCGTAGCCGGCGACCTCGCGCGCGTGATCGAGCCCGTCGATGTGGGGGATGATCACGCCGGCCGCGCCCGAATCGAGCACGTGTTGGATCGCGATGCGCGTCGGCGCCATGACGCGCGCCCATACCTCGAGCCCGAGCGAGCGCCCGATCACGATGACCTTGTCCGCCGACTCGTGAGTCCAGACCCCGTGCTCCATGTCCATGACGAGGGTGTCGAACCCGAGACCCTTCGCCACCTCGCACGCCGTGATGCTGGCGCCCAGCAGCCAGAACGCATCACGCCGCTTCGCCCTGCCCTTCGCCTTCGCCATCGATCCCTCCCCTTCAATCGGCACCGGATGATAGAGGCGTTGCCCGCGCCCGGCTAGGCCGTCGCCGCTGCCCGCCGAGTAACGCGATCAGGGCGCCACGGGCTGGCAAAATTGTCCGCGCCCGTGCAGCACGTCGCACGCCGCACGCGCCGCCGCGGCATCCGCGAACGGTCCGGCCTGGACTTGATAGAAGACGCCGACGCCTTCGCCGAGGTCGAGGCGCGCGAGCGCCAGGCCCAACCCGGCCAGGACGTCAGGATGGCGGCCCTGCAGCGCCCGCCACGTCGCGACCGCGTCGTCCGCCAAGCGCAGCGACGCGAGGTGGACGCGCGGGCCCGAGT
>JBBDQV010000177.1:0-19632 GCA_040905845.1 Alphaproteobacteria bacterium | reverse complement strand
TTATCCGGTCGGCGGATCGCCGGAGGCGATTCCACTCGACCGGATGCTGCTCTAGGATGCGGCGCTCAAGCCCACGGGGCTCAGACTTGCCAACCGCCGCCCTGCTCGCAGCGCTTCTGCTCGGGCTTGCCGCCTGCTCGCCCCTGGGCGTTGCCGTCGGCGGCGTGGCGACCGTGGGCGTGGCGGCGGTGCAGGAGCGCTCGGTCGGCGACGCGATCGACGACCTGACGATCAAGATCGACGTCAACGAGCACCTGTTCCGCGCGGACGAGAAGTTGTTCAGCGCCGTGTCGGTCGAGGTCGTCGAGGGCCGCGTGCTGCTGACCGGGCACGTGCCCGCGCCCGAGGACCGCATCGAGGCGGTGCGGCTCGCCTGGCAGGCCGCCGGCGTCAAGGAGGTGCTCAACGAGGTCCAGGTGACGGATAAGGGCGGGCTTGGCAACTATCTGCGCGACGTGGCGATCTCGAACGAGCTGCGCGGCAAGCTGCTGTTCGATCGCGAGATCGCCGCCGTCAACTACAACGTCGAGACGGTCAACCAGGTCGTCTACCTGATGGGCATCGCCCAGGACCAGGCCGAGCTCGACCGGGCGATCGGCCACGCTCGCACGATCCGCTACGTCGACAAGGTGGTCAGCCACGTCGTGCTGAAGGGCGACCAGTCGCGGCCATGATGACCGACATTCGGGAGAACGAGTGATGAGCCTCGCGGTCGCGATCCAGATGGACCCCATCGAGTCGATCGACATCGACGCGGACTCGAGCTTCGTGCTCGCGCTCGAGGCGCAGGCGCGCGGCCACCTGATCTATCACTACCTGACGCGCGACCTGGTCTTGCGCGAGGGCCGGGTGATGGCGCGGGCACGTCGGCTCGAGGTCAAGCGCGAGCGCGGCAACCACTACCGGCTCGGCGGCTACGAGCGGATCGACCTCGCGGTCATGGACGTGGTCCTGATGCGCCAGGACCCGCCGTTCGACATGGCCTACATCACGGCGACGCACCTTCTGGAGCACATCCACCCGAAAACGCTCGTGGTCAACGATCCCGTGAGCGTGCGCAACGCCCCCGAGAAGCTGTTCGTCACCCACTTCGCGGGCGTCATGCCGCCGACGCTGATCACCACGAGCTGGGACGAGGTGCGCGCGTTCCGCGCCGAGCACGAGGACATCATCCTGAAGCCGCTGTTCGGCAACGGCGGCGCCGGCGTGTTCCACGTCCGGCCCGACGACGAGAACCTCAACGCGCTCCTGGAGATGTTCACCCAGCTCTACCGCGAGCCGATCATGGTCCAGCGCTACGTGCCCGAGGTGCGCCAAGGCGACAAGCGCATCATCCTGATCGACGGCGAGGCGGTGGGCGCGATCAACCGCGTGCCGGCCGAGGGCGAATCGCGCTCGAACATTCACGTCGGCGGCCGGCCCGAGAAGTCGACCATGACCAAGCGCGAGCGCGAGATCTGCGAGGCGATCGGCCCGGCGCTGAAATCGCGCGGCCTGGTCTTCGCCGGCATCGACGTGATCGGCGGGTATCTCACCGAGATCAACGTCACCTCGCCCACGGGGCTCCAGGAGATCAACCGGTTTGACGGCACCAAGCTCGAAGCCCGCATCTGGGACGTGATCGAGAAGAAGAAGGGCCGCGCGTGAGGGGGCGGGCGAGGATCATGGATTGCTTCGCGCCCTTCGGCCGCTCGCAATGACGAGATGGGTGCCGCACCCTCATTCGCAAGAGCGAGTTACCCCCCTGGCCGGAGACCCGACGCCTCCGGTGATTCGTCGCCACAATCGCACCATCACGCGCGGCCCACCCCGCCCGGCAGGATGGAGACCAAGGATTGTGAGTTGTTGAACTTTGTGTGCTCTGACCATCCCCTGTTCTCCAGACCGTAGTTGTTCCATACAAAAAAATAAAATTCGATTTTACTCCGTCTCACGGCGATGCCGTAAAATCATATTTCTTGTCCTTCCACGCGTTGCACCTAATCGCAATGCATTCTTCGAGGGCATTAATCAAATCCGAATCTTCGTCAAGATCGATAACCCCCCGAAATATCCTTTGCGACGTAAGACTTTTCTTAAGTCTAATGATATAGTTCGTAAGCACAGTATTCTCTTGTCTAGCATATGCAATCGCAGTTTTATACGCTACTAATGAAGCACTGGGATCCTTTAGTGCCGCCAATATATGTGCGAGAGTATCATGGTAATTCGGAACTCGATTTTCAATGCTCAGAGCATTGCGGTTGTTTTGTAGAGCGACGTCTAGCAGATATTTGTTATTTTTACCAGTAGCAAACCATCGTAGGTAATTCACCCAGGCTTTAAGGTTATAGCCGGATGGGCTCATCGGATCTCTTTTGATGACTGTATTGATATCAGTGAGAGCTCGCTCGTATTCACCAAGATACATGAGCACTGTAGCCCGATCATAGTAGTCGTTCGCATCTCCCGAAGAACTTATGCGACTCGTCAATGCATCTAGGCGGGACTTAAGCCGATTGAAGTAGTCCGAACCGGTGGCGACCGTCGAATCGACGGACTTGGCAGAAACACCAGTCATCAAACTAGCGATCAATTTGTCGTCAATCAGCCCGTCCTGTGCCGACCCAGCACGGCGCTGGAACTCCTTGATTCCTTTCTCCGTCGCCGGGCCGAACAGCCCGTCGATGCCGCCCACATCGATGCCCTGCCGCGTGAGGAGTTCCTGAACCTGGCGCACGAGCTCCTTGGGGTAACTGCTGCGCCCGCCGTTCGCGCCGAGCAGCGCGATGATTTCCGTGTTCTCACCCTGTTCCGCGATGGTCAGGGCGTTCAGCCCGTCGGGGTTGGTTTGCTTGATATCGGCGCCCGCGGCGATCAGGGCCTTGACGATCTCCGCGTGACCCTTCAACGCCGCGGCCATCAAGGCCGTCGCGCCGTCCGTGCCCATGGCGTTCGGATCCGCTTTCGCATCGAGCAACCGCCAGACGATACTCTGGTGCCCCTCGATCGATGCGAAGATGAGCGGGGTCCAGCCGTCGGCATCCTTGACGTTTGGATCGATGCCCGCCGACAGCAGCCGATTGACCTCGCCCAGGTCCCCTGCGCCCGCGGCCATGAGTAATTGCTCCGGCGCTACCCGTTCCTCGGCCGCTTCCGGTTCCTCGACTGGCTCTGGGACCGTCGCGGCTTCCTTTGGCCGAAGCAGCACGACTGCATCCTCCGATCCCGAAGCCTCAGCCAACAGGGACGCGCTCAGGCCGTCGCCCGCCACGTAATTCGTCGAGGCTCCGTGCTCCACAAGCAGCCGGACGAGATCGGCGTTGCCGCGATAGGCCGCGATCATCAGGGCGGACCAGCCGTTCGAGGCGAGCGCGTTGACGTCGGCGCCCGCGTCGACGAGCCGTCGCGCCGCCTCCGCCTGGTCGGCCATCAAAGCATAGACGAGCGCGGGGTTGCCGTCGGCGCCCGTCGCGTTCGGCTCGACTCCCGAGGCGAGCAGGCGTTCCACCTCGGCGATGTCGCCGTCGCGCACGGCCGCGATCAGGCCGGTCGAATCGCCCTCGACCGCCGCGGCGCCGACCGAGCCATCTGCGGCTTCCACCGCTGAATCGGCCGCGGGTTCCTCGGCCGCCACGGGCTTCCAGCCGGTCGCGAGCTTGCGCGCCTCGGCCAGCTCCTCTGCGGTCATCTTCTCCGCGATGGCGTCCCGCGCGGTCCGGGCCTCGGCGTCGCCCTGGGCCGCCGCCAGGTTATACCAGCGATGCGCCTCGACGAAGTTCTGGGGCACGCCGAGCCCTTCCTCGTACAGCTTGCCCAGATGATACTGGCTCCGCGCGTCCCCCTCGTTCGCCGCCCTGCCCCATTCGGACAGCGCCACGGCATAATCCATCCCCTCGAATGCACGCAGACCATCGTAATAATCCGCATTCGCCGTGCGAATCAAGATCGTCAGAATTCCTATCGCCACAGACAGTTTCAATTTCCATACCATCGACCGGCATCCGCTCCCTTGATGCTTATCGCTCTATCCTCAAGTCAGCCCCTGACGAATTCCAGATCGACTCCTAGAAATTGCCTTACTGCATCCGCAGGGTCCATATCTCCATGTTCTTCTATAACCTCCTCGACGTCCTCGACCGCCGCCAAGCAGTCCGACTCCCGATTGTCAACGACAGACCTCTTGATACACGCGCCCCCGTCCCGTGCGCATCGATATGCTTCCTGAACGTGACAGGACAACAAAATGAAGCGATACCACTCAAAGACACCAGAACTGACGAATCGCTGAAACACCGCCTTATTATCTTCCGAATTTAAAATATATATATCTGGCGAGCTTGAATCGCCCCAAAGATTCGACCCGCAATGCCATCCAATAGGATCTTCCCCAGTATCCGTGTCAAAGATACAATCCACCATCGCCAACAATTTACCATCATCCAGACAACGATTCAAATACCACCCACCTCCATAGTTATACTCTTGACGCGACAAACACGATCGAGTAATCTCAATATCGAGAATCGCACGATAATCCAATTTTCCGGTACTGCTCGTCGACTTGGCCCCGGAACCGACATCCCCGGATGATTCCTCCGTCTCAAGAGATGCCTGGTTTTGATCCGATGTGTCAGTACTACTACCAAAATCCTTGATCGAGTCGGTGACATTCTCCAACTGTCTCAAGGTCTCAAGGTTCCGTTTCTTTATTTGCACCATCGAGATCTTAAAAACCTTCTTCGCCAACTGTTGCCCGAACGTGGCCTTGGGCATGGATGAATCATAGATTTCCACGGCTGTGTCATGGACGCCACTGTAAGTTCGTTCGGCCGCAGACTTTTCGGCACTATTTTCGTCACCACCCAACAATCGCTTTGCCGCCAAGTAGGCCGCGACACGATTACGACAGAGTTCCGTCTCGTCATCTCTCTTTAGTCTTAAACATGCCAAATCGTCTTTAAAAGGTACGCATGTCTCGAATTCTAGACTTTGTGCGCGGGCGGTGAACCCCATACGCCGATTCAGTTCCTGCCGGCATGGTCCGATTGGAAAAACATCCATTTTGCTTTGCGTGCATTGCCTCATCCCAGCAAGAATAGACTGCTCTATCTCGATATAACGCCCAGAGAGATCAGAACATTCTTTATAGTCCGTCGGCAACAATGGGGCTGTCGGTACTTGAATCGTTTGGCCAGCCTGCGCGTCCCTGGGCACCAGTTGCACCGACCCCGACGCAAGGGTGCCGCAGATCGCGGCGAGAGCAATGCGGCCCAGCACCGGCTTCCCCCGTGAAAGCCTTCGGACCGACAGCAACGCCGCGGCGCATCTGCGAAAAGGAGTCGGCATGGCTCATTCCGTGGAAATCGTGACAGAGGGGCCCGACGATGCTATCTGGGCCTCTTGGCGTCAAGTACCGACGCTCGGTTCGGTTCGCGGTCGTATTCTCGATCGCCGAACTGCCGCAACGAGGGCGGAAGCGGTTTTCGGCTGCGTCGATCAGGTGCCCCCGTGCGCGTGTCGACCGCCTTCGCTCCCCGGAGAGCGGCCTTCCCGATTTTATGCCAAACCCCACCCCAACCGCCCTTGCCAACCCGCGCCGTCTCGGGCACGAAAAGGCGATCGCTGCGGGAGGGCATCATGGGCTTCGACGAACGGGTCGATCGCGCGGGCGTGGTCGCGAGCTGCCAGGACCTGCTGCGCTTCCAGGCGATGTTCGCGCGCCACTTCGCCGGTGGGCCGGCAGGCGCCTTCGGGCCCGAGGGCGAGGCGGTCGTCTTGCGTGCGCTGCGCCGCTACGGCGAATACCGCGGCCGGCTGATCCGCGCGGCGATCGAGGCGGCCAAACGACCGATCACGGCGCGCGCCATCGCGCTTCACTGGGACATGGCCGACCTGCACCTCTTGACCGAGACGGGCGGCGGCACCATCGAGGGCTCGGACAAGACGGTCGTCGTGACGATCCGCGATTCCCCCGACTGGGGGCGATGGCGCGAATACGACGACGGCGTCGAGCTCGCCCGCCTAACCTACAAGGGCGTGCTGCCCGGTATCGCGAGCGCGCTCGGCGTTGAATTGTCCTTCGATGTCGATCGGCTCGATCTCAGGCGCCCGTGGAGCTTGTCCTGGACTGTTCCCAACGCGCCCGAGGGCAAGCGCGCGCCGATCCACTCCGGCATCTTCGATCAGCCCGAGGAGAGCGTCGCGCTCGCCCGGCGCACCTCCATGAACAACGGCGCGCTCTACTACTTCTGCGCCGACGAGGCGACGCGCACGTTCGACATGGCGGGCGAGGCTAGCTTGCGCGAGTGCGTGCGCGCGCTCGCCCACGAGCGCGCCGACCGCCAGAAAGCCGCGCACCTGAAGGCGGGCTGGGCACTCAACGTCAAGACGCTGATGGAGCACTGGGACGGCCAGCTCGTCTCGATCTGGCAGTTCGATCCGGGCTTGCTCACCGAAGGGACGTGGCACCAGGACTGCTCGGTGTGCCCCTACGCGACCGCGTGGGCCGGGCTCGGCAAGCGCGCGCTCGACCTCGGCTACATCTACGACTACGAGCTGCACCCGACGTACTACAAGCGCTACCACCCGGACATGATCGTCCAGTTCGAGGCGATCAAGACGCGCGGCGATTCGCACTGCAAGTTCCGCGTCTCGATGCCCTCGAAGCAGAAGCCCGGCGAGCCCGGGTTCAAAGGCTACACCGGAGGCGACGTGTAGACGATGTTTCATCCATGCGGGATTGCGACCCGCTCCTCCTTCGAGACGCCGCCTTCGGCGGCTCCTCAGGATGAGCGGTCCTTGGAGTGTCCGTTCGCGGTGAGGAGCGCCCGCATGGCGCGTCTCGAACCGCGAACGATGGCCCCGGACCCAGTTCCAGCGCGAGAAAACCAACCCTAGCGAGGGATCGCCGGGTGTTCTCCATCGAGCTCGTGCTCTGGCTCCTGCTGCTGACGGTCGCGTTCGCCTGGGTCGCGCGCCGGGTCGCCGTGCCCTACCCGGTCGTGCTCGTGCTGGGCGGGCTCGCCATCGGCCTGGTTCCGGGCCTGCCGCGCGTCGCGCTCGAGCCCAACGTCGTGTTCCTGCTGTTCCTGCCGCCGATCCTCTACCAGGCCGCGCTGTTCACCTCGTGGCGCGACTTCCGCGCCGACCTGCGCTCGATCTCGCTGCTCGCGGTCGGCCTCGTGGTGGCGACGACGCTGGCGGTCGCCTGGGTCGCCCACACTCTTGTTCCCGGGCTGCCCTGGCCCGTCGCCTTCGTGCTCGGCGCCATCGTCTCGCCGCCCGACGCGGTGGCGGCGACCGCGGTACTGGCCCGGCTCAAGGTGCCGCGCCGGGTGGTCACCATCCTCGAGGGCGAGAGCCTGGTCAACGACGCGAGCGCGCTCGTCATTTACAAGTTCGCCGTCGCCGCGGCGGTCACCGGCGTCTTCTCGTTCGGCGACGCGCTAACGAACTTCGCCCTGGTCGGCGCCGGCGGCGTCGGCGTCGGGCTGGTCATCGGCTGGTTTTCGATCTGGGTGCATCGCCACGTCGCCGCCGAGGCCGAAGTCGCCATTGTCGCCTCGCTGATCACGCCGTTCGCCGCCTACATGGCGGCGGAGCTGATCGAAACCTCGGGCGTGCTCGCGGTGGTGACCGCCGGGCTGGTGCGCGGCTGGTACGCGCCCGAGCGCTTCGGCCCGCGCGTGCGCATGCAGGCCTACGCGGTGTGGAACGCCGTCGTGTTCCTGCTCAACGGCATCGTCTTCATCCTGATCGGCTTCGAGCTGAGCCGGGCGGTTTCGATTGGCGTCGCGTTCTCTACTTCCGGGCTGCTGCGGCCCTTGCTGGCGATCGCGCTGACCGCGGTCGCCGTGCGCGTCCTGTGGGTGTTCGCCTCGGCCGGCCTGGCCCGCGTGGTGCCGATCCGGCGGGGGCGCGAGCCGAACCTGCCGTGGAAGCAGACCACGATCGTCGCCTGGTGCGGCATGCGCGGCGTTGTCAGCCTGGCCGCCGCGCTCGCGCTGCCGCTGACCACGGCGGACGGCGCGGCGTTCCTGGGGCGCGAGCTGGTCATCCTCATCGCCTTCGCGGTCATCTTCGTGACCCTCGTCGTCCAGGGACTCAGCCTGCCGGTCGTGATCCGGTCCTTGCGCGTCGGCATCGACAGCAAGGTCGCGCGCGAGGAGATGGTGGCCAGGCTCAAGGCGGCGCACGCGGCGATCGCCGAGATCGACCGCATGGCGGCGGTCGGGCTCTATCCCGTCGAGGCGCTCGAGGCCCTGCGCGGCGAATACAAGCGCCGGCTGATGGAGCTGCGCGCCTTCGCGCGCGCGGGCGACTCGACGGCGGCGGCCGAGACCAGCCGGGCGTGGCGCGGCGCGCACCGCGCCGTGATCGCCGCCGAGCGCCGCCGGCTGCTGAAGCTCAGGCGCGACCGCATCATCGGCGACCAGGTGCTGCGCCGCGTCCAGTTCGAGCTCGACCTCGAGGAGCTGCGCCTGGGGTGACCGACCCCCGCCGGTCACTCGGCCCGCGCCGGATCGAGCGGGCGGCGCCTCGATCCCGTAACGCTGTCGGATGCCTCGACCGTCACGTCGATCACGACGCCTTCGACATCGCCGGACCGGCGGGCCGCGCCTTCGCTCGTCCAGGTGAAGGTCCGCGTATGGATGTCGCCCACGCGCTGGCGCAGCCGGTGGCGCACCAGCAGGAAGACGACGATCCCGATCGGCACGAGCACGAGGAGCGCCACGAACCCGACAAAGAGAAGCCCCGCGAGGAGCGCGAGCCCGATCAGCCCGACGAGCCAGGCGCGAAGGGTGTCCCAGGTCATGGTGCTTATGTGGCCGCTCGGATGTCCCAGGGCAAGGATGGGCGCGTATGCCTCGCATGCCGCGCCTGGGCCCGGCTCGGGCTTCATACCGGTCGTGCGACTTGCCGACGCACCACGCAATGGGCGATCGCCAGTTACTTGAGCCGCGCAAGGTTCCGCCGGCGACCATTCCCGCTGCGACGCCAAGCGACTCCCATCATCGCCGCTGCCATGATCGCAACGGTAGAAGGCTCGGCAACGCCATAACGGTTGTACTGGAGATTATCGAGAAACGCGCCTTCCCCGCCCAAGCCGCCCGCGACGATGTAGGCGATGTCGCGCGAAGGACGCGTAGCACTGACTGTGAAGAAGGGCTCCTCGCCCGGATTGTCGGCCCGACCATCGCCCAAACGAATGAGTTCCGCGAGAAGGTTGTCAGCTGCGTCAAAGACGCGGAGGAATGCGAAGTCATCGTCGCGGAATATCAGATCGATCTGGACGAAATCCGTCGGTGTGTGGAAATCCGCGCGGAGCAGGTTGAACGCGTCCTCGTTCCACACCGATGACTCGCAGCCTGTGCAGCCGCCGGGACTAAAGGGTTCCTTGCCAAACACGAAGCTGCCCGTCGTGGCGAGATTCTTCCCGTTGAAGGCCGAGAAGCCAGACTCGACGGCGACCTTTTGAATGCTCGAGTCCGTCTCGCTGCCGTCTCCGACAACGCGTAGCGTCACGCCCGCGAACGCGGTGGTGAGGATCGTGCCTTCGGCAAAGCTGTCGGCATCTACCGTCGTCAGGGTTGGGAATGCGGCGGTATCGTCGACAAGCGCGGCAAAGAGAACGAATCCGAGCACTGTCGATCGCGCGATAGGTTTGACTTGCCCCACGAACCCTTGCATCGAACTCTCCCCAAGTGATGTTGGTTGAAGACTCATCGTCCCTGAGGTGAGACTAGAGCCATTCGAGCTCGATTCGTCAATCCCAAAGATATTCGTCCCGACTTGTCATGTTCGGACGACGGTCCATCCAGTCGCGCCTCGACGTACCAATTGCCGTGGACGCCCGGGTCAAGCCCGGGCGTGGCGAGAACTAGCCCGATCTATTCACCGGACGAAGCGTGATGCGTGCAGCGGTAGCGCGGGCGGCGTTACGGACGCGGGGATGTGTGGCGCCTGATTGGCGCGGTGTGGTGTCGATGGCTTGGCTGGGGGTTTCGGGATCGGGGTTGTGCGGGGCACGACGCCCCGGGTCTCATGGCGGCTGGGCGGCGAGGTGGACGGCGACGTGGCGGAGCAGCGCCTTGTCGGGGCAGGACGACGGCAGCCGGACGCGGATGCGGCTGGCGGTCTCGATGACGCGGGGGACGAGCTTAACGATGCGCTCGAAGCAGCCGGAGGCCGTTGCCAACGACAAGCAGCGACGCGCCGAGATCGGCGGCGATAGCGCCCCACAGGCTCGCGACGCCTGCGAAGGTGAGAACGAAGAAAACGGCCTTCACACCCAATGAGAACACGATGTTCTGACGGATAACGGCGAGTGTCCGCTTCGCATGGCGCACGAGCCACGGCAGCTTGGCGATATCGTCGGTCATCAAGGCGATGTCGGCGGTCTCGATCGCCGCATCACTGCCAATGGCGCCCATGGCGATACCAACACTCGCGCGCGCGAGCGCTGGCGCGTCATTCACGCCGTCGCCCACCATCGCGACTGATCCATACCGAGTCACCAGTTCCTCGACTTCGCGAAGTTTGTCCTCGGGCAGGAGTTCCGCATGCACCTCGTCGATGCCGACCTCCCGCGCGATCGCCTCCGCGGTCACACGGTTGTCCCCCGTCAACATGATCACGTGCTCGATGCCGGCGGCGTGCAGCGCGGCCACGATCTCGCGTGCCTCGGGCCGTAGTGTGTCCGCCACCGCGATCAGCCCGCAGACATGTCGCGCATTGCCAACGACCATCACGGTCTTGCCGTCAGCTTCCAGCGCTTCTGCCTGGCGGGTGATATCTGGCGCGTCCTGCCCCCGCTCGACGACGTAGCGATGCGAGCCAAGCCAGAACGGTTCGCCGGCGAACGTGCCGGTCAGTCCTTTGCCCTTGAGCACCTGGACGTCATTCGCGGGCTCCGGGGGGATTCCCTTATCCTCGGCGCAGCGGACGATGGCGCGTGCCAGCGGATGCGTGGACCGGGTCTCGAGCGCCGCCGCGCGGGCGAGAAGCTCCGCCTCCGTGTGACTACCGAGTGGAATCACACGGACGACCTCCGGCTCGCCGCGCGTGATCGTCCCCGTCTTGTCCATGGCGATCGCCTTGAGCCGCGCGGGCAGCTCGATGAAGGCGCCGCCCTTGACCAATACGCCGGCCCGCGCCGATGCCGCCAGCGAGGCGACGATCGAGACGGGGGTCGAGATCACGAGGGCGCAGGGACAGGCGATGACCAGCAGCACGAGTGCACGATAGAACCAGTCGTCCCAAGTAGCGCCGAACGCGAGCGGCGGCACCAGGAACACCAGCAGCGCGAGCGCCAAGACGGCCGGTGTGTAGACGCGCGCGAAGCGCTCCACCCACTGCTCCGACGGCGCGCGCCGGGCATGGGCTTCCTCCACCATCCGGATGATCCGGGCCAGCGTCGTGTCCTGCGCCGCCCTGGTGGCCTCGACGGTCAGCGTGCCGTCGCCGTTGATCGTGCCGGCATAGACCTCCGCACCGGGTTCTTTCTCGACCGGCACGCTCTCGCCGGTGATCGGTGCCTGGTTGACGGCGCTCGTTCCGGCCAGGACCCGGCCATCGAGCGCGACGCGCTCACCGCCGGGTACGAGGAAGCAATCGCCGGGTCGGACCTCGGCCACCGCCACGTCGGCCTCCGAGCCGTCGGGCCGCAAGAGGCGGATGGTCGGCGGAGCGAGGTCGAGGAGGGCCGCGATCGCCTGCCGCGCCCGCCCAACGCTCCAGCCTTCAAGCGCCAGCGACAGCGCGAACAGGAAGGCAACCGTCGCGGCCTCGAACCATTCGCCGATGCCCATGGCGCCCACGACGGCGACCGTCATCAGCAAGTTCATGTCCGGGCGTAGGTTGCGCAAAGCGTACCAGGCCTTTACGGCCACGAAGCGCCCGCCGAAAGCGATTGCCCCGAGATAGGCCGCGATTTCCGGCCACGGCATGGGCTGTGCCGCATGGCTCACGAACAGGCTGAGGGCCTCCGCGAAGCTGCCCGCCGATAGGACGTGGAGGGTAGTTCCCAGCCCCAAGCTGGCTCCACTCGCCACGGTGAACAGAACCTGCTGGCGGCGATGAGCATCGTCGCTCGGCTTGGCGGCATGTGTTTGCCACGCGACCGCGCTCATGCCGGTCGTCGCGACTGCCTTGAGCACGGCTTCCTCCGGCACGTCACGGGCCGCGTCGGCGACGGTCATCCGCCCGTTCAGGACGTCGAAGGCTAGGTGGTCGGCGCCGCCGACGACGGGGCCGACCGCCTGCTTGAGGACCGCGACTTCCTCGGCGCAATCCATCCCGCGCACCTTGTACGCGCGGCCGGAGCGGATCGACGTTGGCTGAGCCGGTGGCTCATGACGATGCTCCGCGTGAGGAGCGTGATTATGTGCGTGAACCTGCGCCATCGGATGCTCCGGCCATGGACATTCGGACCCATCGGGGACTAAACATAGGATCTACAGTCGCTGTAGGTTCAAGGGCTCGTTCCATGGTCGAGAATTTGCTCACGATCGGCCAGCTCGCCGAGCGGGCAGGCTGCAAGGTGCAGACCGTCCGTTACTACGAGCAGATCGGGGTGATGCCCAAGGCGGCGCGGACCGAAGGCAATCAAAGACGGTATGGGCCACGGCACGCGAAACGGCTTGCGTTCATCCGCCACGGCCGCGAGCTCGGATTTCCGCTGGACGCGATACGGAACCTCCTCGGCTTGGCGGACAACCCCAACCACTCCTGCGCGCAGGCTGATCATATCGCTCGGGCCCAGCTCAAGAATGTCGAGAGCCGCATCATCAGGCTGCGAGCGCTCAAGGCCGAACTCGAGCGCATGATCGTCCAGTGCCGCGGCGGCACGATCGCCGATTGTCGGGTGATCGAGGTGCTTGCGGATCATGCGCATTGCCTTCACCCGCACGATACCGGGGCAGCCAGGCAAGCGTCGCGGACGAACGGCGCGACGAACCGGGCCCTTCGGTCCGCCTGATTACGTGGCAGCCCTGGTCAGGAGATCTTGCGTGCCTTTGGTTGCGGCGTCGGGCGATCGCCGTCGTCGTCGGACGGCCGCTCGACCTTCACGTTGACGACGACACCTTCGATGTCGGTCGACCGGCGCGCGACGCCTTCGCTCGTCCAGGTGTAGCTCGTCGTCTGCATCGTGCTCATGCGTTTCGCCATCCGGTGGCGCAGCACCAGGAAGGCGACCACCGCGATCGGCACGACCACGAGCAGGGCGACGAAGCCGACGAACAAGAGACCGAACAGAAGCGCGAGGCCGAACAGCCCCGCGAGCCACGCGCGTACGGTGGTCCAATCCATCGTCCCTATGTGGCGCGCGGAGCATCCGAGGGCAAGTCGCGGTTGATCACGCTCGAACCACTCGTGTTGGGGAGCGCCACCTCGGCGCGCCTCGAAGTACGGTCGATCATGCGGCTTCCGCGATGAGACAGACTTAGGCCATCGACCCTGGCAGCAGAGCGGCACACTGGTAGCAAAGCGCGCACGGTGTAACCTTCAACAAGACAGGCCGCCTATCTCCCGATGCCAGGGGGACGCAGCCTGTCTCTCCTCACCCGTCGCTTACACTCTACACGCCTCCACTAACGCCATGCCGAGGGTTGTTGCGACCACCTTTACCTTCGGGTGCGACCACCACAATGCACCCCGTTGAACTGACTCCTCGATGTTCTCGAGGTCGGTGGGCGTCACACCGGCCACCAAGTTGTTCCGAGCGAGGCTGTTTAGGGCGAGGCGGACATCATCCTCGCTGGCGCCAAGTTGCTGAACGAGGTCGCGCATCATGAATCCGAAGTCGTGAGGGCCGATCACGCCACGCCATCCTTGCGACGACACAAAGTTGACCAATCGTGCCTCCAAGGGGTCCATTTGTCCGAGGATCGCAATGAACGCCTTCATGAGGTCAATACGTCGGTTCGGATCAGCCGCATTTGCGATCAACCCAGCCCACATCTCCTGTAGAGCTGGCTCCGACTCAGCTGACGCCTGTTCCAACAACGGGATCCCAATACGCGGTGGAATTGGAACTGCGTCCTCAGGCTCGATTCCACGATCGCGATGAATCTGCCCGGCCTGACCAAAGATTGACCTGAGGTTCTCTGATTGATGGGCGGCAAACCAATCTTTGGGGTGGTTGACAATCTTGCCGACCAGCGGCGCGAACCAGCCCATAACGCGGAGAGCAACGTCTGGCCACGTCGCACCTAGCTGCTTTGACTCGCGAGGGGCAATCGGTCTAGCCGGTGGCTGATCCTTGGTTTGGCGCTTCCTACGATTGGGCATTTCGTCTGTGGCCATTGCACCCCTATCCCTCAAGATCACCCAGAGCTAACATCTCGTTTTTTGTTCTGGCGGCTTGGCGTGTGGCGCCGTGGCCGTGTTGACGGCTCATTCGGTCCGTATCGGCCTCGACGCATCGTGATACACTACCTTCTTCGGAGGGAGGAAATATGACAACGTTTGTTGACAACTGGATCAATGTTCAACCTGGCTCGCCCGGCTTCCTCGTTGCGAGCAACGTCTGCGACTATTTTGAACTTGGAGCGAAGAGCGGAGGCGATCATTGGCTTGAAGGAAAAATTGTCGAACCAAATGAATTTATTTTCAATGGTCGAATCTTCCTGCCAAATAGGGCGGGAAGTGGCACAATTATTGACAACTTTCCCAAAGGGCCAATCCCGCAAGGGTGGGCGCTTGAGCCTCTTGTTGACCGTGAGGGGTACAGGCTTGTAATGGGCGACCTTACCTTGTTCGGCTATGAGGTCTCAAACAATCATTTCTGTCATGTCACCGTAAACATATATGCAGCGGATGGTGTCATCGTGGCGGAAAGCCTCCCTGGGAAATTTAGTATCCACCGAGGACCGGCCAGGATAGGCCGCAACGCTATTGTCATTGGATGATGGTTCGCAACTTTTACGTCTGTACGCATCCCGATGGCAAGCAGAGTACTCATGCACCACCATTACCTACCAACGCGCCTGCGCGAAGCTCGACGACCGCCGCAAAAAAGCCGACGAACAACAGCCCGAGCAGAAGCACGAGGCCGAACAGCCCCGCAAGCCACGCGCGTACGGTGGTCCAATCCATCGTCCCTATGTGGCGCGCGATGCGCACGTGGGCAAGGCATGGGCGTGGCGGCGGCCGCCGGGCGCGCCTAGACTACTCCCCGTCGCGGGGAGAAAAATGGTCGCGCGGGTCACGACGGTCGCGTTTCAGGGCATCGACGCGCTCATCGTCGACGTCCAGGTGCAGATCGCCTCGGGGCTGCCCACCTTCACGATCGTCGGCCTGCCCGACAAGGCGGTGGCCGAGAGCCGCGAGCGGGTGCGCGCTGCCTTGGGCGGGCTCGGCCTGGCGCTGCCGCCCAGGCGCATCACGGTCAACCTGGCGCCGGCCGACCTCCTGAAGGAAGGCAGCCATTTCGACCTGCCCATCGCGCTC
The DNA here is from genome assembly GCA_040905845.1 of Alphaproteobacteria bacterium. GTDB lineage: Bacteria > Pseudomonadota > Alphaproteobacteria > SP197 > SP197 > VGDP01. Next base: position 4,197 of record JBBDQV010000177.1, on the reverse strand, counting down.
AGCCTGCTGGTCGCGATCGGCGTGGTGCCCCAGGACGCCGTCGCCGGCCACCTCGCGCTTGGCGAGCTCGCGCTCGACGGCGAGATCACCTCGGTCGCCGGCGTGCTCCCCGCCGCGATCACGGCCAACGCCCAGGGGCTCGGCGTGATCTGCCCGGCGGCGAACGGCGGCGAGGCGGCGTGGGCGGGGCACGACGGCGTCATCGCGCCGGCTTCGCTGCTCGCGTTCATCAACCACGTCAAGGGCACCCAGGTGCTCGAGCCGCCCAAGCCCGCGCTCAACCCCGACGAAGGGACGATCGGCGACCTCAAGGACATCAAGGGCCAGGAGACCGCCAAGCGCGCGCTCGAGGTCACCGCCGCCGGCGGCCACAACCTCCTGATGATCGGCCCGCCGGGCTCGGGCAAGTCGATGCTGGCCGCCCGCCTGCCCGGGCTGCTGCCGCCCTTGGAGCCGGCCGAGGCGCTCGAGGTCAGCATGATCTGGTCGGTGGCCGGCATGCTGCGCGGCGGCGGGATTTCGCGCCGCCGGCCGTTCCGCGATCCGCACCACTCGGCCTCGACCGCGGCGCTGATCGGCGGCGGCCTGCGCGCCAAGCCGGGCGAGGTCACGCTCGCGCACCTGGGCGTGCTGTTCCTCGACGAGCTGCCCGAGTTCCCGCGGCAGGTGCTCGACACGCTGCGCCAGCCGCTCGAGTCCGGGCGCGCCGTGGTCGCCCGCGCCAACGCCCACGTCACCTACCCCGCGCGCTTCCAGTTCGTCGCCGCGATGAACCCGTGCCGCTGCGGCTACCTGGACGATCCGGCGCGCGCGTGCGCGCGGGCGCCGCGCTGCGCCGCCGAGTACCAGGCGAAGCTGTCGGGCCCGCTGCTCGACCGCATCGATCTCCACGTCGAGGTGCCTGAGGTCTCGGCCAGCGATCTCACGCTTCCTCCGCCGGCCGAGGGCAGCGCCGCGGTCGCCCGGCGCGTCGCCAAGGCCCGCGCGGTGCAGACTTCGCGCTACGGGGCGGCTGGCCCGCGCACCAACGCCGAGGCCGACGGCGAGCTCTTGATGCGCGTCGCCACGCCCGACGGCGATGGCGTGTCACTGCTGGCCCAGGCGACCGAGCGCATGAAGCTGTCGGCGCGCGGCTATCACCGCGTGCTGCGCGTCGCGCGCACCCTGGCCGACCTCGACGGCAAGGACGCCGTCCGCCGCGCCCACATAGCCGAGGCGCTGAGCTACCGCCGCCTGCACTACGAACGGTAGGGGCCCCCCACGCCTTCGGATGGATCCTTCGCCAGCTTCAGCTCCTCGTACAGCGTCCGGAAGCGCGCTGTCTCCTCGTCGCTGAGCGGCCGCCACGGCGATCCCCGCAGGATCACCAGTGCTTGGCGCAGCCGCTGCCGACCGACCCCGGGTCGTCGAAGGCGTCCTGCCACTCTCCCACGGCCCCGGCGTTCGTGGCGAGGAGGTCGTCCGTTGACACGATCGCACTTCGGTGTGAAACGTCGCGCATCCTCGCCTTGCGTGACTCAATGGCGACGTCCTCGCGCAGGGCCCGTCTAATCTCGACCCTCGGCGCGGTAGACGGGCAGCGGGTCTTCGTAGCCCTTGATCGGGAGGGCACCGAGCGCGACCACCGGAAGCTTCCCCTGTACTGCCTCGGCCACGGCCGTGTCGATCAGGATCTGGTCGTTCTCCGCCAACGAGCACAGCCTCGACGCCAGGTTCACGACGTTGCCGATCGCCGTGTACTCGACACGGCTCTCGTAGCCGACGCGCCCGACGGTGGCCGGGCCCATCGAGAGACCCACGCCGAAGCCGATCGCGTGAGCGCGCGAGCGCCAGCCGACGATGAGTCCCTGAACGGCCTTCTGCATGTCGAGCGCCATCTCGATGGCCCGATGTGCCGGGTCGCGGCACGGCACCGGGGCGTTGAGCAGCACCATTACGCCGTCGCCGGCGAAGCCCGTGAGCGTGGCTTCAAAGCGCGTGATGATCGAGCCAAGCGCTTCGTGGTACTCGTCCAACACCCGCATGATTTCGCCAGGCTCGGCGTGCGCGGCGAATGCGGTGAATCCGCGTAGGTCGCCGAACATGACAACCACGTCCGCGCGCTGGACCGCCAGGATGCCTTCGTCGCCCGACTTCTCGACGAGCTCGGCGACCTGCGGCGCAAGGAACCGCTTCAATCGGGCGATGCGCTCCGCGCGTTCCTGGGACACCGCGAGCTCGCACGCCATCCGATTGAACCGGTCCGCGAGGCGCTCCAGCTCATCGCCGGTGGCGATGTGGATCCGATGGTCGAACTCCCCTGCACCAATCCTTTCGGTTCCTTCCTCAAGAAGTTTGATCGGCCCGGTCAGACGCCGGGCGAGACCATAGGCGAGCGCGGCAGCGAGCGCCGCACCGGCCATCATGAGCCCGACCGTGCGCCATAGCGCGAGCCGAATAGGCGCGAACGCCTCGGACACCGGCTGCGCGACGACTACCATCCAGTCCACGCCCTGAATTGGTGCCAAGGCGACCGCGACGGATTCACCAGCGTCATTCACGGTTGCGATGACGTCTCCGCTTGGGCCCTCCGTCGCCGCGCGCAGCTTCCGTATCGCCGAAGACATCTCATCACCGGCTCCACTCAGCACTTTGCTGATGTCCGGATGCGCGATGAGCCGGCCCAGCCGATCCAGGACGAAGGCGTGACCCGTCCGACCGACGCGGATCGCGGAAACAACTTCCCAGATGAACTTCAGATTGATTTCGGCGATGGCGACGCCCGCGGCGCGCCGGTTTCCGGCGACCGCCACGGTCATGAACGGCTCCGAGCCCTGGTAATACGTCACCGGCCCGTACCAGGCTCCCGACGACTGGGCGCCGGACACCGCAGGATCGCCGGAGCGGTCGGCCCCGTTCGCCAGCCTGTTCAGCTCGATACGCGAGACGTAGAGGCGCTCGCGTCCATCGCCGTCGACAACGGTGACGCTGATGACGGCCGGAACCTGGCGGAGGACGCCAAAGAGGACCAGGAGGCGCGCGGAATCGGTTTCGACGGGCCAGGGTAGTTGCACGGCCCAACCGAGCTGATCGGCGACGATGTCGAGAAAGGCCTGGATCCTGGATGCCGCCGCCGCGGCTTGCGTTCGCAGGAGCGCGTTGAGGGTGGCGCGTTGATCGCGGTAACCGAACCAGGCCTCGCTAGCGCCATTCGCGATCAACGGCACGACCACGGCGACGAACAGGACGAGGAAGTACTTCTGGAACAGGTGCCGCCGCCACCGATTCGCCGGACGGTCCATGATTAGACGCGATGCAAACGGGCTCGCCGCTGCGCGTTCGGCCTCACTCGATCACCTCATCAGCGAGCAGCAAGAGGCTTTGCGGCACCGTGATGCCAAGCGCCTCGGCGGTCCTCAGGTTGATCGAGAGCTTGAATGTCACCGGCTGCTCGATCGGTAAATCGCCTGGGTTCGCGCCCTTGAGGATGCGATCGACGTAGAACGCGAGCCGGCGATTCATTTCGTCGTAGTCGGAGGAATAGGCCATCAAGCAGCCGAGCTCGGCGAACCAGCCGCCCCACGACATCGTCGGCAGGTGATGCTCGAGCGCTAGCTCGGCGATGCGTGCCGCCTCTTGTGCCAACAACAGATCGGGCAGAACGAATACCGCCTGCACGTCGCGCGACTTCATCCGTGAGAACGCCGCATCGAGTTCCTTGGACTCGGTGACGTGTTCGATGGCCAGGGCGATGCCGAACTTGACTGCGGCCCTCTTCGTATCCTCCTCGAACGGAAGATCCCCGACGTCGGGATTGGCCAGCACGCCGACGACGGCAAGCTCAGGGATCATTTCCTTGAGCAGCTCCAATCGCTTGGCGGTCAACTCGGTGGCGTAGTAGCTGACGCCGGTGAGATTTCCGCCGGGCCTGGCGAGGCTCTCCGCCAGGCCGGCCGCCACTGGGTCGCCGCTAACGATCGTCACGATCGGGATCGTGTCGGTGACCTTGCGAGCGGCGCTGCCAGCCGGCTGCGAGTTGCTGACGATGATGTCAACCGGTAGCTCAGCCAGCTCGCGCGCGGCCGCTGCGAGTCCTTCGTAACGCCCGCCAGCGTCGCGGCACTCGATCACGACCGTATCGTTCCTTTTGTACCCGAACTCCTCTAGCCCGAATTATTCATCGCGGCACTGATATTGGGTTGGCGGATGTAGCGTAAG
>JBBDQV010000176.1:0-19641 GCA_040905845.1 Alphaproteobacteria bacterium | reverse complement strand
CCGACACCGTCATGGCGAAGACCGCTAGCGAGGAGACGGCGGCCGTCGTCGGCGGCGGCGGCACATGGGCGACGGCATAGCCGACCTCGAGCTCGGCGGTCGCCCGCCAGACGGGCGCGAAGGCCTGCAACGCGCCCGCATCGAGCGCGGCACCGACCGCGCTCGCCCCGTCGACGAGGCGGCGCGCGAGCGCGCCGGTGTAGAGCGCGCCGACGCCACGGCTGCGAATCTGCGTCAGGGTCGCGCCCAGGTCGATCTGCACGAAGTCCTCGCCTTCGCCCAGGCCCGCGCCGCGGCCGCCGAACGCCTCGCGCATGCCGGGCTCGGCCATCAGGGCCTCGCCCGCGACGTCGATGTCGACCGCGAGCGCGCGGCTGACGCGGTGACCCAGCCGCGCGAGCGCCTCCGCCGGCGCCACCAGCTGCTCGAAGCGCAGGCGGCTGTAGCGGCTGTGCAGGGCGTAGAGGCCGCGCGCGAGGCCGGGCACCGCAACCGCGCGCATTCCCGGGGGCGCCTCGGCGGTGAGGGGCGGCAGGAACTCCAGGGCCTCGGCCCGGTTCGCCTCCGCGTCGTAGACGACGCAGGCACCGCCGGCGCCGAGCGAGGCCGCCGCGGGATAGGTGACGGCGGCGGCGAAGTAGTACGCGACCGCGGCGTCCACGGCGTCGCCGCCCGCGGTCAGCACGTCGCGCGCCGTCAGCACCGCGCGCGGCTCGTCGCCGACCGCCGCGCCATAGAAGCCCTCGGAGACGGGCTCGGGCGGCCCGTCGGAGGAGCCGGCGCAGGCGGCGAGCGCGACGCTGGCGCAGGCCAGGGCGAATTGACGCACCCGGACGAGCCCCCTAGCTTCACGGCCGCCGGCGTACCATCTCACGACCATGACTCGCCTCTTCACCGTTGTTCTCGCGGTCTCGCTCGCCCTCGCGCCCGGCGCGGCGGTGTCCGCGCCGCTGCGTCTCGTCCGCGACGCCGAGATCGAGCACGCCATCCGACTCTACTCGACCCCGGTCTTCGAGGCGGCCGGGCTCGATCCGCTCGCGGTCAACGTTTACTTGGTCCAGGACAAGCGGATCAACGCGTTCGTTGCCGGCGGCATGAACCTGTTCATCAACACCGGCCTGATCATGAAGGCCGACAACGCGGGCGAGCTGATCGGCGTCATCGCCCATGAGACCGGCCACATCGCCGGCGGGCACCTGGCGCGCACGTCCGAGGCGCTGCGCGGCGCGCGCGGTCTCGCCCTGCTCTCGTTGATCTTGGGCGCGGCGGTGATCGCGGCGGGCGGCGGCGAGGCGGGCGTGGGCGCGATCGTCGGCGGCACCGGCGTCGCCGAGCGCAGCCTGCTCAGCTATTCGCGGGCGCAGGAGAACGCCGCCGACCAGGCCGGGATGCGCTACCTGGACATCGCCGGGCTGTCGGCGGAGGGCATGCTGTCCTTCATCGGCAAGCTCGCGGACCAGGAGCTGCTGAGCCCGAACCAGCAGGACCCCTACCTCAGGACCCATCCGCTGACCCGCGATCGCATCGCCGCCTTGCGCCGCCACGTCGAGACCTCGGCGCAGACGGGGAAACCGTTGCCGGAGAGCTACGACACCCTGTTCGACCGGGTTCGTGCCAAGCTCACGGGCTATCTCGAGCCGCCCGGGACGACACGCCGGCGCTACCCGGAGTCGGACGTCTCGCTGCCGGCGCGCTACGCCCGCGCGCTCGCGCTCTATCGCGAAGCCGACGTGGCCGCGGCGATCGCCGCCATCGACGCCCTGCTGGACGACGCGCCGGACGACCCGTTCTTCCTGGAACTCAAGGGTCAGGTCTACTTCGAGAACGGCGACGCGGCCCTGGCCGTGCCGGAATATCGGCGAGCCGTCGCGCTGCTGCCCGACGAGCCCTTGCTGCGGTTCGGTCTGGCCCAGGCGCTGCTCGATTCCGGCGACGATGCGGTCGTCGATGAGGCGATCGAGACGCTCGAGGCCGTCGTCCGCCGGGACCGCGACTATCCGGCGACCTGGCGGCTCCTCGGCCTGGCCTACGGCCGGGCCGGGCGCGACGCGGAGTCGGCGCTCGCCGCCGCCGAAAGCGCCTTCCTGTTCGACCGGCGCGCCGATGCGCGCCACTTCGCCGAGCGCGCGCTGAAGGGGCTGGAACCCGGCAGCCCCAACTGGCTGCACGCCCAGGACATCCTGTCGGCCACCGAAGCCGAGCCGTGATCGCTGCCACGGGCGAGCCCGTTGACGGGCCAACGAAGACGTGTCATGGCATCGGCTCGTCGCCGATCCCCTCCCCGCCGAGCCCGAACCCGCCGTGGCCAAGCGCAAGCCGACGATCTTCGTCCTCAACGGCCCCAATCTGAACCTGCTGGGCACCCGCGAGCCCGAGGTCTACGGAACCCAGACCCTCGAGGACGTGGAACGGGCGTGCGCCCGCGCCGCCCGCGATCTCGGGGTCGCCGTGGACTTCCGGCAGACGAACCACGAGGGCGCGCTGATCGACTGGGTCCACGAAGCGCGCGGCAAGGCCGGCGCCATCGTCATCAACGCGGGCGGGCTGACCCACACCTCGGTCGCGCTCATGGACGCGCTCGCCGGCGTCGGCGTGCCGGTCGTCGAGGTTCACCTGTCGAACGTCCACCGGCGCGAACCGTTCCGGCATCGGTCCTTCGTCGCTCTGGCGGCGCGCGGCTCGATCTGCGGGTTCGGCGTCCACGGCTACGAGCTCGCGCTCGCGGCCGCCGCCAGGCTCGTGGCCAAGGCGTGAGCATGGCCCGGCTGTCGGTCGATGCCGGCCTGATCCGCGAGCTCGCCAGGCTGCTCGAGGAGACCGGGCTTAGCGAGATCGAGATCGGCGACGGGCCGCGCCACGTCCGCGTCGCGCGCGGCGGCGTCGATGCGATGCCGTCGCCGCGCCCCGCCTCGCCCCCGGTCGCGGCCCGGAGCGAGCCCGCCGCGACCGCGCGCGCGGAACCCTCGGCAGGCGCGGTGACCTCGCCCATGGTTGGCACCGTCTACTTGTCGCCCGAGCCCGGCGCGCCGCCCTACGTCACGCCGGGCGACGCCGTCGCCGAAGGCCAGACGCTGCTGGTCATCGAGGCGATGAAGGTCATGAACCCGATCAAGGCGCCCCGCGCGGGCCGGGTGCTCGACGTCCCCGTCGCCAACGGCTCGCCCGTGGAGTACGGCGAGGTCCTGGTCGTCCTCGGTTAGGCCGCGATCGTGTTCGACAAGGTGCTCATCGCGAATCGGGGCGAGATCGCGTTGCGAATCCACCGCGCCTGCCGAGAGATGGGGATTCACACCGTCGCCGTCCATTCCACCGCCGACGCCGAGGCCATGCACGTGCGCCTGGCCGACGAGAGCGTGTGCATCGGCCCGCCGGCGGCGAGCGAAAGCTACCTCAACATCCCGGCGATCCTGTCGGCGGCCGAGATCACCAACGCCGACGCGATTCACCCAGGCTACGGCTTCCTCGCCGAAAACGCGAAGTTCGCGGAGATCGTCGAGGAGCACGGCTTCACCTTCATCGGCCCGACGCCCGAGCACATCCGCCTGATGGGCGACAAGATCGCCGCCAAGGCGACCATGAAGCGGCTCGGCGTGCCGTGCGTGCCGGGATCGGACGGGCCGGTCGCCGACGCCGCCGAGGCCCGCGCGGCTGCCCGCGCGATCGGCTACCCGGTCGTGCTCAAGGCCACGGCCGGCGGCGGCGGGCGCGGCATCAAGCTCGTCCACGAGGACGCCGGCATCGGCGGCGCCTTCGCCGTGGCCAGCCGCGAGGCCGAGGCCGCGTTCGGCGACGGCTCGCTCTACCTCGAGAAGTTCCTGGTCAGGCCGCGCCATATCGAGGTCCAGGTTCTGGGCGACGGCCGGGGCGACGCGGTCCACCTGGGCGAACGCGACTGCTCGCTCCAGCGCCGTCACCAGAAACTGATCGAGGAGACCCCGTCGCCCGCGCTCAACGACGCGGAGCGCGAGCGCGTCGGCGGAACGGTCGTCGCGGCGATGAAAAGTCTCGGCTATCGCGGCGCGGGCACCGTCGAGTTCCTCTACGACGGCGGCTTCCACTTCATCGAAATGAACACCCGGCTCCAGGTCGAGCACCCCATCACCGAGATGGTCACCGGGCTCGACCTGGTGCGCGAGCAGATCCGCATTGCCTCGGGCGCGCCGCTCGCGATCCGCCAGGCCGACGTGCGTTTCCAAGGTCACGCGATCGAATGCCGGATCAACGCCGAGGATCCGGAGACCTTCGCGCCCTCGCCGGGCACGGTGACGCGCTACCACGCGCCTGGCGGGCTCGGGGTGCGCGTCGACTCGGCGCTCTACGGCGGCTGCGCGGTGCCGCTCTACTACGACAGCCTGATCGCCAAGCTGATCGTCCACGGCCGTACGCGCAACGAGTGCCTGATGCGGCTGCGGCGCGCGCTCGACGAGTTCGTGATCGACGGCGTCAGGACGACGATCCCGCTCCACCAACGCCTGGCGCGCGAGCCCGACTTCGACGACGGCCGCTACGACATCGCCTGGCTCGAGCGGCTCATGGAGCGACCGGTCGGACCGGCGTGACCCGGCTCTCGCCCGAGCTGGTGCTGCGGGCCTACGCCGTCGGCGCGTTCCCGATGGCCGAGGACCGCGACGACCCCGAGGTGCACTGGGTCGAGCCGCGCGTGCGCGGCGTGATCCCGCTCGAGCGCTTCCATGTGCCGCGCCGGCTCGCCCGCACCATCCGGCAGGGCCGCTTCGAGCTACGCGTGGACTCGGCGTTCGAGGCCGTGATCGAGGCGTGCGCGGCGCGAACGGCCGGGCGCCCCGAGACCTGGATCAACGACGCCATCGTCGAGGTCTATAGCGCGCTGCACCGGCTGGGCTACGTCCACAGCGTCGAGACGTGGCGCGAGGGCCGACTGGTCGGCGGGCTGTACGGCGTGGCGCTCGGCGGCACTTTCTTCGGCGAAAGCATGTTCAGCCGCGCGACGGACGCGAGCAAGGTGGCGCTCGTCCACCTGGTCGACCGGCTCCGGCGCGGCGGGTTCGTCCTCTTGGACGCGCAGTTCGTCACCGATCACCTGCGCCAGTTCGGCGCCGTCGAGATCTCGCGCGACGCCTACCTGCGCCGCCTCGCCGCCGCGCTCGAGCGGCGCGCGGTATTCTGAGGCTCAGGGCACGTTTCGCTCGAGCAGACACGCGTCGCCGTACGAGTAGAACCGGTAGCCCTCGGCGATGGCGTGGGCATAGGCGGCCTTGACGCGGTCGAGGCCCGCGAAGGCGGCGACCAGCATGATCAGCGTCGAGCGCGGCAGATGGAAGTTGGTCAGCATCAGGTCGGCGACCCGGAACCGGAAGCCCGGCGTGATGAACAGATCGACCAGCCCTTCGAACGGCTGCACGCGGCCGGTACCGTCCGCCGCCGTTTCCAGCAGGCGCAGGCTGGTCGAGCCGACCGCGACCACGCGCCCGCCGGCGGCGCGCGCGCGCGCGACCGCCTGAACGGCGTCCGGCCCGACATGGCCCCATTCCGGGTGCATGCGATGGTCCCGCGTCTCCTCGACGCGCACGGGCAGGAACGTGCCCGCACCGACGTGGAGCGTGACGCTCGTCCAGCCGATGGCCCTGGCCGCGAGCCGGGCGATCAGGTCGTCGGTGAAGTGGAGGCCGGCGGTCGGCGCGGCCACGGCGCCCGCGTGGCGCGCGAACACGGTCTGGTAGTCGGTGGCGTCGCCGGGCTCCGGGCCGGCGGGGCGCGGGATGTAAGGCGGCAGCGGCACCGCGCCGTGACGCGCGAGGCGGCCGAGCAGGGCCGTTCCCGTCTCGGCGAAGCGCAAGGTCACCTCGCCGCCTTCGCGTCGCTCGGCCACTTCGGCCGCGAAGTCCTCGGCGAAGCGGACGCGCTCGCCCGGGCGGAACCGCTTGGCGGGGCGCGCCAGGGCGGACCACAGTCCCGGCTCGAGCTCGCGATCGAGCGTGACCTCGACGGTGCCCGCGCCGATCCGACCCTCGAGGCGCGCCGGCATCACGCGCGTGTCGTTGACGACCACGAGGTCGTCGGGACGCAGCAGCGCCGGCAGGTCGCGCACGCGGCGATCGTCCAGCCTCGCGCCGACCACGAGCATCCGGGCGGCATCGCGCGGGCGCGCCGGGTGCGCCGCGATCCGCGTCCGCGGCAAGTCGAAGTCGAACTGGTCGACCTTCATGATGGCGGTTTCGCGGGATTCGTTTCCCTCGTCCTTCGACAGGCTCAGGACGAGGGAAACTCCACGCGACGAACACGCTCACCCCGAGCCCGTCGAAGGGTGAGGGCGAGCATCAGCCGTGGGCGCCGATCGTGCTCGTGTGCGTGCCGTCGCGCCGCTCGGCCGCGATCCTGGTGTCGAGCACGGCCAGCACCGGCTTCGAGACGAAGCTGGAGACGTCGCCGCCGAGCCGGGCGATCTCCTTGACGAAGCGCGAGGAGATGAAGTGGTGTCGTTCCGAAGCCATCAGGAACACGGTCTCGACCTGAGGCGCGATGCGCGCGTTCATGCCGCACATCTGAAACTCGTAGTCGAAGTCCGACACGGCGCGCAGGCCCCGGATGACGATGCCCGCGCCGCAGTCGGCCGCGAAGTGCACGAGCAGGCCGTCGAACGGGCGGACCTCGACCGTCGAGCCGCCGTCGTGGTTCATCGCGGCGACCTCGACTTTGACCATGGCGATGCGCTCGTCGACCGTGAACATCGGCCCCTTGCCGGCGTTGATCGCGACCGCGACGATCACGTGATCGACCAGCCGGCGCGCGCGCCGGATGATGTCCATGTGTCCGCCGGTCACCGGATCGAAGGTGCCGGGATAGAGCCCGATCCGCCGTGCCGCCGCCACGCGTGTCTTCTTGGTCCTTGCCATGTGTCCTCACGCCTCGGCTTCGGGCAGGCGGGCGGCGGAGATGACTCGCTCGCCCTCCGGCACGTTGATCAGCTTGACGCCCTGGGTGCCGCGCCCCGTGATCCGGATGTCCGCCACGGGGCAGCGGATCAACTGCCCGCCGTCGGTGACGATGACCAGCTCGTCGCCGGCCTCGACCGGGAACGCCGCGACCACGCCGCCGGTCCGCTCGGTATCGATGTTGATGATGCCCTGCCCGCCCCGATTCGTGATCCGGTATTCGTAGGCCGAGGTGCGCTTGCCGTAGCCGCTCTCGGCGACCGACAGCACGAACTCCTCCTCGGCGGCGAGGCGCCCCGCCTGCTCCGCGCCGAACCCCGCCGCGCCGAGCGCGCCTTCGCTCCTCCGTTCGGCCGACGCGGCGCGCAGGTACTGGTCGCGGATCTCGGGCGCGACCTCGGTGTGGCCGAGGACCGACATCGAGATGACCTCGTCGCCCTTGGCGAGCCTGATGCCGCGCACGCCGATCGAGGAGCGCCCGCGGAACAGGCGGACCGCCCCGACCGGAAACCGGATGCACTTGCCGCCGCGCGCGGCGAGCAGGATGTCCCGGCGCTCCTCGCAGATCGCGACGCCGACCAGGCGATCACCCTCGTCGAGCTTGATGGCGATCTTGCCGTTCGAGGGCACGCTCTCGAAGTCGGCCATCATGTTGCGCCGGACGTGGCCCGAGGCGGTCGCGAACATGACGTGCAGATCGCGCGACGTCGCCTCGTCCTCGGGCAGCACCATGACCGTCGAGATCGTCTCGCCCGCCTCGAGCGGAAGCAGGTTGACGAGCGCCTTGCCGCGCGAGATCGGCGTGCCGATCGGCAGCAGGTAGACCTTGAGCCGGTAGACCTTGCCCCGGGTCGAGAAGAACAGGACCGGCGCGTGGGTGTTGGCGACCAGCACTTGGGTGACGAAGTCCTCCTCGCGCGTCGCCATGCCGGCGCGGCCCTTGCCGCCACGCTTTTGCGCCCGATAGGTCGACAGCGGCACCCGCTTGACGTAGCCGGTGTGGCTGACGGTGACGACCATGTCCTCGCGCTGGATCAAATCCTCGATCGTCTGCTCGTCGGCCTGCTCGGCGATCGCGGTGCGGCGCGGCGTCGCGAACCGTTCGCGCACCCGGGCCAGCTCGTCGCGCACCAGGGCCATCAGCCGTCCGCGCGAGCGCAGGATGTCGAGATACTCGCCGATCTCGCGCACCAGGCCCTCGAGCTCCTCGGCGACCTTGCCGCGCTCGAGCGCGGTCAGCCGCTGCAGCCTGAGGTCCAGGATCGCGCGCGCCTGCGCCTCGGTCAGGCGAATGGTGCCGCGCGCGAGCAGCTGGGCGGCGTGCTCGTCGCCCTCGACCATGGCGACGAGCGGACGGACCGGGCCGGCGTCCCATTCGCGCGCGATCAGGGCCTCGCGCGCCGCCGCCGGGTCGGCCGAGGCGCGGATCAGCGCGACGATCTGGTCCAGGTTGGCGACCGCGATGGCGAGGCCCAGCAGCACGTGGGCGCGCTCGCGGCTCTTGCCCAGCAGGTGCTTGAGCCGGCGCGTGACGACCTGCTCGCGAAACGCGACGAAGGCGGCGATCATGCCCTTGAGCGACAGCATGGTCGGCCGCCCGCCGTCGAGCGCGACCGCGTTGACGCCGAACGTCGTCTGCAGCGGCGTGAACTGGAACAGCTGGTTCAACACGACGTCCGCCATCGCCTCGCGCTTGAGCTCGACGACGACGCGCACGCCGTGCCGGTCCGATTCGTCGCGCAGGTCGGCGACGCCGTCGATGCGCTTCTCCCTGGCCAGCTCGCCGATGCGCTCGACCAGCCGCGCCTTGTTGATCTGGTACGGGATCTCGGTGATGACGATGGCCTCGCGATCCTTGCGGATCTCCTCGACCGCGGTCTTGCCGCGCAGCGTGAGCGAGCCGCGTCCGGTCTCGTAGGCGAGCGCGATCCCGAGGCGGCCCATGATGATCCCGCCGGTCGGAAAGTCGGGCCCCGGCACCAGCTCCACGAGCCGCGCGAGACCGATGGCGGGGTCGTCGATGTAGGCCTGGCAGGCGTCGATCACCTCGCCCAGGTTGTGCGGCGGGATGTTCGTCGCCATGCCGACCGCGATGCCGGCGGCGCCGTTGACCAGCAGGTTCGGGTACGTGGCCGGCAGCACCACCGGCTCTCGCGAGCTGCCGTCGTAGGTGTCGCGGAAATCGACGGTCGCGTTGTCGATGTCCTCGAGCAGCGTCTCGGCCGCGGCGGCAAGCCGCGCCTCGGTGTAGCGCTGCGCCGCCGGCGGATCGCCGTCCATCGAGCCGAAGTTGCCCTGCCCGTCGATCAGCGGCAGGCGCATCGAGAAATCCTGCGCCATGCGCGCCATGGCATCGTAGATGGGCGCGTCGCCATGGGGATGGTACTTGCCCATGACGTCGCCGACGACGCGGGCCGACTTGCGCGTCGGCTTGTCGGACGTGAGTCCCGCCTCGTTCATCGCGTAGAGGATGCGGCGTTGCACCGGCTTCAGCCCGTCGCGCACGTCGGGCAGCGCACGCGCGACGATGACGCTCATGGCGTAGTCGAGGTAGGAGCGGCGCATCTCCTCCTCGATGGTCACGGGCTCGATGTCGTGGGGCGGCGGCGTGGTTTCAGTCACGATCGGGGCCGAAAAACTCGTCTCGACGCGGTCGCTGCACCGCAGCAAGAGTCTATCAGCCGGGCCGTGGCGTCACAACGGCGGTTGGCTTCGCCGGGTCCAATACGCTAGAAGCCGAAGCATCGCGGCACGGCGTGGAGCAGGACGATGACGGGTCCCCTGGCGGGCATCACGGTGGTCGACCTGAGCCGCATCCTCGCCGGTCCATTCTGTACCATGGTGCTCGCCGACCTCGGTGCCCGAATCATCAAGGTCGAGAGCGCCAAGGGCGACGACAGCCGTGCCTTCGGCCCGTTCGTGGGCGCGACGTCGGCCTACTTCGCCTCGGTCAACCGGGGCAAGGAGAGCATCGTTCTTGATCTTAAGAATGACGCAGATCGTATTGTTTTCGAAAGATTAATCGGCATCGCCGATGTCTTGGTCGAGAATTTCCGGCCGGGGGTCATGGACCGGCTCGGCTACGGCTTCGAGGCGCTCGCGCCCAAGCACCCCCGGCTCGTCTACGCCGCCGTCTCGGGCTTCGGCCACGACGGCCCCTACGCCCAGCGTCCGGCCTACGACCTGGTCGTCCAGGCCATGGGCGGGCTGATGAGCCTGACCGGCCATGCGGGCCAGCCGCCGGTGCGCGTCGGCACCTCGATCGGCGACATCGCGGCGGGGCTTTACGCGGCGGTCGGCATCGCCGCGGCGTTGCGCGAGCGCGAGCTGACGGGGCGCGGCCGCAAGCTCGACATCGCCATGCTCGACTGCCAGGTCGCCATCCTGGAGAACGCGATCAGCCGGCACTTGGCCGGCGGCCTGCTGCCCGGCCCCATGGGTGCGCGCCATCCGGCGATCGCGCCGTTCGAGGCTTTCGCCACCGCCGACGGGTACATGGTCATCGCCGCCGGCAACGACGCCTTGTTCAGGGCCCTCGCCGCGACGCTCGACCGTGCCGAGCTCGTCGACGATCCTCGGTTTCGCACAAACGACGAGCGGATGCGCAACGTGGACGAGCTCAAGATCATCATCGAGTCGATCACGGCGACGAGGCCGACGCGCCACTGGCTCGCCACGCTGGCGGCCGGGGGCGTGCCGTGCGGGCCCATCAACACCGTCGCCGACGTCGTCGCCGACGCCCAGGTGCGGGCGCGCAACATGATCGTCGAGATCGCGGATGCGAACGCGGGCGCGCTGCGCGTCGCCGGCAACCCGATCAAGATGTCCGGCGTGCCCGATCCGCAACGCCGGCCCGGCGCCCCGGGGCTCGGCGAGCACCGCGCGACGATCCTCGCCGAGCTGGGCCTCGGTTAGGTGCGACTCGGCCGCACGCTGCGCTGGGCGTGGCGCGGGCTCGTCGGGCTCGTCATCCTCGTCGCGGCCGGCGCGGCCGGCGTCTTGGCGTGGCTCTCGACCTCGCTGCCAACGACCGAAGGCACGCTCGCGGTCGCCGGGCTCGTCCGTCCCGCGACGATCGCCCGCGACGGCCACGGCGTCCCCTACATCGAAGCGGCATCCGAACACGACGCGTACTTCGCGCTCGGTTTCGCCCACGCCCAGGACCGCCTGTTCCAAATGGACCTGCAACGGCGGACCGGCGCCGGCACGCTGTCCGAACTGTTCGGCGCGCGCACGGTGGGGTTCGACAGGTTCCTGCGCACGCTCGGCTTCCAGCGCCTGGTCGAGACCGACTGGTCGGCGCTCGCCCCGGATACGCGCGCCGTGCTCGAGGCCTATGCGGTGGGCGTGAACGCGTTCCTCGCCGGGCACGAAGGACCGTGGCCGCCGGAGTATGCGGTGCTGCGCGCCGAGCCGGCACCGTGGAAGCCGACCGATTCGCTGCTCGTGCTCAAATCCCTCGCACTCCTGCTCGCCACCAACATGCACGACGAGCTGACCCGGCTGCGGCTTTCCGCCCGGCTCGACCTCGATCGGGTCGCCGACTTCTGGCCGGCCCTGCCCGGCGAGACGCCGTCGCCGCTGCCCGAGGCGCCGATCGCGCCTGGCTTTGAGCCGGGCGCCGGCTCCGAGCCCGGCGGCTCGAACGCCTGGGTCGTCGACGGCCGATGGACCACGACGGGCAAACCGCTGCTCGCCAACGATCCTCATCTCGGATTCAGGCTGCCCGGCTTCTGGTACCTCGCGCGCATCGAGATGACTGGCGGCGCGCTCGCCGGCGCCACCGTGCCCGGCCTGCCGTTCCTCGTGCTCGGGCACAACGGGCGCCTCGCCTGGGGACTGACCAACGCCTACGTCGATACCCAGGACCTGTTCGTCGAGCGGATCGACCCGGCCGACCCGACGCGCTACCTCGCGCCCGAGGGCTCGCTGGCTTTCGTCGAGCACGACGAAACCCTGAGGGTCAAGGGCGAGGCCGACCGGATCCTGCGCGTGCGCGCGAGCCGCCACGGCCCGATCGTCAACGGCGTTCACTGGGATGCCGAAGGATCCGTCGGACCCGACCACGTGCTGGCGCTCGCCTGGACCGCGCTCGAGCCCGGCGACACGACAGCCGACGCGGCGCTCGCGGTCACCCGAGCGGCCACCGTAGTCGACTTCATCGCGGCCGCGCGCGCCTACCAGGGACCGCTCCAGAATATGATCGTCGCCGATACCGAAGGGCACATCGGCTTGACGATCCCAGGCTTGGTCCCCCTACGTCCCCCGGGCATCGACGGCAGCATGCCCGCGCCCGGCTGGACCGGGACCCACGACTGGCTCGGGTTCGCGTCGGTCGGCCCATTGCCGGACGGGCTCGACCCGCCGTCGGGCGCGATCGTCGCGGCGAACACCCGCGTCGTCCCCGCCGATTTCCCCTTGTTCCTCGCGCGCGACTGGCCGCCGCGCTTCCGTGCCGAGCGCATCGCGGCCTTGCTCGACGCCAAGGCGCGCCATGGAGTCGAGGATATCGTCGCCATGCAGCGCGACGTGATTTCGCTCGCGGCGCTCTCGCTGCTGCCCGCGCTCCGCGCCCTCGCCCCGCGCACCGAGGCCGGCCGGCGCGCGCATGCGCTGCTCGATGGCTGGAACGGAGCCATGGACAAGGACCGTCCCGAGCCTCTGGTGTTCGCCGCGTGGCTAGTCGAGGTCTGGCGGCGATTGGTCGCCGACGAGCTCGGTGCCGCGTTCGGCGAGCTCGGCGCGCCCGATCCGATCCTGCTCGACGCGATCTTGTCCGGCGAGCGCGCCGTCTGGTGCGACGACGCGACGACGGAGACGGTCGAGGACTGCGCCGCCATCGCCACGGCGGCGTTCGACGACGCGATGGCCGGGTTGGCCGGGCGTTACGGCGAAGATCCGGCCGCGTGGCGCTGGGGCGACGCCCATCGCGCCCGCCACGCCCACCCGATCTTCGGCCGCATCCCGGTCATCGGCGGCTGGTTCACGCTCGACCAGCCCATCGGCGGCGATCGCTACTCGATCGATGTCTCCAGCCTCGGCTGGAACGAGGACCCGTTGGTCAGCGACTTCGGCGCCGGCTACCGCGCGGTCTACGACCTCTCCGACCTCGACGCATCGCGCTTCGTCATCGCCGTCGGCCAGTCGGGCAACCCGTTCTCGGCCCACTACGACGACCTGGCCGATGCCTGGCTCGCCAATGAATCTTTTGTCCTGCCGGCCGAGCCGGTCGGCGCCATCGAGCGGCTGGACCTCGTCCCCGCCGGGGCCGCACCATGATCGAGGAACCATGACCGACGATCCGATGTTCACGTCGCGCGAGGGCACGACGCCGCTCCTGATCAGCATCCCGCACGGCGGGACCGAGCTGCCCGAGGCGATCGCGGCCACACTGACCCCCGAGGCGCGCGCGTTGCCCGATACCGATTGGCACGTCGGCCGACTCTATGAGTTCGCGGCCGGCCTCGGCGCCGGGCTGATCGCGGCGCGCGCCTCGCGCTACGTCGTCGACCTCAACCGGCCGAGCGACGGCCGCTCGCTCTACCCCGGCCAGGCGACCACGGGATTGGTGCCGACCGAGACGTTCGACGGCGCGCCCGTGTATCGCCCTGGCCCCGTCCCCGCCCTGGCCGAGATCGCGCGGCGCGTCGAAACCTACTGGCGCCCGTACCACGCCGCGCTGCGCGAGCGAGTCGAGCGAATCCGATCCCGCTTCGCCGTCGCGGTCCTGTGGGAGGCGCACTCCATCCGCTCGGTCGTACCGCGCCTGTTCGACGGGCGTTTGCCCGACTTCAACCTCGGCACCAACGATGGCGCGAGCGCCGATCCCGGCCTCGTGGCCCGCGTTCAAGCGGTCGCGGCGGTATCCGGCTACAGCTCGGCGCTCAATGGCCGTTTCAAGGGCGGCTTCATCACGCGCTCCTGCGGGCAACCAGCGACGGGCATCCAAGCGATCCAGCTCGAGCTCGCCCAGGCGACCTACATGGACGAGGCGCCGCCCTACGCCTATCGCTCCGACCTGGCCGCGCGTGTCCAAGCGCCGATCCGAGCCATGCTCGAGGCCGTCCTCGCCTGGCTCGGCGAGACCGGCGCGACGCGGGGCTGACGCCTACTCTTCGTCGCCGTCGATCACCCGGTACTTGCCGCGAAAAAAGAGCAGGGGCCGGCCGGTTCTGTTGACGATGAGGTCGACCACCTCGCCGACGAAGATGACGTGGTCGCCGCCGTCGTAGCGGAAGCGGACCGAGCAGTCGAAGATGGCGATGGCGTCGTCGAGCACCGGGCTGCCGGTTCGCCCGAAGCTGTACGCGACTGTCGCGAACTTGTCAGCGAGCGGGGTCGCGAACGTCGACGAGACCTCGCGCTGGTCCTCGCCCAGGATGTTGACGGCGAATCGCCCGCACTCCTCGAACTTGCGCAAGGAGTAGGCGCGCCGATCGAGGCTGAACAGGACGAGCGGCGGGGTGAGCGAGACCGAGTTGAACGAATTGGCCGTGATGCCCAGGAGCTCGCCGTCGAGGGAACGCGCGGTCACCACCGTCACGCCGGTCGCGAAGCAGCCCAGCGCCTCGCGCAGCTTCCTCGGATCGACAGTCATGCTGGATCAGCCAGGCTCCGGGACGGGTCGGTCACTCTAGCAGGCTGTCGCGGTACTTGTGCGGCGCCTTACGGCCGGTCCAGATAGCTCTGCCACAGGTCCAGGCGCACGCTGTCGCGCCGCCCCGCCGCCTCGGGCCACAGCTCGGCGGCGGCGAAGGCGACCGTGTAGAGCGGTTCCGCCGTCGCCTCGCCCAACGCGTTCGCGTCGGGCAACACGTGGGCGCCGTGGTACGCGACAATGTCGCCGCGCCGGCCGCGCACGTAAGCCGGAAGCCGCGTATGACCCGAGGCGCCGTGGCCCTTGGCCCGAACCGCGTCGCCGACCTTGAACGCGGCCGCCGCCCGCGAGTCCCGATCGAACCGAACGACCGCTCGCTTCGCCGAGTCCACGTCCGCCGGCTTCATCGGGGGCGACGTCGGCACCGCGCTGGGCTTTCCCGTCCCCGCCGCGATCTCGGCGACCGTGGCCACGCCGGATTTGACCATCATGGCCGCGTAGGTCTGCAGCCACTGGTCGTAATAGGGACGCGTCAGATAGTCGACAGGATCGATCAGCTCCCGGCAATGACGGAACCAGTCGATGGACCAATCGCCCGGCCGACCCATGGCGCGGACGAGGCCGAGCAGGCGCGCCTCCCAGGGGTGATGGAACGGCTGCTCAGGCTCGTCGACGTCGATAAGTCCGAACCCCTGGCGGCCGCCCAGATCGTGAATGCCGTCCATCAGCGCGCCTTTCCGGGGCCGAGCGGAAGGTCGCGTTCGGTCCCGATCATCGCGTCGCGGGTCACGAGGCGCGCGAGGCGTTCCAGGCTCCAACCCTCGGTCCCAGCGGGACGTTGCGGCACGACCAGGTAACGGAGCTCGGCGGTCGAATCCCAGACCCGGACCTCGACGCCCTCGGGCAAGCGGACGCCGAACTCGTCGAGCACGCCGACGGGATCGCGCACGACCCGCGCCCTATAGGGTGCCGACTTGTACCAGGTCGGCGGAACGCCGAGCACCGCGATCGGGTAGCACGAGCAGAGCGTGCAGACGACGATGTTGTGGATGACGCCCGTGTTCTCGACGGCCTTCAGGTGCGCGCTCGCCCAGCCCTCGAAGCCGATGTCTTCGATCGCCTTGCCGGCGTCCTCGAGCAGGCGGGCCCTGAACGCCGGTTCGACCCAGGCGCGGGCGACGACCCGCGCCCCGCGTTTGGGCCCGATCTCCTCGCTGTAGACTTCGACCCAGCGGTCGACGGCCTCGGGGTCGAGCATGCCCTTGGCGACCAACACGCTTTCGAGCGCCTTGACCCGGAGCGCCGAGTCCGATGGCAGATGTTCGTGCAGCTCGCGGTGGATCGCCTGGATCGCCGCGGGGTCGTGCTTGGTCATGGCCATCCCTCGTTCGCCGTGTCACGGCAGCCGCGCCTGGGGCACGGCCGCTTCGGCGATCGCCTCGGCCTTCCGCATCAAGGCACGAACACGGTCGCCGAAGCTGGCGAACCGCTCGTCGCGGGTTTCCCCCCTGAGCCAGCGGATATAGATCTGCTGCAGGATGACCGCGGTCCGAAACGTCGCGAAGGCCCAATACCACGTCATCGACGTGCCGTCGAAGCCGGTGCGCGCGACGTAGCGCTCGACGGCCTCGCGCCGCCGCGGGAATCCGGGCCGGTCCGACCTCATCGACGTCGCGGTTTTCCAGTCCTCGGGGTCGCGCAGATCGTTCCAGTAGTTCAACAGCGTTCCCACGTCCGACAGCGGATCGCCCCGCGTGCACATGTCCCAGTCGAGCACGGCGACGGCGCGGCCTGGATCGTCGCCGGCGACCAGCACGTTGTCGAGCTTGTAGTCGTTGTGAACGAGGGTGTGCGAACGGGTCGGCGGCCGGCCGGCCCCGAGCCAGCGGATCAGGGCGTCCGCATCGGGCGCCGCGTCGTCGCGCGCCGCCGCCCAGCGCCGAGTCCAGCCTTCGATCTGGCGCGCCATGAACCCTTCGGGACGGCCGAGGTCGCCGAGACCGACGTCGTCGGGCCGAACCGAATGAAAGTCGGCGAGACAATCGACGAGCATGGCGCCGACGCGCGCGGCGATCGCCGGGTCGTCGAGCACGCGCGACGCCTCGCCCCTGATGACGAAGCCGTGTCGCCGATCGAGAACATGGAACTCGGCGCCGATGATCGAGGTGTCGGTCGCATGGACGAAGCTCTGGGGTGCGAGCGGATACGCGCGCCACAGCCGCGCGAGCACACGGTGCTCGCGCGCCATGTCGTGGGCCGAGGGCGCGAGCGTGCCGTAGGGCGGGCGCCGCAGCACGAACTCCCGCGCGCCGAAGCGCAGCAGGTAGGTGAGGTTCGCGTGACCGCCGCCGAACTGACGGACCATCAGCGGTCCCTCGGCCCCTTCGAGGTTCGCGCGCAGCCACGGCTCGAGGCGCGCGAGGTCCAACCCCTCGCCCGGGCGGACGTCGATCGTCTCCGGATCGTCAGTTGGCGGCGTGGCCATGGCGCCAGCCGCGCCCGGGCGCGCGCGCGAGCTCGAGTTTCGCGATCGAGCGCAGATGGACCTCGTCGGGGCCGTCGACGATTCGCGTCACGCGCGCCTGGGCCCACGCCTCGGCCAGGCCGAAGTCGGGGCTGACGCCGGCGGCGCCATGCGCCTGGATCGCGCGGTCGATCACGGCCAGCGCCATGTTGGGCGCCACCACCTTGATCTCGGCGATCTCCTTGCGCGCTTCCTTGTTGCCGACCTCGTCCATGCGCTTCGCCGCGTGCAGGACCAGGAGCCTCGCCTGGTCGATCTCGATTCGGCTGCGGGCGATGTCGGCCTGGATCGTGCCCTGTTCCGCCAGCGGCTTGCCGAAGGCGACGCGCTCCTTGACCCGCTGGACCATGGCATCGAGCGCGCGCTCCGCCGCGCCGATCATGCGCATGCAGTGATGGATGCGCCCTGGGCCGAGCCGCCCTTGCGCGATCTCGAAGCCGCGCCCTTCGCCGAGCAGCAGGTTCTCGGCCGGCACGCGCACGTTCTCGAACACGATCTCCATGTGGCCGTGGGGCCCGTTGTCGTAGCCGAACACCGAAAGATGACGCTTCACGGTGACGCCCGGCGTCTCCATCGGCACCAGGATCATCGACTGGCGCTGGTGCTTCGGCGCCTCGGGGTTCGTCCGGCCCATGAAGATGAGGATCTTGCAGCTCGGGTGCCCGGCCCCGGAGCTCCACCACTTGCGGCCGTTGACGACGTAGGTCGCGCCGTCGCGCGCGATGCGCGAGCGGATGTTGGTCGCGTCCGAGGAGGCGACGTCGGGCTCGGTCATACAGAACGCCGAGCGGATCGTGCCGGCGAGCAGCGGCTCGAGCCAACGCTGCTTCTGCGCCTCGGTGCCGTAGCGGTCGAGCACCTCCATGTTGCCGGTATCGGGGGCCGAGCAGTTGAACGCCTCGGCGCCGATCGGGCTCGATCCCATGATCTCGCAGAGCGGCGCGTACTCGAGATTGCTCAGACCGGCGCCGCGATCGCTGTGCGGCAGGAACAGGTTCCACAGCCCCGCCGACCGCGCCTTCGCCTTCAGCTCTTCCATGATCGGCGGCTGCTTCCAGCGCCCGAGCTCGGCGAGCTGGCGCTCGAGGATGGGTTCCGCGGGGAACACGTGGTCGTCCATGAACGCCTGCAAGCGCTCGCGCAGCGCTTGTACGTCCGGCCGCACCTTGGTCGTCGCCATGGCAGCTCCTCTTACGGTCCGCCGAGAACGAACCACGGCGGCCCGCCCGGTATCAACGAAAAACCCGGCGTCGGCTTCGCCGCGACGGTGCTACGGTCGCCGCGCCATCGGAGGAACGCGGGTCATGGAACTGTTCAGCCTCGCCGGCAAGGTCGCGCTGGTCACCGGCGGCACCAAGGGGATCGGCCGCGCGATCGCGCTTCGCCTGGCCGAGGCCGGCGCGTCGGTCGCGGTCGCCAGCCGCGACGTGGAACGCTGCAAGAAAACCGCCGAAGCGATCGCGGCGACGGGCGCCAGGGCCGCGGGCATCCCGTGCAACGTCTCGCACATCGACAAACTGCCGGGCCTGGTCGCGGCGGTCGAGCGGGCGCTCGGCGGAATCGACGTCCTGGTCGGCAACGCCGCGGTCAATCCGCACTACGGGCCGATGACCGAGATCCCGGAATCCGCCTTCGACAAGATCTTCACCGCCAACGTCAAGGCCAACCTGTGGCTCGCCAGGCTCGTCATCCCGGGCATGGTCGCGCGGGGCGGCGGCGCGATCGTGTTTCTGTCGAGCATCGCCGCGCTCAGCGGCACCGACGACATCGGCACCTACGGCGCCTCAAAGGCCGCGCTCGGTGCCATGGCGCGCAGCCTCGCGGTGCGCTGGGGCGCCAAGGGCATCCGGGTCAATTGCATCGCGCCGGGGCTGGTGCGCACCGACTTCGCCCGCGCCCTCTGGGATGACCCGGAGAAATCGCGCGCCGCCGCCGAGGCCTATCCCATGGGCCGCCTCGGCGAGCCCGACGACATCGCCGGCGCCGCCGTGTTCCTGGCCGCGCGCGCCGGCGCGTGGGTGACGGGCCAGACCATCGTCATCGACGGCGGCATGACCATCGCCGGTACCGGGCGGGGGCTGTAGGGCCGGCGCGACCCGGCGCGCGTGGCCACCGCGATCGTCCGCCGCTGGCTTTCGCTGGAGCGCTCCGCGACCGTCTGCGGCATCGTCCTGCGAGCGGGCGACGTCGGCGACTGGGATGGCGGCTCGCGACAGGCCGGGCGCTGCCCCGCTGCTCGAAAAGTCACTGATCCACGATCGAAACGAGCGAAGAAATGCAATCTTGTTCCGATAATTCTGCCCAAGTGCATGCGCCTATGTGTATACCGAAATCTTCAAGACGAATAGGCTACCCATCGCATGCCCGGTAAACGCAAGGGGGTAGCTATCAATGTTCAGATTCTTGCAGACGCCTTTGAGGAGAGACGATGATTTTCGTTTGGAAATGGATGAACTGCCGGTGAGCTGACGTTGTAGGGAAGTCCCAACCCTCTCGGTAGGGAATTCTTAAACTTCTTGGCCGAGATTCGCTTGGGTTTTACAGGGTAGTTCTTAGAGGCCGTTTCGAAATGGGTTGAGTAGTCGAGATCGACGTGATTCCAGGAGGTT
>JBBDQV010000175.1:0-19649 GCA_040905845.1 Alphaproteobacteria bacterium | reverse complement strand
CGGCGGGGGCATCCGCCGTCGCGGGTTGCGCAGGGTTGGCGCGGCCGAAGGGCGCGCCTACCCGCGTGGCGGCGGGCGGCAACCGCTGCCACGGGGTGAGGGGGCTGCCGGCCTACGCGAACGAAACGCGCCATATGCATCCGACTCAGCGGAACGTCTGAGCCAGAAACCCGAGCACCACATCACCGGCACCGTGGTCGTAGAGGTCGTTGTGGTCGCCCTCGGGCGCGATCCACAGTTCCTTGGGCTCGCGCGCGGCGGCGTGCAGCGCGCGGCCGAAGCGCGCCGGAACGACCTCGTCGCGCGCGCCGTGCAGGATCAACAACGGGCAGCCGATCGCGCCGACCTTGGCGGCCGAGTCGAAGCGGTCGAGCACCAGGCGGCGCGCCGGCACGTACCAGTAGATGTCGGCCGCGACGTCGGCGACCGAGGTGAACGACGCCTCGAGGATCACCGCGCCGACACGGGTCCGCCGCGCCGCCTCGATGGCCGGGCCGCTGCCGAGCGATTCGCCGTAGAGCACGGTCCGCGCGGGCGGCACGCCTCGGCCAACGAGAAAGGCGAGCGCTGCGTCGGCGTCCGCGTAAAGTCCTTGCTCGGTCGGCGAGCCGGGGTTGCCGCCGTATCCCCGGTACTCGACGAGCAGGAGCCCGTGACCGGCGTCGATCAGGAAGCGGAACTTGTCGAAGCGATGGCCGATGTCACCGGCGTTGCCGTGGAACACGACGACCGTCGGCTTGCCGCGCCGTGCCGGCGCGTACCACGCGAGCAGGTCGAGCCCGTCGGCCGTGGCGAGCCGGACGTCTTCCATCATCGTCGCGCCGGCGCGCGCACGGTCCGGGACCTCGGCGTCGGGGTAGTAGATCAGCCGCCGTTGCGCGAGGTAGAGCCCGCCAAGCAGGACCACGTAGCCCGCGACCCCGATCAGCCCGGCGCGCCACAGCCAGTGCATGGGCCGATAGCCTCAAGACAAGGGCGCCGGACGTTGCCGTCCGGCGCCCCGTTCTCCGAGTCTACCGGGTCTACTGGCGCTGCGCGCCGAAGAACTGCAAGAGCAGCATGAACAGGTTGATGAAGTTGAGGTAGAGGCTGAGCGCGCCCATGATCGCGGTCTTGCCGCTGTGGTCGGCATCGGCCGTCTCGTCGTACATGGTCTTGATGCGCTGGGTGTCGTGGGCGGTCAACCCGGCGAAGATGACCACGCCGATGACCGAGACCGCGAAGTGCAGCGCCGAGCTCGCGATGAACAGGTTGACCACGCTCGCGATGATGATGCCGATCAGGCCGATCAGCAGGAACGAGCCCCAGCCCGACAGCGACCGCTTGGTCGTGTAGCCGTAGAGGCTGAGCCCGCCGAACGCGCCAGCCGTGATGAAGAACACGCGCGCGATGCTGGCGCCGGTGAACATCACGAACACCGAGGCGAGCGAGGCACCCATCAGCGCGGCGAAGATCCAGAAGGTCGCCTGGGCCGCGCCGAGGCTCATCTTGTGGACCCGGGCGCCGAGCAAGAAGACCAGCGCGAGCGGCGCGAGCATGACCACCCACGCGAGCCCCGTGCCGAAGATCGCGTTGAACAGGGCCGGGACGTTGGCCACCGCATAGGCGACCAGGCCCGTGACGGCGAGCCCGAGCCCCATGTAGTTGTAGACGCGCAACATGTAAGCCCGCAGGCCCTCGTCGTAGAGAGCCGCTTCGGTGCGCTGGACGACGACGTTGGTTCGTTCGAGAGCCATGGAACCGTGCCTCCGCATCACAAGCCGGGCCGGAGCCCGTGCCCCGCCCGTTCGGCCTCTATTTTGGTACGAACCCGGACGAAATCAACCCAAACCGCACGACAATCACGCGGCCGTGGCCCTCAGGGCGCCGGCCGTCCCCGCGCCGAGCATCCGCGCGGTCGAAACCAGGCCGAGAATGGCCGCGATGCCGGCCCCGCCCAGCGTCACGAAGACCGTCGTCGCGAGGTCGAAGGCGAAATCCAGGTCGAGGACGTGGACGGTCACCGCCCACGCCGCCGCGGTGCCGACCAGCGCGGCGCCGAGGCCACCGGCGACGCCGGCTAGCCCGTGCTCGATCAGCGCGATCGCCATGATTTGACCGCGCGTGGCCCCCACCACCTTGGCGATGACCGCGTCGTAGAGGCGCGAGCGCCGCGCGGCGCCGATCGCCTGGGCCAGCACCAGCACGCCGATGGCGACGGCGATCCCCGCGGCGATCCTGATGGCGACGGCGACCTGGCCGAGAATGGCGTCGATCCGCCCGAGCACCTCGGCCACGGCGATGACCGATGCGTTCGGCACTGCGCGGCCGAGCGCCTCGCGCAGCGCCGCCTGGCGGTCGGGCGCGGCGCGGATCGTCGCCAGATGGGTGAACGGCGCCCCGGCGAGCGTCGATGGCGGCAGGATCAGGGTGAAGTTGACGCCGAGCGTCTCCCATTCGATGCGCCGCAGGTTGGCGATGATGACCTCGATGTCGCGGCCGAGGATGTTGAGGCCGAGGGTGTCGCCGACGCCGACGCCGAGGCCCTGGGCGATGCCTGAGTCGAGCGAGACCAGCGGTGGCCCGTCGTAGTCCTCGGGCCACCACGCGCCCGCGACGACCTCGGCGCCCTCCGGCGGCCGCGCCGATACCGTCACGCCGCGGTCGCCCTCGATCGCCCAGCGCACCGAGGGATCGACTCTTTCGGGGTCCGCGACCTTGCCGCCGATGCGCACGATGCGTCCGCGCAGGCTCGGCACCAGGTCGATGACCTCCGCCCCGGCGATGCCGGCCACTGTCGTCTCGAACGTCGCCACCTGTTCGGGCTGGATGTCGAGCACGAAGAAGCTCGGCGCCGCTCGCGGCAGGGCCTCGACGAGCGCGCGGCGCAGGTTGCCCTCGACCAGGACGACCGTCGCGAGCAGCGCGAGCCCGAGGCCGAGCGCGATCACCATGGCCGTCGTCGGCGCGCCCGGTCTGGCCAGGCCGGCCACCGCGAGCCTCAGAGTGCCGCCAAGGTGGCCGCGGGCGGCCAGGGCGGCTCGCCGTACGCCGTAGGCGATGAGCACGAAGAGGGCGCTGGTCGCTGCGACGCCGCCGAGCACCCAACCGGCGAGCCATTGGTCCGCCGAGGTGGCCAGTGCCAGGCCGGCCGTCGCGCCCGCGACCAGCCCGTGCAAGAGGATCGGCCTCCAACGGAAGGCGCCGCGTTGAGAGGTCGACTCGCGCAGCAGGGTCAGGGGCGCGGTCGCCACGGCGTGACCGAGCGGGCCGATCGCCGCCCCGACCGCCACCAGCGCGCCGAAGGCGAGCCCAAGCGCGGCGGCGCCAGGATGGACCCCGACGGCGGCCTCGACCGGCAGCAAGGATCCGGCCACGAGCGCGAGCCCGACGGCGCCGGCGAGGCCGGCGAGCACGCCGCCCAGCACGGCCGGCGCCACGAGCCCGGCGACCTCCAACGCGTAGACCGCCGACACGAACCGGCCATCCGCCCCGACGGCCTTGAGGATCGCGATCGTCGGTCGCTTGCGGCCGAGGTAGGCGCGCATGGCGCTAGCGATGCCGACGCCGCCGACGATCAACGCCCCGAGGCCGACCAGGACGAAGAACGTCCGCAACCGCTCGAAGGCGCGTTCGAGACGAGGGTTCGCGGCGTCGTACGTGGCGATCTGCCACGGCGCGTCGGGAACCGCGCGGCGCAAACTCTCGACCCACGCCGTGACATCGAGGCCGGGATCGAGGCGCACGCGCGTCGTGTAGCGCACCAAGCTGCCCGGCTGGACGAGCCCGAGCGCGTCGAGCCCCGCGCCGCCGATCATCAGCCGTTCGGCGAGCAGGAACGGCGAGGAAGCACGATCGGGCTCCGCGACCAGGACGGCGCGCAGCTCGACCACGGCACTGCCGAGCGCGAACCGTGTGCCGGGCAAGGCGTCCAGGCGCTCGGCCAGGCTCGGCTCGACGATGACGCCCGGCACGCCGTCGATGACGGCGAGCGCCTGGGCGAGTGGACCCGGCGGGTCCAGCTCGACCGCGCCGTAAAGCGGATACGCCGCGTCGACCGCCTTGACCGCGACCAGGGTCGGCATACCGCCGTTCGCGGCCATGCCGTAGAGATCGAGCGATTCGCTGTGCCGGTCCGCGTCCGCGAGGGCCGCGCGCTGCTTGGCGGTCAGCGGCGCCATGACCGTGCGCAGCGCGACGTCGCCGCCGAGCAGGACGCGCCCGCCTTCGGCGAGCCCTTCCTGGAGCCCGTCGCCGAGCGCCGCGACCGTGACGATGCCGGCGACGCCGACGCCGAGGCCAAGAAGCGCCGCGCGCGCCTCGCGCCAGCCGCCGCGCACGTCGCGCCGGGCGAGACGTAGAGCGTGGTGCATCATTCCGGGGCGCCTAATAACTCACTCATGTGCCGCGCGGACGCACCCCCTCCCCTTTTCCCCTCCCGCAAGGGGAGGGGGAGATTCTCGTGTGTCAGCAACATCTTACCCTCTCCCCTTGTGGGTGAGGGAGGGGAGAGGGGTAGCGCGTCCGCGCGTCATACGAGTCAATTGCAAAGCCCGCCGGTATCAGTTCGCGGCGCTGAGCACCGGGGCGACGACCCGGCCGTCGGCGAGGCGAACCATCCGCCGGCAGCGGCGCGCCAGCGTCTCGTTGTGGGTCACCAGCACCAGCGTCGCGCCGCGCCGCTCGGCCAGGCCGATCAGCAGGTCGGCGATCGCCTCGCCGGTGCGCCCGTCGAGGTTGCCCGTCGGCTCGTCGGCGAGCAAGACTCGGGGCTCGACGACCACGGCGCGGGCGATGGCGACGCGTTGCTGCTCGCCGCCCGAAAGCTCGAGCGGGTAATGTCCGACGCGTCGCCCGAGCCCGACCGCCGCGAGCGCCGCGTCGGCGCGTGCCTCGGCGTCCGCCGCTCCGGCGAGCTCGAGCGGCAAACTGACGTTCTCGCGCGCGGTCAGGGTCGGGATCAGGTGAAACGACTGGAACACGATGCCGATGTGGCGGCGTCGGAAGCGCGCGAGCCCATCCTCGTCGAGCGCTCCAAGGTCGTGCCCGGCGACCGTGACGCGGCCGCTGGTCGGGCGCTCGAGCCCGGCGATCAACGCGAGCAGGGACGACTTGCCGGCACCCGACGGCCCCAGCACCGCGACGCGGTCCCCGGTCTCGATCGCGAGCTCGATGTCCGTGAGCACGTTGACCCGCGCCGCCGCGCTCGTCAGGGTCAACCCGACGCGCTCGAGCAGGACCATGGGGGCGCCGGGCGCGGCGGTCGGATCCGAGGGCATCGCGATGAGATATGTGGCTCGGCGGCGCCTTGTCAAAGCCGTGCTGGCCACGGGGATCGTCGGCATCGCCCCGGCGCGCGGCGCGGCGCGGCTCCGCGTCGCCCTGCTCGGCGACAGCCTGACCGCCGGCTTCGGGCTTGCGCCGGCCGACTCGTTCCCGGTCCGGCTCCAGGCGGCGCTCGACGGTCTTGGCTACGCGGTCGAGGTGCTCGACGCCGGAGTCTCGGGCGACACCACCGCGGGCGGGCTCGCGCGGCTCGACTGGGTGCTCGGCGACGGTCCCGACCTCGTGCTCGTCGAGCTCGGCGCCAACGATGCGCTGCGCGGCGTGCCGCCCGAGTCGGCGTACGCCAACCTCGACGCCATTCTCGCGCGCCTCGCGGAGGAGGGCGTGGCCGCCGTGCTGGCCGGCATGCGCGCGCCGCGCAACCTCGGCGCGGACTACGTCGCGGCGTTCGACTCGATCTACCCACGGCTCGCCGACAAGCACGGGGTGCCGCTCTATCCCTTCTTCCTCGACGGCGTCGCGTTCGATCCGGCGCTCAACCAGCCCGACGGACTTCACCCCAACGCAGCCGGCGTGCGCCGCATCGTCGAAGGCATCCTGCCGACGCTCGTCCCGATCCTCGACCGGCTCACGGGCGGCTGATCGAGCCTTAATACCAGCGGCCCTTGTCTTCGACTCCTGCCAACGAAACCCGTCATGGCGAGGAGGGCGTAGCCCGACGAAGCCATCCAGGGTTGCAAGGGCCGTGCGGTTGCCCTGGATCGCTTCGCCTTCGGCTCGCGATCACGGACCAAGAGGGATCAGACAGGTCAACATCAAGGGCCGCTGGTATAACCTATCGCTTCACGCGCGCCAGAAGCTCCTCGTCGGACGCGACGACGTTCTCGTCGTTGACGTCCACTAGGAAACACGTGCAGCCAAAGTCTCGCTCCCTGTATCGACAATTTTTCGTGGCTTCTCCCCGAGCCTCCCTGGATGTTCTGTTCTCGTACGTCATGAACCAGTATCGAACGCCAATGCCGCTCAAGGAGTCGCCGGCGAAGATAAGACAGGCGGCCAGCGCCTTATTGCGTTCCTTCCTGCGGTAGGGATTCGTCTGGCCAATGAGCTCCTGGCTCGTGATAGATCTCCCGACTTTTTCGCTGAGTGCAGTCGCCATGACGTGGTCGTAGATCCGCTGCGGCAATGTCGAGGGGTCAACGGTCGTAACTTGCGACGTGACAGCACTTGATCCCAAAAGCTCCCCGCTTTCAGCTTCTTTGTTTGACGTTACCCATTCGTACTTGACTAACCAGCCCACCTGTGGGGACCACCAGTATCGTCCCTTTCCAGTCCAGTCTCCTTCGGTTGCCCGCGAGTCGTAAGAAACGACGTAGGTGTCGAACGTTCCTGCGGGAACGGTTACAGATTCGGTACCGACCACCGTTATCATGACGGAGTATTCGTCCCCCTCCGAAGTATATACGTAGGAGGTCGAATTCCCAACCCGCAGCGGCCAAAGGACCTCAACGCCCGGTTTCGCTTCGACCGGAATCTCAATGTTGGCAAAGCGCGCATAGTTGCTGTGCCCAGTGCCGTCTGTGGACCACTTGACAACGAACCCATCTGGTTCGCCGATGGTAGTCTCGTGTTTCTTGCCGTCCTGATCGATCCAACGGATCACCGTGCCAGGCTGCGCGAGACCCGAGAATTCTGCAGGCGGTAACACCAACTCATCCCCCTGCGCTGCAAAGCTTGAAATCAGGGCGACTATCATCACTAACGCGGAGCGGATTCGTGATCCGTATAAACAGAGGTGTGACATTGCCTTGTCCTTCCTTTGCGGGCCGCCGAAAGGCGCGCCCAGCTTCTTGGTCTTACGCAACGCTTATTCCTGGATCGCCGTCGGGGAAGCATTGGTTGCGGATGGTGTATCGGCTCGACGGGGACTTCTTGACGGACTATCTCCTGACCGAACTGGGTGCCTCAGGCCGGCGATCGTCGTGGCGATCAACAGGTCCGAGAGGCGGCGGACGTCGTCCCAGGTCAGCACCGCGCCTTCGGCCGCGAGCGTGCACAGGCCGTGGAGGCCGGCCCACAGCAGACGCGCCATGTCGCGCCGCTCTTGCTCCCGCCCGGTCCCGAACAAGGGGGCCAGCGCGGCCTCGACCAATGAGAACAAGCGGCCCATCTTAGCGTAGTACCAGTCCGGGCGCGGCGCTGCGTCCGGCGAAGTCTGGAACAGCAGGGCCCAAAGCTTGGGCCGACGGGTCGTGAAGTCCAGGTAACGCGCGACGAGCGCCCTGAGCGTGGCGGCGGCATCGCCACCGGCGGCAACGGCCGCCAGCTCGGCGTAAAGCTCGTCCAGCGTCGCCGCGTTGACGTTGACGACGATGTCGTCGAGGTCCTTGAAGCGGTTGTAGAGCGTGCCGGGCGAATAGCCGATGGCCTGGCCGATGCGCCGGGTCGTCAGCCCCGCGAGCCCTTCCTTCTCGAGCACCCCGCGCGCCGCATCGAGGATGAGCGCGTTCAGTTCCTCGTGGCTGTGATCGGACCGCCTGGCCATGGCATTCCCTCGTTCTGAGCGTCGTTCAAAATATATATTGACCAACGATCAATTGCAAGGTAATTTATTGATCAGGGATCAATTAACCCAAGGAGGCAGCCATGGTGACCGCCGCGTCGCTGGATATCAGACCCGGTACGACCGATCGCACGATCCCTGTTGGCCGGCGGGGGCCGCGCAAGCGCGTCGGCGTCATCGAGCTCATCGCCTACACGGTCTCGTCGGAATGGCTCTCGCTCGCGCCCGTGAACCGGTTCAAGCGCCAGTTCTACAGCGTCATGCCCCAGGTCGTTGCGGTCTGGTGCCGCGAGCTCGGCCACGACGTGACGTACGCGACCTACTACGGCCAGGCCGATCCGCTCTCGCTGCTGCCCGACGATCTTGATGTCGTGTTCGTCTCGGCGAGCACCCAGGCGAGCGCCTTGGCGTATGCGCTCGCGAAGCTCTACCGGCGGCGCGGCACGCTCACGGTGATCGGCGGGCCGCACGCCAAGTGCTTTCCCGCCGACTGCGCCCGGTTCTTCGACGTGACGGTCAAGCGGTGCGACCGCGCGCTCGTCGCCGACATCGTCGCCGGACGCGTCGACCGCGGCGGCTTTGTCGACTGCGGCCGCGCGCTGCGTTCCTTCCCCTCGGTCGAGGAACGGTTGCCCGAGATCGCGACGGCGGCGTTTCCCGACGGCCGCGCCGGGTCCACCAGCGTCATCTCGCTGTTCGGCAGCGTCGGCTGCCCCTACACGTGCAACTTCTGCACGGACTGGAACAGCACGTACGTCGCCCGTCCGGCCGACGAGCTCGGGCGCGATCTCGACTTCGTTTCGAGGCGCTTTCCCGACGCGTGCCTCGGCTTCCAGGACCCGAACTTCGGCGTCCGCTTCGACGAGACCTTGGCGGCGTTCGAATCGATTCCCGACCACCGACGCAACCCCTACCTGATGCAGTGCTCGCTCGCCGTTCTCTCCGAGGCGCGCCTGAAGCGACTGGCCGAGACCCGCTGCCTCTACATCGCGCCCGGCATCGAATCGTGGTCGGACTACGGCAACAAGCTCAAGATGAAGCAGGCGTTCGGCCGCGACCGCGTCGCCGGCGTCGCCGATGCCTTCACCCGGTTGCGCGCGTTCGTGCCAGGGTTGCAGGCGAACTTCGTGCTCGGCCTCGATTCGGACGCCGGCTCCGCCCCGTTCGACCTGACAAAGGAATTCGCCGGGCGCGTGCCCTTCGTGTGGCCCAACGTCAACATCATCACGCCCTATGGCGGCACACCGGTCTACGACGCCATGGTCCGCGAAGGCCGGCTCTTGCGGGCCATGCCGCTCGCGCTCTACTGCTCGCCCTATCTCGCGCTGCGGCTCCGCAACTACGATGCGATCGAGTTCTACGACAACTTCATCGACCTGCTCGAAGCCTCGATCTCGCCGATGCTGACGACAAAGCGCCTGCTCGCCCGCGGCCGCGTGACGCTCAAGATCGCGCGCATGGCCCAGACATCCGCGGTGCGCCATGATGTGCGGGAGATGCGGCGGATCAGGGCGGAGCTCGGGCGCGACACGGCGCTGCGCGCCTTCCACGACGGCCGCGACGTCGGCTTGCCGCCGTTCTACAGCCGGCACCTGGACCAGCGGCTCGGGCGCTATGCCGAGCTGCTGACGAGCGACGATCGGGTCCCGCTCCATGCGCTTCCGTCGCGAGAATCGCCGGTCTTGGAGCGTCCGGCGGCGTAGGTTAGCTTGCGCGCTTTCGTGCACGCCGCTCCTCATGCCTCGGCTGTTCGTTGCCATCGCCCTGCCCGAAGCGGTCCGGCTCCGCCTCGCCGGCCTGTGTGCCGGCGTGCCTGGCGCCCATTGGGCTGGGATCGACCAGTTCCACCTGACGCTCCGCTTCATCGGCGATGTCGATGGCACCGTGGCCGACGATGTGGCCGACGCGCTCGACGAGGTCGAAGGGCCGCGCTTCAGCCTCGCGCTCAAGGGCGTTGGCAACTTCGACAAGGGCAGGTATCCAACCATCCTGTGGGTCGGCGCCGAGGACAAGGCGGCGTTGCGGCGCCTGCACGAGAAGATCGACCGCCGGCTCGTTCACCTCGGTTTGCCGTCCGACCCACGCAAATACCACCCGCATGTCACGCTCGCCCGGCTCAAGGGCGCCTACCGCGATCGCGTGGGCGCGTTCCTGACGCACCATGCCCACTTCGCCGTCGAGCCGATCGAGGTCGCGGAGTTCCATCTGTTCTCGAGCCATCGCGGCCAGGACGGCGCGGTCTACCGGATCGAGGCGAGCTACCCCTTGCGCAGTATCTGAGCTGCCTCTTGTGACGCCGGGGTCATCGCCGTATATGCACGGCTGTGACCGCCGCTTCCCCGCTGCTGAACCTGGATGAGCCCGCCGAGCGGCGCCGCTCCCTCGCGGGGCTGGACCGCGCGGAGCTCGCCGCCGAGGTCGCAGCGCTGGGCGAGGCGCCGTTCCGCGCCCGCCAGCTCTGGCACTGGATCTATCACCGGGGCGCGCGCGACTTCTCCGTCATGACCACGATCGCCAAGGGCCTGCGCGCGCGGTTGGCCGAGACGTACTCGCTGGCGCGCCCCGCGATCGTCGCGGCGCAAACCTCGCATGACGGCACGCGCAAGTGGCTGCTGGGCTTGGCCGACGGGCGCGAGGTCGAGACCGTGCACATCCCGGAGGAGGATCGCGGCGCGCTCTGCGTCTCCTCCCAGGTCGGCTGCACGCTCGCCTGCCGGTTCTGCTACACCGGCACCCAGACGCTGGTGCGCAACCTGAGCGCGGCCGAGATCGTCGGCCAGGTCTTGCTCGCGCGCGACGAGCTCGGCGAATGGCCGTCCCCAAGGGACGGCCGGATGATCTCGAACGTCGTGCTCATGGGCATGGGCGAGCCGCTGTTCAACTACGACGCGGTCGCCAAGGCGCTGCGCGTCGTCATGGACCCGGAAGGGATCGCGATCTCGCGCCGCAAGATCACGCTGTCGACCGCCGGCGTCGCGCCCATGATCAAGCGTGTGGGGGAGGAGCTCGGCGTCGGGCTCGCCGTCTCGCTCCACGCGGTCAGCGACGAGATCCGCGACCGCATCGTTCCCTTGAACAAGAAGTACCCGCTGGCCGAGCTGATCCAGGCCGTACGCGAGTATCCCGGCGCCACGAACGCGCGCCGGGTGACCTTCGAGTACGTCATGCTCAAGGGCGTCAACGATTCGCCGGCCGACGCCAAGGCGCTGATCCGGCTGATCGCGGGAATCCCGGCCAAGGTCAACCTGATCCCGTTCAACCCGTGGCCCGGCGCGCCGTTCGAGTGCTCGACCGAGGCGGCGATCGCGAAGTTCGCTCGGATCGTCAACGACGCGGGCTACGCGAGCCCCGTGCGCACGCCGAGGGGGCGCGACATCCTGGCCGCGTGCGGCCAGCTCAGGAGCGCGTCGCAGCGACTCCGTAAGTCGGCGACCCTCGCCGCCGCACCATGACGGACGACCCTCACCCTCCCATCGCCTTCGGCCCTTCGACGCCGCCTGCGGCGTCGCTCAGGGCAGGCTTTGGGCCCCTCCCTCTCCCACCAAGGGAGAGGGGGTGGAGCGTGTGCCGCTCGGAAACCCTCGCCCGCCTCGGGCGGGAGAGGGTGGCGAGCGGAGCGAGCCGGGTGAGGGCCGCCGCGCCCGAGCCGTTCCGGTAGCGGTAAGTCCCATGTGGTGGCCCGAGCACACCATCGCCTGCTACGGCTGCGAGAGTCTCGAGCGCTACCACCTTGGGCAAGGCCACGTGCCGCCGACCTGGAAGATGGTCAAGGTCGAGGGGCGCTATCGCGCGTTCTGCGCCTCCTGCCTCGCCGCCATGCGGGCCGAGGCCGCCACGCCCGAAGGCCACCGCCCCAACGTCGTCTTCGTGCCGAGACGAGAGTTCAGGCGAAGGCGGTGAGCTCTCATTCCTGTTTTCCATCCGCCGTAATTCCAAGTTTGCGCATCCCCCACGCCAGAACTGCACTTGGATGTTCGTCGCCTCCCCTCAGCTCCATCCGCTCAGCAGGATTGAACATCAACTCGTTGAACGTTTTTGCAACTACATCTTCCGCATGCTGTCCTACTTGACGCTTGAACCCGTCAACAGATGACGCGATCGAATACTTAAATGAATAATGTTCTCTTAACTTGAATAATCTTGCCTGACGGCGCGCAGTAAATTGTGCTAACCAGACCCCCGGTACGAGCAAAGCCGCTCGCACAAGAAGTTCCGACAGACTCTGGATGTCCGATTCAATCGGGCGATCCTTAGAGTATGCCCGAATGGCCTCGGCGTCGATCCCAATTATCTGAGCTACGATTCCAATACTGTCAAAATTCAACACGTAAAGGAACAATGGCATAGCCGTAATCAGTAGAATAAAGATTGAAACATAGAACATCCAAATTGATTTCTTGAGTTCCGCTGTAAGTTCCTTTTTACGAGCGCCAAATGAACTAGCCAACCCCGCCGTTGTCGCGCCCGATAACATTTGTTCTGCTTGTTCCACAAGATCTCTAATCCGCTTCGCGCTCGAGTTAAGAGCGTCCGATCTTGCTTTTTGTTCGATTTCTACATCTCCTAGTTTCTTCAAATGTCTTTCCAATTCATCCTGAAACGACAAAAATTGTGCCTTATAATTAACAACCTGCACTCGTAAATTCTCTGCATCAGCTGTTACTTCTCTTAGTAACGCTATTTTTGCAGTTGCTTCAGACTCATACTCTGTTGTACTCTTCCTAGCAATTTCCGTTTCCGATTTCAAGCGATTGATCTCACCAAGCGAAGAAGTCGCCAAATCAAGATCAGTCTTAACCTCCTTTGCATTATCATTAATCGCGACGCGAATCTCTTGAATTTCGCCACGGGCCTGTGAAAGTTCGGATAGAACCTCCTCCAGGTTACCAGCAATTTTCTGACGCATCTCCGTTTCATATTTTGTGAAAATACTGAGAACAGAAAACAAGGTTGTGTCTTCCTGTGCGTGCGGGGCCAGAAGATGTGTGAGTGAGTGTGAAAATATTTGGACATCATCTATTTGTAGTGCTAGTTGGTAGAATTTTTGAACTATGGGCATATTATAATCGCCAGACACGGACGTCAGGATATCAGGAGGATCGTCGAAATTCTTCACTCCGCCACGATTCTTGAGTTCCGAGAAGTCGTTCGAAATGTCGAGAAGAATGTTCTGCAGGCCGACTACGGCGTCCGCAAGGCTGGTAATGTGTTTCGTGGGGGTGAGGGGTGTCGGTGTTGTCGATGTAACGAGCCGGACTAGTTCGGCCGTGGCGTAGAGTCTATCAAAGATACCGTTGATTGATGGTAAATCGTTTGACAGTTCTCGCTCCAGGGATAGAGGCTCATTCTTTGAGTCGCGCAGAACCGTTGAACTGTCGCGAAGCTGGGCAATCGCGGAGACGAGAGTCTCATGGTGCTTGCGAATGAGTGCGGGGAAATCGTGCACGGTGGGGGTCCGAAGAGCGAGTCAGGGCACCACAGAGTAGCACACGGGTGCTTTCGGCCATTGGGAATTAGCAGGACATCGCGCAGAGGTGTGAAGCGCTGGGGGCGGAATGCGACGGAGCTGCTGAGCTGGAAGCAGCGCGTATACTCCCCCCTTCGCGACGGGGAACCCGCCCATGACGCGCGACGTGAAGAAGGTCGTCCTCGCCTATTCGGGCGGGCTCGATACCTCGGTCATCCTGCGCTGGCTGCAGGACGTCTACGCGTGCGAGGTCGTCACCTTCACCGCCGACCTCGGCCAGGGCGAGGAGCTGGAGCCCGCGCGGCGCAAGGCCGAGCTCTTGGGCGTCAAGCAGATCTTCGTCGAGGACGTACGCGAGGAGTTCGTGCGCGACTTCGTCTTCCCGATGTTCCGCGCCAACGCGCTTTACGAAGGCGTCTACCTCTTGGGTACCTCAATCGCCCGGCCGCTGATCGCCAAGCGCCAGATCGAGATCGCGCGCCAAGTGGGCGCGGATGCTGTCGCCCATGGCGCGACCGGCAAGGGCAACGACCAGGTGCGTTTCGAGCTCGGCTACTACGCGCTCGAGCCCGACATCCGGGTGATCGCGCCGTGGCGCGAGTGGGACCTCGATTCGCGCAGCCGCCTCGTCGAGTACGCCGAGGCGCATCAGGTGCCGATTCGGCGCGACGCCAAGGGCGAGGCGCCTTATTCGACCGACGCGAACCTCTTGCACATCTCGTATGAAGGGAAGGCGCTCGAGGACCCGTGGGTCGCGCCCGACGAAGCCATGTTCCAGCGCACCGTCGCGCCCGAGAAGGCGCCCGATCGGCCGACGTTGATCGAGATCGAGTTCGAGGCGGGCGATCCGGTCGCCGTGGACGGCGAGCGGCTTTCGCCCGCCGCGCTGCTGACGCGCTTGAACGTGCTCGGCGGCGCGAACGGGGTGGGCCGCGTCGATCTGGTGGAGAACCGGTTCGTCGGCATGAAGTCGCGCGGCATCTACGAGACGCCGGGCGGCACCATCCTGCAGGCGGCGCACCGCGCGATCGAGAGCATCACGCTCGACCGCGGTGCCGCGCACCTCAAGGACGAGCTGATGCCGAGGTATGCCGAGCTCGTCTACAACGGGTTCTGGTTCTCGCCCGAGCGCCGCATGATCCAAGCGGCGATCGACGAATCGCAGAAGAACGTCACCGGTACCGTCCGGCTGAAGCTCTACAAGGGTTCCGTTTCGGTGCTCGGCCGCAAGAGCCCGGTCAGCCTCTACAGCCTCGCCCACGTCACCTTCGAGGCCGACCAGGTCTACGACCAGCGCGACGCGGAAGGGTTCATCAAGCTCAACGCGTTGCGCCTCAGGCTCGCGGCCAAGCGGCGTCCCTAGCGCGCGTTTCGCATGGGTGAACTCGCATCACTTGTCATACCCGGACCGCGCGAAGCGCGGAACCGGGTATCCAGGGCCGCTGCTCCGGCGTGACGGCCTGGATTCCCGGTTCGCCGCTATGCGGCGCCCGGGAATGACACCGTCGTATGGGGTCTCATTGCATCGAAACCCTCCCCTACTCTTGCCGCGTCTGCCATCCTGGCGGCTCGTGGACGGGGACGTTCGAGGGCGGCAAGGGCGGCTCGCCCTGGATCATCGCGGCCGCCTTCTCGGCGATCATCATGACCGGCGCGTTGAGGTTGCCGCTGGTGACCGAGGGCATGATCGAGGCATCGACGACGCGCAAACCGTCGATCCCGCGCACCCGGCACGCGGGGTCGACAACGGCGTCCTCGGCCACGCCCATCCTACACGTGCCGCACGGGTGGTACGCGCTGACCGCCGTGGCGCGCACGTAGTCGTCGAGCTCGGCCGTCGTCCTGACGCTTGGACCGGGCTGGCGCTCGGGGCCACGGAACGGGTCGAACGCACGTTGGGCGAAGACCTCGCGGGCGATTTGCACGCAGTCGCGGGTCAGATGCCGGTCGTCCTCGGTGGCCAGCGCGTTGAGCCGGATCACGGGCGGCGCCACGGGATCGGCCGAGGCGAGCGTGACCGACCCTCGGCTGGTCTGGCGCAACGGGCCGATGTGAACCCGGTAGCCGTGCTCGGTCACCCTCCGGTCGTGGTGGCTCGAATAGCAGACGGGCACGAAGTGGAACTGGATATCGGGCCAGCGCACGCCGGCGCCGCTCCTGACGAACGCGCCGGCCTCGTAGTGGTTGGTCGCCGCCATGCCGCCGTGAGTCAGCAGCCATTCGAGCCCGATGCGGAGCCGGTTCCAGGGATGCAGCGCGCCGTAGAGCGTGATCGGCCGAGCGCACGCCTGGTCGACGTGGACCTCCATGTGGTCGTGCAGGTTGCGCCCGACGCCAGGCAGGTCACGGACGACCGCGATGCCGTGGCGCGCGAGTTCCTCCGCCGGACCGATGCCCGAGAGCATCAGGAGCTGGGGCGAGTTGAACGCGCCGCCGGCGAGGATCACCTCGCGCTCGGCCCGGACGAATTCCTCGCGTCCCCGGCGCACATAGGCGACGCCGACCGCGCGGCCCCGCTCCGCCAGCGCACGAGTCGCCTGGGCGCGGGTCAGGATCGTCAGGTTCGATCGACGTCGCGCGGGGCGCAGATAGGCCCACGAGGACGAGGCGCGCATGCCCGCGTCGATGTTCATGTCGAAGCGGCCGAAGCCTTCCTGCTGAAACCCATTGACGTCGGCCGTGCGCGGGTAGCCGGCCTCGACGCCGGCCTCGATGAATGCCTCGTAGAGCGGGTTGGCGCTCCTGCCCTCGACGACGCGAACCGGGCCGTCCGTGCCGTGGTAGGCATCGCGCCGGGTCGCATGCCCTTCGAGCCGGCGGAAGTAGGGCAGCACGTCGGCGTAGGACCAGCCCGAGGCGCCTTCGGCGGCCCAACGGTCGTAGTCGCCCGCGTTGCCGCGGATGAAGATCATGCCGTTGAGCGAGGACGAGCCGCCGAGCACCTTGCCGCGCGGCTGGTAAAGTCGTCGGCCGCCCAAGGCCGGCTCGGGCTCGGTCCAGTAATGCCAGTTGAAGCGAGCGCCACGGATGTTGCCGAGGCCGCCGGCCGGCATGCGGATCGTCCAGTGATCGTCCGGCGGACCCGCTTCGAGAAGCAGGACCCGGGCATCGGGCTCCTCCGACAGCCGCCCCGCGAGCACGGCGCCCGCCGAGCCCGCGCCGACAACGACGTAGTCGTAAGTCTCGTTCCGCCGCACCCGTTCCGCTCCGAGCCGGGCATAGCCGGCGCTCGACACTAATCGAGAGTCTGCGGTACGACCAACAGTCGGAGAGGGGGCAGTGTCTCAGTTTCGCGGCCACACCCTTCGACAAGCTCAGGGTGAGGCGTGTTTCCTTGGCCCTCATGCTGAGCTTGTCGAAGCATGAGAGCGAAGTGAGGCTCTGCCGGAGAGGGAGGCGGCGAACCATGGCACGACGTGACGCGCTCAAGGCCCTCGACGCCCCGACTGTGATCCGGCGCCGCGACGCGACTCTCTACGTCGAGCGCGGCCGGCTCCACGTGCGCGTGCCCGGCGCGGAGATGTGGGAGGAGCTCGACGCCGACGACTGCTTCTTCGTGCCGGCCGGCTGCGAGCACGAAATCTGGAACGCCGGCGACGGGCGCGCGCGGGTTATCCTGTCGGTCGCGGGAAACCTGGCCGATGAACTGGCCGGGAAGTCCGCCAAAGCGAGACGAACATGACCAGCACGTTGTTCGACCTGACCGGCAAGGTCGCGATCGTCACCGGGGCGGGGCGCCGGCTCGGCCGCGCCAGGGCGATCGGGCTGGCCGAGGCCGGCGCCAAGGTGGTCGCCGCGTCGCGCACCGCCAAGGAGATCGAGGCGACCGCCGCGACGATCCGCGAGGGCGGCGGCGACGCCGTGGCGATTCCTTGCGATGCGGTCAAGCGCGCCGACGTCCAGCGTCTGGTCGCCGAAACGGTCAATCGCTATGGAAGTCTCGACGTCATGGTCGTCGACCACGGCATCGGCGTCGCCGAGAAGGCCGAGGACATCACCGACGCCGAGCTCGACCGCATGCTCGCGATCAACCTGCGCGGCGTCATCGTCTGCGCCCAGGAGGCCGGGCGCCAGATGATCAAGCAGGGTCGCGGCGGCTCGATCATTCTGGTGTCCTCGACGTCGAGCTGGCTCGGTTTTCCGGGCCTCACGTCCTACGCCGCGGCTAAGGGCGGGGTCGATGGCTTCGCGCGCAACATGGCGTTGGAGTGGGGACCGCACAACATCCGGGTGAACACCATCAACCCCGGCTACATGACGCACCACATGCGCGGCGCCGAGGTACGCCACGACGACCCCGACGAGATGCGGGTCATCCGCGAGCGCACGCCCTTGCAGCGCAAGGGTCGACCCGAGGAGCTGGTCGGCCCGGTGGTGTTCCTGGCCTCCGAGGCGTCCTCGTTCGTCACCGGGCACACCATGCCCGTGGACGGCGGCTGGTGCGCGGCCTAACCCATGCTGTTCATGGTGATCGAGGATTTTCACGGGCGCGACCGCAAGGCGATCTATCACCGGTTCCGCGAGCGCGGCCGCCTGATGCCGGAGGGGTTGCGGTTCATCAGCAGCCATGTCGCCGCCGATATGAGCCGCTGCTTCCAGCTCATGGAGACCGACGATGTGACGCTGTTCCAGCGCTGGGTCGCGGAGTGGTGCGACCTCGGCGAGTTCGAGATCGTCCCCGTGGTCCCCGGTAAGGACACCGCCGAGGCGCTCAAGGACCAGCTATGATCGAGCTGCTCGATGTCGCCGTGATCGAAAGCTGGCACGCCCACGTCTATTTCGACGCCGACAGCCGCGACGCGGCGTGGGTGCTGCGCCAGGCGATTGAACGGGCGTTCGCCATCGACATGGGCCGGTTCCACGAGCGCCCATTAGGCCCCCACCCGTGCTGGAGCTACCAGATCGCCTTTCGGCCCGACCAGTTCGCCGGCTTTGTCCCCTGGCTCGCGCTCAATCGGGGTGACCTCGTCGTGTTCATCCACCCCAACACGGGGCGTGAGCTCGAGGACCACCGTGATCACGCCGTCTGGCTCGGCGCCAAGCTCGACCTCAACCTCGCCGCGCTGGACGCGTAGCCGCCTTCGTTCGCCAAGGAGCACGACCATGAAGATCGACGGAAGCTGTCACTGCGGTGCGATCGCCTACGAAGCCGAGATCGACCCGGCCGAGGTCTACATCTGCCACTGCACCGATTGCCAGACGCTGTCGGGTTCCGCGTTCCGCACCGTCGTCCCAACCGGGCCCGGCAAGTTCAAGCTGCTGTCGGGTCCGCTGACGACCTACGTCAAGACCGCCGAGAGCGGCAACCGGCGCGCCCAGGCCTTCTGTCCGACCTGCGGCACGTCGATCTACTCGGCGCCGGTCGGCGCCGGCGAGAACACTGTCGTCATCCGCGTCGGGACCATCCGTCAGCGCGACCGGCTGACGCCGACGAAGCAATACTGGTTCCGCTCCGCGCAACCCTGGGTCACCGCGCTGGGCTCGGTCGATAAGGTCGAGAAGGAGTAGCGTTTCGCCAGCTCAGCCGGGCAAAGGCGAGACGCCGATCAGCCAGGGGTGGACGGCGACGAAGAAGCCGTAGGCGGCGAGGCCGAGCGCGACGCGCCACCAACCGATGCCGCGCCAGTCGGGCCGCGCGCGGCCCGAGAGGATCGCCGCGAACGGCACGATCGAGGTCGTGCGTTCGAAGCGCACCCAATCGAGCCCGAGCCGGCGCCGCTTCTTCACGTCGATCATCACCATGCCGCCCAAGGCGAGCACCAAGACGGCGCCGAACAGGATCACGCTGGCCGCGTCGCCGTTGGCCGGCACGTGCGCGATCGCCCACAGCGTCACGCCCCACATCATCGGGTGGCGCGTAATGCGCATGACGCCGGGCGCGGGGTCGGGGCGCGCCGCCACTTTGTCCTGGCCCAGCGCCGCCAGGTTCGCCGTGGTATAGGCCGAAACGATCAGCACGAAGGCGACGGGCAGGACGACGACGGGGAGCCAAACGCTCCACGGCGCCGGCGCCCAGAGTTCGACGGTGGGCGCCGCGCCGTAGGCGACGATCATCCAAGCGAGCGTCGCCGCGGCGACGATCGAATAGCCGACCAGGAACGCGCCCTCGCCGACGCGACCGACGATCGCGTCGCGCGCCGGCGCGTTGGCGAGCACGAAATGGCTGCCGACGAAGGCGAGTGCCGCGACGATGAGCTCGGTCATGGGCACATCGAACGATCCATAGGGTCGCATGGAAAGGCCCCCCTCCCTGTCCCTCCCCCACGAAGGGGGGAGGGAACCCTCCCACGTGCCGCTGCGCACCCTCCCCCTCGATGGGGGGAGGGCAGGGGTGGGGGTGCGTTCGCGAATTCA
>JBBDQV010000174.1:0-19682 GCA_040905845.1 Alphaproteobacteria bacterium | reverse complement strand
CTGACCATGCCGCGCCCACGGGCGCGCCAGCACGACAGAGGGTGAGCAATTACCACGTCGCTGATGCCGTCGTTCAACCTCGGGCAGGGCGCCACACCCGGCTTCCCGGGGACACCGGGCGCCTTTGGGTTCGGCGACCGCAGTGTTGACAAGCTGGTCAAACAGGTCGCGCTGCGCGCGAACCTCGACCAATTCCTGGTCACGAACATCATGTTCGAGCTCGCGGAGACATCCGACTTTCCGCCTCCGGATGGCAGAATTCCCGAGCCGATGACGCTCGCGCTCCTCGGCGCCGGACTGTTGGGTACCGGCATCCTGGTCAATCGACGAAGACGCTTGAATGCGTGATCGATTGCGCGCGGATACGAAGCGGCGGCCATCGGCCGCCGCTTTCGCTTTCGGGTCACCCTTGTCGGGCCCGCCATGACCGACATGCCCCGCTATAGGGGCGGGTCTGTCGCAACGGCTCTACTTCAAGCGACACGTGCTGTCATTGCGAGGAGCAGAGCGACGAAGCAATCCATGTTGCAGGAATTTTCGTGTTTGACCTGGATTGCTTCGCCTTCGGCTCGCAATGACGGGCTAATACCAAAGGCCCCTGAGATTGACTCGTAGCCCGCCCTTCGGGCGCTCCTCAGGACGAGGTTTTTCCGTACAAGAACAACCCCTTGCCTCATGCTGAGGAGCCGGCGAAGCCGGCGTCTCGAATCACGAGGCAGGGGGTCACCGTCATCGACCGCTGGTATAAAGGGATTGCGTCATGTTCGCGCCCGCCGCCGCCTCTTGAGCATCGCCATCACCGGTTCGGCGACGATGGCGAAGCCGTACTCTTGGCCCGCGTCCTCGATCCAGCGCCACAGGTAGTCGGCGAACGAGCGCTCGATGTAGACGTCGAAGGTCTGCGCGTCGAGCTGGTGCAGGATCACGGTGGCCTTGGCGAGCCGGGTCTGGGCGCAGCGCGCGGGGCCGAAGGCGCGCGGGTGCAGGTCGAGCGCGCAGCCCTTGGCGAGCACGTCCCGGACGTTCGGGCCGTTGAGCCTGATCACCGTGCGCCCGTCGGTCACATCGGTGACGCCCGCGTGCAGTCCGTCGAGCGCCTTGCGCAGGTCGGCCACGAGCTTCGCCTCGGTCCCCGGCGCGTCAACGACGAGCCATTCGTCGGGCCCGAGCCACAGCGCGTAGCGCTCGCGCTTGCCATCCACCGTGTTGGGCGCGGCCGGCACGAAGAACTTGAGCGCCGTCTTGGCCGCCTTGACGAAAACTTCGTCGCCGGGGTCGCCGCGCAGGTTGACCTTGGCGGTGAACCGGCGCTCGCCGGCGATCACGCCGGCCTCGCCCGGCTCGGCTGCGGCGCGCGCATCCAGCGACAGGTGATCGAGCGGGCTCTGCCGCAGATAGACCTCAGCCACGCAGCCGTTCCCCGTCCTTGTCGTAGAAGATCGGCTCGGTCACCTT
The DNA here is from genome assembly GCA_040905845.1 of Alphaproteobacteria bacterium. Taxonomy (GTDB): domain Bacteria; phylum Pseudomonadota; class Alphaproteobacteria; order SP197; family SP197; genus VGDP01. The sequence goes on along the minus strand of JBBDQV010000174.1, from coordinate 18,227 downwards.
CGCCCAAGCGGTCTTGCCGTAGGCGTGGACCGGTACGGTCTGGCCGTGCCTGCCCTGTCCGCCCTTCAGCAGCGCCAGAGCGAAAGAACGGCCCAAGGCCGCGCTCCAGTAGCTCGAGGTGACATGCCCCTCCATCGGCACCGGCGGCGCGCGCCCGGCGTCGGCCATGATCTGCGCGCCCTCGACTAGCACGTCCTTGGGGTCCTCGGGCAACAGGCCGACGAGCTGCTTGCGGTCGGCGCGCCGGCAGTCGGCGCGCAGCAAACCGCGCCGGCCGACGAAGTCCGTCTTCTTCTTGCTGACGATCCACGACATGCCGAGGTCGTGGGGCGTGACCGTCCCGTCGGTCTCCTGGCCGACGATGACGAACCCTTTCTCGGCGCGCAGCACGTGCATCGCCTCGGTGCCGTAGGGGGTGATGTCATACTTGGCGCCCGCGGTCGTCAGCGCCTGCCACAGCGCCATGCCGTGGGTCGAGGGCACGTTGATCTCGAACGCGGATTCGCCCGAGAAGCTGACCCGGAAGACGCGCGCGGGGATCCCGGCCACGGTCCCGTCGCGCCACGCCATGAACGGGAAGACCTCGTTGTCGAGGTCGATGTCAGGGCAGAGCTCGGCCATGAGCCGCCGCGCGTTGGGCCCGGCGATCGCCGCGACGGCCCATTGGGTCGTCACCGAGGTGACGTAGACGCGCCAATCGGGCCGCTCGGTCTGCAGCCATTCCTCGAGCCAGCCCTGCACTCGCGCCGCGCCGCCCGTGGTCGTCGTCATGTGGAAGTGTTCGGGTCCGAGACGGGCGGTCACCCCGTCGTCGAACACCATGCCGTCTTCCTTGAGCATGAGGCCGTAGCGGCAGCGCCCGACCTCGAGCCCGCCCCAGGCGTTGGTGTAGACCATGTCGAGGAGCTTCACCGCGTCGGCGCCCCGCACATCGATCTTGCCGAGGGTGGAGGCGTCCATGATGCCGAGGCCGGTGCGCACCGCCTTGCACTCGCGCGCGACCGCGTCGTGCATGGGCTCGCCCGGGCGCGGGTAGTACCAGGGGCGTTTCCACTGGCCGACGTCCTCGAACCTGGCGCCCGCCTGAACGTGCCACGGATGCATCGCCGTCGTGCGCGCCGGCTCGAACAGCTCGCCGACGGTACGACCCGCCAGCGCGCCGAAGGTCACCGGCGTATAGGGCGGGCGGAACGTGGTGGTGCCGACCGAAGGGATCGCCGCCTGGGTCTCTTGCGCCAGGATTGCGAGCGCGTTCAGGTTCGACGTCTTGCCCTGATCGGTTCCCATGCCGGTCGTCGTGTAGCGCTTCAGGTGCTCGACCGCGCGGTAGCCTTCGCGCGCCGCGAGGCTGACGTCGGCGGCGGTCACGTCGTTCTGGAGGTCGACGAACGCCTTGCCGTGACCGGCCGAGGGCACGCGCCACAGCGCGCGCGGCGGCGTCAGGGCGGCATCGTCCACGGTGGGTGCTGGCGGCGCCGAGCCGTCGCCGAAGCCGCACGCCTCGGCCGCCGCCGCGCCGGCGGCGAGCCCCTCGGCGATCGATGCGGCCAGCCCCATGGTGCCCTTGGCCGCGCCGACCGAGGCCTCGGGTTGACGCGAGACGTCGGGCACGAACGCCGCGACAGCCTCGTCCCAGCGCAGCCGTCCGCCCGACTGCGAGAACAGGTGAACGGTCGGCGTCCAGCCCCCGGACATGGCGACAACGTCGCAGTCGATCGCGCGCGCCGCGCCGTCGAGCGTCAACCCGTCGGCGCCGATGCCTTGGACCGTGACGCCGCGCACGCGTCGACCGCCTTCGGTCGCGACCACCGCCTGGCCCGCCGCGACCTCGATGCCGTGGCTCGCCAGCCTGGCGCGCCACGCCTCGGGCGGCGCGGGACGCGCGTCGGCGACCAGCGCGACGCTGACCCCGGCCTCGCTCATGTCGAGCGCGGCCTGGTACGCCGAATCGTTGTTGGTCACGACGACCGCGCGGTTGCCGACCCGCACGGCCCAGCGGTTGGCGTAGGCGCGCGCGGCGGAAACGAGCATCACGCCGGGCCGATCGTTGCCGTCGAACACCAGCGGGCGCTCGATCGCGCCCGTCGCCAGCACGACGTGCCGGGCGCGCACCTTCCACACCCGCTGGCGCGGCCGGTGCGGACCCGGATCGCCCGCGCTTCGCTCGGCGATGCCGAGGTAGTTGTGGTCGTAGTAGCCGAACACCGTCGCGCGCGGGAGCAGCCGGACCTCCGGCATGGCGCGAAGCTCGGCCAGCGCGGCGGCGACCCAGTCCATGGCGTCGGCGCCGTCGATCGCCGGGCCGCCCGCGAGCAGACCGCCGCCGAACTCGATCTGCTCGTCGGCCACGATGACGCGGGCCCCGGCACGCCCCGCGACGAGTGCCGCGGCGAGGCCGGCCGGGCCGCCGCCGGCGACAAGCACGTCGCAGTGGGCGTGCATGGTGTCGTAGCGGTCGGGATCGGGCTCCCTCGGCGAGGTGCCGAGGCCGGCGGCGCGCCGGATGAACCACTCGTAGAGGCGCCACGCCTTGGCCGGCCACATGAACGTCTTGTAGTAGAAGCCCGCCGGGAACAGCCCGGCGAACAGGCCGTTGACCGCGCCGACGTCCCACTCGACGCTGGGCCAGCAGTTGACGCTGGCCGCGAAAAGCCCGTCCACGAGCTCGGTCTGGGTCGCCCGGACGTTGGGCTCGGTCAGCGCGCCCACGCCGAGCTGGACCAGCGCGTTGGGCTCCTCGGCGCCGGCCGCGACGATGCCGCGCGGCCTGTGGTACTTGAAGCCGCGCCCGACCAGATGCACTCCGTTGGCGAGCAGGGCCGAGGCGAGCGTGTCGCCGGCGCAGCCCTCGAGCCGCCGCCCGTTGAACTGGAAGCCGAGCGGCCGCGCGCGGTCGATCCGCCCGCCGGTCGGGTTGCGGTAGGACTGGTCGCTCACCCGCCGGCCTCCGGCTTGGTCTCGCCCATCTTGTAGACGGCGAGGATCTCGTGGCTCACGGTCGAGCGGAGCGCGTTGAACCAGCGCCGGCAGCCGGCTGCGTGCATCCAGCGCTCGGCGTGCATGCCCTTCGGGTTCGTGCGCATGAACAAGTATTCGGCGAAGGCGCCGTCATCGAGCGCGTCCGGATCCGCGGGCCGGCGGATGTGCGCCTCGCCGCCGTAGGAGAACTCGAGCTCGTCGCGCGGGCCGCACCAGGGGCACGGGATCAGGTGCATGTTGACCTCAGTGCGCCACGGCGGCGGCACCGTGCTCGTCGATCAGCGCGCCCGATGAGAACCGTTCGAGGGTGAACGCCGCGTTGAGCGCGTGGGGCCGGTCCTGGGCGATGGTGTGGGCGAACACCCAGCCCGAGCCCGGGGTCGCCTTGAAGCCGCCGGTGCCCCAGCCGCAGTTGAGGTAGAAGCCCTCCAAGGGCGTCTTGCCGATGATCGGGCTCGCGTCGGGGCAGACGTCGACGATGCCCGCCCATTGGCGCATCAGCCGGAGCCGGCTGAAAATGGGGAACAGCTCGATCAGCGAGGCCATCTGGTCCTCGATGACCTGGAGCGTGCCGCGCTGGGCGTACGAGTTGTACGCATCGATGCCGGCGCCGATGACCAGCTCGCCCTTGTCCGACTGGCTGACGTAGACGTGGACCGCGCCCGACATGACGACGGTGTGGAGAATGGGCTTGATCGGCTCCGAGACGAGCGCCTGCAGCGGGTGGCTTTCGATCGGCAGCCTGAGCCCCGCCATGGCCGCGACGACGCTCGAATGGCCGGCGGCGGCGACGCCGATCTTGCCGGCCTTGATGGTCCCGCGCGTCGTCGCGACGCCCGTCACCCGCGCGCCCTCGCGCAGGATGCCGGTGACCTCGCAGTTCTGAATGATGTCGACGCCCTGCCGGTCGGCGGCGCGGGCGAAGCCCCAGGCGACGGCGTCGTGGCGCGCCGTGCCGCCGCGCCGTTGCAGGCTGGCCCCCAGCACCCGGTAGCGGATGGTCGGCGCCGTGTTGAGGATCGGGCACAACGCGCGCACCTGCTCGGTGGTCAGGAACTCGGAGTCGATGCCGTTGAGCCGGATCGCCGAGACCCGCCGGTTGAGCTCGCGCAGGTCGTGCAGGTTGTGCGCCAGGTTCATCACCCCGCGCTGGCTGAACATGGTGTTGAAGTTGAGCTCCTGACTCAGCCCTTCCCACAGCTTGAGCGACTTCTCGTAGAGATGCGCGCTCTCGTCCCACAGGTAGTTCGAGCGGACGATCGTGGTGTTGCGCCCGGTGTTGCCGCCGCCGATCCAGCCCTTCTCGAGGACGGCGACGTTGGTGACGCCGTGCTCCTTGGCCAGGTAGTACGCGGTGGCGAGCCCGTGGCCGCCGCCACCGATGATAACGACGTCGTACGATGCCTTGGGCTCGGCGTCGCGCCACGCCGCGGGCCAGTCCCGATGTCCGGACTGGGCGCCCTTGAGGAGGCCGAGGATCGAGTACTTCATGCGCGGCGCATTACGGCGGCACGACGCTGAGCTTGCCGCCGTTCGTGGTTCGAGATGGCGCTTCGCGCCGCCTCACCACGAACGGCTTTACCCCAGCCGTTCGCCCTGAGGAGGTCGCTCGCGCAGCGGGCGGCCGTCTCGAAGGGCGTGCAGGGCAGGTACTCCACGTCGGGGGCTTTCGCTCCAGAGGCTTTGGCCCCGTTCATGCCGCAGGACGCGCGGCCAGGCAAGGACGTTCAAAACTGCACCCGCTTCGTGAAGGCGCCGTCGACGATGACGTTGGCGCCGGCCATGAAGCTCGCGCGCGGGCTGGCGACGAAGGCGACCACGTCGGCGATCTCCTCGGGGCGGCCCATGCGGCCCATGGGGTTGGCGGCGAGCGACGCGGCGAAGGCCTCGGGGCTGTCCTTCTCGACCTTCTCCCAGACGCCGCCCGCGAAGTAGATCGTGCCCGGGCTCACCACGTTGACGCGGATGCCCTTGGGCGCCAGGCTGTTGGCGAGCGACTTCATGGCGTAGTTGAGCGCCGCCTTCATGGCGCCGTAGCCCGATTCCTCCCAGCCGTAGTCCTCGACCCCCGAGATCGAGGCGATCGCGACGATCGCCGCCGCCTTGGACCGGGCGAGGAACGGCCGCGCCGCCTCGACCGCGTTGAGCGTGTGGAGCACGTCGGTCTCGAAGGCCAAGCGGTAGGACTCGGGCGAGCCGCCGGGCGCGAGCGCGCTCGCGTTGCAGACCAGGATGTCGATCCCACGGAAGGTTTTCGCGGCGTCGCCGATCCAGGCGCGCAACGCCTCGGCGTCGCGCACATCGACGGCGCGGCCCCACGCCTTGGCGCCGGCTTTGTTGAGCGCCTTGACCGTCGCCGCGACCTCGAGCTTCTTGCGGCCCGAGACCGCCACCGCGCAACCCTCGGCGGCGAGCCGCTCGACGATCGCCCTGCCGATGCCGCGCGTCGAGCCGGTGACGCATGCCTTCCTGCCCGCGAGTCCCAGGTCCATGATCCCCCCTTGTTCAGCCGCCGTAGACGGCGACGCCCAGCGCGATCGCGCCGCCGAAGTAAAGACACGCCCACACGGCGCTCCATAGACCGCGACCGAGCATCGGTCCGAGCAGCGCCGCGCACAGCCGGGCACCACCATCATAGAGGCGCTCCAGCCCGCCGACCCCGTCGAGAACGATGGAGACGAACCCGTCGCGGCGATGCCGCCAGCGCTCGCGGGTTTCCTCGGACGGTTCGGGCAGGCGGCGATTGATCAGTCCGCCGAGCCACGCGGCGACGCCGAGACCCATCCCCGCCAGCAGCAGCCCGCCGCCCATGCCGCGCGCCGATCGGTCGATACTGTCGAGGGTCGCCGCGATATCACCATGGCCGACGAAGAGGCCCGCGTTGGGGACCTCGAGCTGCCAGATCGTGCGCGGCTCGTCGATTGGCGCCGTGGCCTCGACCCACAGCACGACGGGACCCCCGAGGCTGTCGCGGACGAGGAAGTAGAGCGGGTATCCCGCCGGGTAGACGAACGACCCTAACTCGCCCTCGAGCTCGACCCTGACCGTGGTCAGTCCCGGGAACCAGTCGGCCTGGGTCGGCGATCCCGAGAGGTCGTAGACATCGACGGCGCGGACCCGGCCCTCGACCCGTACCAGCTCGCCCGCGCCGGGCACCGGACCCGGACGGCCGAGCACGGACACGGCCGCGCCCGCGACGATCGCCATGGCGGCGAGCCATGCGAGACCCGAGGACGGCACGCGCAATCGAAACGGCAGGCGTTCGAGCAAGGGCAAGGGGCCGGCTCGCGAACGGGATGGGGTACGACGAGATGGAACGCTTATCACGCGCGACGCCGGGCCGTCACGCTCCCGTCATGAACTGCGGGATAGGTTTAGCCGTGATCAGGATCGCTAACGCGTTCGCCGCACGCGACTTCGCGCCGGGCCTCGCCGCCAGCGCCGGCGTCGCAACGGGATTGATCCTCGGACTGCTGACGGTGCTGGCCGGGGCGTGATACCGCCGAGCGTATGTTTTGACCAGACAGTCGCTCACCCTCCCATGGCTTCGCCCTTCGACGCCGCCTGCGGCGTCGCTCAGGACAGGCTTTGGGCCCCTCCCTCTCCCACGAGGGGAGAGGGTAAGTTCTTGCCGCTACGCCGTAATCCCCCTCTCTCCCTGTGGGAGAGGCGCGACGCGGGATGCCCCCCCGTCGCGGAGTCAGGGGTAGCGTGTCGGCGCGTTGGATGAGTCAATCGCAACGCTCCTTGGTATGAGCGCCTTCGCTCAGGCGACGATTTCGATATCCGTGGCGGTTGGCTGCGCCGCGTTGTCGAGGGTGGCGATCACGGTGTAGCCGCCGCCGGCTCCGTCGGGATCGTAGTAGAGCGTCGAATCGGCGGTCGAGAAGACGAAGCTGGCGGCGCCGACGAGATGGTTGGCATTGGCGCCCGGATTCGTCCCATCGTACTGAACCTCGATCGTCGAGAAGCTCGCGGCGTCTAGGTCGCCGAGCCCGATATCGCCGTCGGGATCGAACGCACCGGCGACAAACTGGAAGCTGTCCTGGCCCGACGCGAAGTCGGCGATCGTGTCGCCCGCCACGGCCCCACGCGTTGCCCCGGCGAGAACGGGCTCCGAACCGTCCGAGACGAGCCGATAGTCGAACCGATCCGGCCCCGCGCCGCCGGTCAGGGCGTCCTGGCCGCCTCCGCCGGTCAGCGCGTTGGCCGCGCCGTTGCCCGTGATCGTATTGTCGAGGCCGTTGCCGGCGCCGTCGATCGCGGCCGATCCCGTGAGCGTAAGGTGCTCGACATTGTCGGGGAGCTGGAAGGTCGCCGAGCTCCTGACCGTGTCGGTGCCGTTGCCGGGCGCCTCGACGACCACGTCGCTCTTCGCATTGACGATGTAGCGGTCGTTGCCGGCTCCGCCGGAAAGCCGATCGACGCCGCTGCCGCCGTCGAGGGTGTCGTTGCCGCCGCCCCCGTACAGCGAATCGTCGCCGCCGAGCCCCGATATCTCGTTGCCGCCCGCGTTGCCCTTGATGACGTTGGCCTTGGAGTTGCCGATGCCATCGACGCCGGTGAAACCGGTCAGGGTGAGCTTCTCCAGATTGTCGGACATGGTGCGCGTAGCCGTGCTGATGATGCTGTCGGTGCCGCCGCCCGAGGCTTCGACGACCACGTCGCTGGTTGAATTCACGACATAGGTGTCGTTGCCGTCGCCACCGATCAGGCGATCGTTCCCCGAGCCGCCGTCGAGCGTGTCCGAGCCTGAGCTGCCCTTGAGCGTGTCGTTGCCCGCGTCGCCGAACAGTTTGTCGTTGCCGCTGGAGGACGACAGGGTGTCGACGCCGGCCCCACCCTTCAGGGTGTTCGCCGCGCCGTTGCCGGTGATGACGTCGTTCTTCGTGCCGCCCGTCGCGTTCTCGATCGTCACGCCGAAGGCGATGGCGAGATTCTTGGACGCGGCGCCGCCCGAACCATCGGGCGAACCGACGACCGAGCTGAACCGCCCGGCCCTCAGATCGATGATCGCGCGGAACTGCGAGCCGGCGACCGAAAGGGTGTCCTTGCCGCCGGCGTCCCAGATCGTCTCGTAGACGATCTCGTCGTCGTCGAAGACGTAGGACGTGTTCGACGCGCGGAACCCGGTGTTCGCGCCGTAGAGGTGCTGGATCGCCAGGATGTCGAATGGCATCGGCGTGCTCGGGAACACGCCGGCGTCGAAGAACACGCCCTTGCCGACGTTGTCGACCATGATCGTGAAGCGATCGATGTCCTGGCTCTCCGGCAGCGCGACGGAACCGTCGCTCGGGTGGTCGAGCCCGATCGCGTGGCCGAGCTCGTGCATCAGCACGAAGAGGCCCTGCTCGTGGGGATCGAGCAGGTTGAAGTTTTCCGGCGCGTTCGAGTTGATGTGAACGTCGCCCGAAAACTCGTTCGCCCGCGGGTTCGTGCCGGCGGGGAAGAACGCGTAGGCCAGGGTCAGGCCGTCGAACAAATTCTCGTTGATGAAGTTGATGTCGCCGCGGCCGGTGCCGTTGCCGTTGAACGTCCCAGTGTCGGTGATCTCGGTGAACGTGATGTCGGCGACGTTCGCCCACTGTTGCAGCGCGAATCGCGCCGCGACCTTCTGGGCACTGGTCAGCTGAGTTTGCCCGAAGTTCAGCTCATTGGTCGGCGTATCGAACTTGGCGAAACTGAAGGTCAGGTCCGCGCCGAGGTCGAACTTGCCCGTGCCCTTCCAATGCGGCTTGAAACTGGCGAGGAGCGAGTCGATCCGATCGTCACCGGTGAAGTACATGGCCGATACTCCTCACGGCGCCCGGCACGCCCGTCCCACTTGATGTTGGCATGAAACGCTGGGCCTGCCCAGGCGGATGCGACGGGCTAGCTCCTGGCGGCGCGCGAGCCTGAAGGACGAACCCATCGTCGCAAGAATCGCGCCAACGGTCTTCAAACGGCGGCCGCCGGCGAGCCCTGGCGGGCGGCCTCCTCCGCGGCGATCGCCAGGATATGTCGGCTGAACTCGTCGTCCTCGCCTTCCAGCACGATGGGCAGCGCGTCGCGGAAGTCCTCGCGCCGGCACCAGGTCCGCATGTAGTCCTCCCACGAGGCCCATAGCCGCTGCTCGTGCCGGCCCATGCGCGGCGAAAAGAGCATGATGGTGGCGCGCTCGAACAGCGCGATGAGGATCTCGAAGATGAGATGCTTGCGCTCGCGCTGCTCCTCCGTCAGGGGCCGGTGCGGGATGAACCGCCCGGACAGGCCGAGATCGGGGTGGTCGAGGATCAGGCGCAGAAAGCCGTCGTATTGGTCCGCCAAGCTCTGGTAGAGCGCTTCCTCCTCGTTCTGGCGCTCGCGTCGTTGTTCGTCGATGAACACGAAAATGGCGAGCGGCAGGCCGACCACCGTCACGACGTAGCTCAGGAACTCGAACCATTCGACCAAGGTCATGGCGCGCCCCGCGTGCGCGCTCAGCCGCCGTGGGCGGCTTGCTTGGCCTCGAGCGCCGCGAGGCCGGACTCGAGGATGTCGAGGCACTTGACGCGCGTCACGAAACCCCCTCGCCCGCGTTGCGTGGCGACAACCAACGATCCGGGCGCGGTCAGCCAACCGCGCTCACCTTGGGGCTCGCGAACCCCAGGATCAAGACTCGGATCGTCCCAGCCGCTCAGTTGCTGGCGTGGGCCTGGACGCAGGTGGGAGCATGGAGCAGGCCCCAGCCGTAGACCGAGTCGCGCCCCGGCGCCCCCAGATCGACCGCGCCCCCGGCGAGCGCTTCCGACGCCTCGTCCGGGCCGAACTGCGCGCCGTCCATGGCCAGCGCCGCCGTCACGAACGGCGCCGCCAAAGAGGTGCCCGAACGCACGACGATCTCGGACCCCATGACGGTCGGTACGTCGACGCCGGGGGCCGCCAGGTCGATGTAGTCGCCCCGGTTCGCCTCGGGTAGCGGCTTCAACGCCCGATCGACCGCGGTGACCGCCAGGACGCCGTCATAGGCCGCCGGGTAGGCGGGCGGCGCGTCCGGCCCGCCGTTGCCCGCGGCCGCGACCAGCACGGTGCCCTTCGCGAGGGCGCGGGCGACCGCGATCCTGAGAAGCAGATTGTCGCCGCCGGCGAACGACAGGTTGATGAGCCGGACCTGGTCCGTGACCAGCCAGTCGAGTGCCTCCGCGATGGCGGTCGCGGTCGTGACGACCGTACCGTCCGAGGCCCGCTCGAACACGGCGGCAAGGCGCACGCTAGCCGACGGCACCAGGCCCGGCAGATCGGCCGCGTCCGATCCCAGCAGCAGCGAGAGCGTGCCGTTGCCGTGTTCGGACCGGGCCGGCTCGGCGCCGTCGAGAAAGGCGCGCTGCTCGACGTCGCGGCCCGCCAGAGCCGCCGCGTCCACCGCCGTGTCGATCACGCCGATTGCGACGCCTCGGCCACATTCCGGATCGATCGACTCCCAGCCGACCAGGCGGCCGGGATGGTCCTTCGGCAGGGACTTCGGCTGGCTCTGCGCCGCATAAACCGTGTTCGTGTCGACCAGCAACCCCGGAAAGCTCTGCCTGAGGCTGCGGATGGCCGAATCGACACCCACATGCGGCGGCACGGCGAAACGCGTCACCGTGATGCCGAGGCCATCGAGCGGACGCTGCTCGCGCAATGTCAGGCCGAGGGCCTTGGCGCCCTCGAGGAATCCCGGCCGGTCGTCGATGACGACGACTTCGCCCGCCACGCGATCAAGCCCCGCGCCATGTTCGACGGATAGCTCGGCGCCGGCGGACGCGGCGACATCGCCGCCGATCGAAGCCGCGGCGGCAGTCGCGTTGTCCGCGTCCTCGGCATCGCTGTCGTCGTCCGCCTCCGCCGCGTCATCGGCATCGTCGTCGCCCTCGTCCGCCTCGTCGCCACCCTTCGTGGACTTGCTCTTGCCGCTGCCCTTCGATCCGCCATCGGAGTCGTCGCCGCCATCGTCGCCGCCGCCGTCGTCCCCACCGCCATCGTCGCCGCCACCGTCGTCGCCACCGCCGTCGTCCCCACCGCCGTTGTCGCCACCGCCACCGTTATCGCCACCGCCGTCTTTCGAACCCTTGCCCTTACCCTTGCCGCGATCGGCCATGGCCTGTGGGGAATCGAGCACGACGACGATGGCGGCGGCGCCGACCAGAATGGCCAGCGCCACCGCCAGAGCGGAACAAAGTGCCTTGAGCCGGAATTTTGCCTTTAAGATCACGTCACTGTGCCGGAAACTCCAGGGCCGTCCATGACCCGTCGCCCACGCGACAGGCGATGCCAACCATTGTCACGGGACCCGCCGCATGCTCGATGCGATCACGGTAGGGACGGCACGTCAGCCCGTCCGGACCGGCGAAGGCGGCGAGCGGGGTCATGGCCGCGCGGACACCGATGTCGGACCGATCATAGCCGATCTCGACGCCGTCCGCCCCCGTCTCGAGCGCGCGGACCTGGGGTTCGAGCAACACGACGCCAGACTTCGATTCTAGCGAAGCCGGAACGTACGTTGTCTCCGGCCCAGGCTCGAGCCGACCGACGAACACGCCGAGCGCGAGCGCCGCGGCGCACGCCGCGGCGACCGCCAGCGGCGCCGCTCGTCCAACGCCGAGTAGCCGACCGAGCCAACCCCGCCGCGCGGCCATGCGCGGCTGGGACCGCGCGGCGTCGAGCATGGCCCGCAGGCGCGCCGCCACCGGCAGATCGAACACCTCGTCGTAGGCGCCGCGCAAGAGCCGGGCGCTCCCCGCCATGAGGCGGACCTTGTCCGCCGCGTCCGCATCCTCGCTGAGCGCCGCCTCGATCTTGCGCCGGCGCTTCTCGTCGAGCTCGCCGTCGACGTAGGCGACCAAGATTCCATCGTCCAAGATTTCGTTGTTCATGGCCCTTCTCCCGGCGCTAGACCGTCGCCGCGTCGCCAACCTGGCGGGCAACCGCGACGCGAGCCCGCGCCAAACGACTCATGACCGTGCCGATCGGGATCTCGAGGGTATCCGCCGCCTGCCGGTAGGACATGCCCTCGACGGTCACCAGCAGCAGCACGACCCGCTGATCCTCGGGCAGCCGATCGACGGCGCCGCGCACCTCGGCCAGCCTCAGGCGGGCCTCCTGCTCGCGTTCGCCATCGGCCGCGAGGATGTTGTCCGCGTCCTCGAGCGGGATGGTGACACCCCTGCGCTGCGATTTCCTTTTGCGATCGATCCACACGGTCTGCACGATCCTGAACATCCAGCTGTCGAGACGCGTTCCTGGTTCGAACTGATGCAGCCTCGACAACGCGCGTTCGCACGCGCTCTGCACCAAGTCGTCGCCTTCATCGACCGAGCCGGTGAGCCCGTACGCGAACCGCCGAAGCCTTGGCAGCAGGTCGATCAAGGCGTCGTGCGTCGTGCTATCCATTTCCGGGCTCGGCGTCGCGACACCCCGATAACGCGAGGCCGCGTGGTTTATTCTTGGCGCGGCCCGCAGTGTAACCCGCCGGCTCAGGCCTTGCGCGGGATGGCGATCGAGCGCCCGGCGTTCGAGGGCCACGCCAGCCCCTTGTGGCCGGTCACGAGGTGTCCTATTTCGGCACAAACGGGTGTCGCGAACGGTGCGACGCGCCGGGACTTCAGGTTGAACCCCAGGCCCAGCACCTCGTTGGTCGCGGCCAGAGTGCCGTCCTCGACCTGGCGCATCTCGTGGAACAGCCGGAACCGCTTGGCGTCGGAGTCGAGCGCGCGGGTCGTGATGCGCAGCGCCTGGCCGACCGAGACCTCGGCGATGTAGTTGATGTGGGCCTCGACCACGGCGTAGGCCATTTCGTCCCGTTCGGCCTGGGGCCGCTCGCGCGTCACGTGGCACCAGAACGCGTAGGTCCCGCTGTCGAACACGAGCACGTAGTACGCCATGTTCATGTGCCCGAAGCTGTCGATCCATTCGGGCTTCACCGTCTCGATGATCTCGAGCAGGGGCTGGGTTTTCATCGTCCCGTCAAGCGAACGTCACGTCGGCGCGCATGGCCGGGCGCCCCTTGTCGTCCTCGGCCCACAGCACCGCGTTGGGGCCCGTGGGCGCGCCATTGAGCGCGAGCTTCGCATCGACGAAGAGCGGCCGGAGCGCGCGGTAGTCCACGCGCGCGATCGAGCGTCCGGGCGCCTCGCGCCGGACCAGATCGAGCAGCAGGATCGCGGTCAGCGGGCCGTGGACCAGGAGCCCCGGATAGCCCTCCTCGACCACGTAAGCCCGGTCGTAGTGGATGCGGTGGGCGTTGAAGGTCAGCGCCGAGAACCGGAACAGCATCACGGCGTCGGGGCGCACGACGCGGCGCCACGCGGCCGTGGCCGGCGCCGGCTCCGCCCGGTCCGACCCGGCATAGGGCCCGGGTTCCCGGAACACGATGCGCACCGTCTCGGTCACGGCATCCCCCGCCTCGCCGGCGATGCGGTGCTCGACAGCGACGAACACCAGCCGGCCGCTGCGGCCCTGCTTCGGCTCGATGGCGAGCACGCGCGAGCGCCGATGCGCGGTCTCGCCGACCCTGAGCGGCCGGTGGAACTCGAACGTTCCGCCCGCCCACATGCGCGCGAGGCTGGGGAACGGCGGCAGCGGGTCGCCCTCGGCGCCGCGCCCGTCGGCCGAGACGAGGCCGGCGCGCGGCGCGGCGAGGAAGTAGAGCCAGTGCCACGCCGGCGGCAACGGGTCACCGGCCACGGGTGCCGGATCGTCGCGATCGAGCGTCGCCGAAAGCCGCGCCGCCGGCCCGGGGGCGATCGCGTCCTCGTCGAACCGCTCGCGCCCGATCCAGGCGGCGTAGTCGGTCGCAGACATCTCAATACGACCGGGGCAGGCCGAGCACGTGCTCGGCGACTTGCGCGAGGATCAGGTTGGTGGAGATCGGCGCGACCTGGTAGAGCCGGGTCTCGCGGAACTTGCGCTCGACGTCGTACTCGGTGGCGAACCCGTAGCCGCCGTGGGTCTGCAGGCAGGCGTCGGCGGCGTGCCACGATGCCTCGCTCGCGAGCAGCTTCGCGAGATTGGCCTCGGTGCCGCACGGCTCGCCGGCCTCGAACAAGTGGGTCGCGCGCTGGACCATGAGCGCCGCGGCCTCGGTCTCGGCGTAGGCGCGCGCGAGCGGGAATTGCACCCCCTGGTTCCGGCCGATCGGGCGGCCGAACACGACGCGCTCGCGGGCATAGTCGCTTGCCTTGGCGATGAACCAGCGCGCGTCGCCGATGCACTCGGCCGCGATCAGGATGCGCTCGGCGTTCATGCCGTCGAGGATGTGGCGAAAGCCCTGGCCTTCGACGCCGACCAGGCTGTCGGATGGAATCGCGAGGTCCTCGATCGTCACCTCGCACGTCGCGTGGTTAATCATGGTCGGGATCGGCCGGATCGTGAGACCCCGTCCGACCGCCTCGCGCAGGTTGACCAGGAAAACGGACAGCCCCTCGGTGCGCTTGGCGACGGCCTCGCCGGGAGTCGTGCGCGCGAGCAAAAGCATCAGGTCGGAATGCTCGGCGCGGCTGATGAACACCTTGCGTCCGTTGACGACCCAGCCTTCGTTCGTGCGCTCGGCGCGGGTCGCGGTTCGCGTGGTGTCGCTGCCCGCGTCGGGCTCGGTGACCCCGAACGCCTGGAGCCGGATCGAGCCCGTCGCGATCGCCGGCAGCCAGCGGGCCTTCTGCGCCTCGGAGCCGTACCGGAGCAGCGTGCCCATGGTGTAAATCTGGGCGTGGCACGCGGCGCCGTTGCCGCCGGACTTGTGGATTTCCTCGAGCACGGCGGCGGCCGCGCCGAGGCCAAGCCCGCTGCCGCCATAGGGTTCGGGGATCAGCACGGCCAGGAACCCGGCCGCGGTCAGCGCCGCGACGAACTCCGTGGGGTAGCCGCGTTTGGCGTCGAGCTCTTGCCAATAGGGGCCGGGGAACCGCTCGCACAGGCGCGCGACCGAGCGCCGGATGTCGTCGTGGCCACCGCCCGCGATCGGCGTCATCCCCGGGCGCGCATCAGGCGCTGTTTGTCGCGCTGCCATTCGCGCGCCTTGATGGTGGCGCGCTTGTCGTGGGCCTTCTTGCCGTGGGCGAGCGCGAGCTCGACCTTGGCCCGGCCGCGCGCGTTGAAGTAGACCGAGAGCGCGACCAGCGTCTTGCCCTCGCGGGTCACGGCGCCGATCAGCTTGTTGACCTGCTTCCTGTGCAGCAGCAGCTTGCGCGGTCGGCGCGTCTCGTGGCCAAAGCGGTTGGCCGCCGCGTATTCGGGCAAGTGGGCGTTGATCAGCCAGATCTCGCCGCCCTTCTCGACCGCGTAGCTGTCGGTGATGCTCGCCCGCCCGCCGCGCAGGCTCTTGACCTCGCTGCCGCTCAAGACGATGCCGGCCTCGACGGTGTCCTCGATGAAGTAGTCGTGGCGCGCCTTGCGGTTGCGAGCGACGACGAGCCCCGCGGCGGTGACCTCCACGGCGCCGCCTAGGGCGAGTTCCGTTCGCGTGGAATCGCGGCCCCCCTCACCCAGCTCCGGGTAGGCGCGGTTGCCGCGCCAACCCTGCGCAACCCTCTCCCGTCCTTGGCGGGAGAGGGCAGGGTGAGGGTGGGCCGTTCCATCTCGACGAACTCCGCTCTAATTGAGCACCCCGACGTGGCGCATGGCGTCGGCGATCCGCTGCCGGGTCGGCTCCTGCGGCTCGACCAGGGGCAGGCGCACCTCGGCCGTGCAGTGGCCCAAGAGGCTGGCCGCGTATTTGACCGGGCCGGGGCTGGTCTCGGCGAACAGGGCCCGGTGCAGCGGCATCAGGCGCTCCTGGACCGCGAGCGTGCCCTTGGCGTCGCCCTTGCGCCAGCGCTCGTGCATCTCGGCGCAACTGCGCGGGGCGACGTTGGCGGTGACCGAGATGCAGCCGTCGCCGCCCGCCGCGAGCAAGGCGAGCACCGCCGGATCCTCGCCCGAAAGCTGGCAGAACGGCTTCTTGATCGCGAGCTTGGTGTCGAGCGGCCGGGTCGCGTCGGCGGTCGCGTCCTTGACCCCGACGATGTTGGGCAGCTCGGCGAGCCGTGCCATGGTCGCGACGCTCATGTCGACGACCGAGCGCGGCGGGATGTTGTAGATGATGATCGGGATGTCGACCGCGTCGTGAATCGCCTTGTAGTGTTGGTAAAGCCCTTCCTGGGTCGGCTTGTTGTAATAGGGCGTGACCACGAGCACGGCGTCGGCGCCGGCCGCCTTGGCGTGGCGCGTCAGGTCGATCGCCTCGGCGGTCGAGTTCGAACCGGTGCCGGCGATGACCGGCACGCGGCCCTTGGCCACCTCGAGGCAGAGCTCGGTCACGCGCTTGTGCTCGGCGTGGCTCAGCGTCGGCGACTCGCCCGTGGTGCCGCACGGCACGACGCCCTCGGTGCCTTCCTTGATCTGCCAGTCGACGAAGGACTGGAACGACTTTTCGTCCACCCCGCCCTTGCGGAACGGCGTGATCAGCGCGACCAGGGACCCGTGGAACATGTCTTCTCCTCGCCGCCTCGCGCGGCGCCATGCATCGCTCTTTCATAGTTCCGTCCGACCCGGGTCGCAAGGCCGGTCCGGGGTTGCGCCTGCGCGGGCGGCGTTCCATGCTCCGGCGCCATGAACGTTCCCTCGCCCGCCCTGCCCACGTTCGCCGACGTCGAGGCCGCCGCCCGGCGCCTGACGGGCAAGGCCATCGTGACCCCGCTGCTCGAATCGGCGGCGCTCGATCGGCTGGTCGGGGGCCGAGTCCTCGTCAAGGCCGAGGTGCTCCAGGTGACCGGGTCGTTCAAGTTCCGCGGCGCCTACAACGCGATCGCGACGCTCGACCCGGCGGCGCGGGCGCGCGGCGTGGTCGCGTTCTCGTCGGGCAACCACGCCCAGGGCGTCGCCGCCGCCGCGCACACGCTGGGCACCTCGTCGGTCATCGTCATGCCGGCCGACGCGCCCGCCGTGAAGCGCGAGGGCACCGAGTCGTGGGGCGCCCGCATCGTGCCCTATGACCGCACGACGGACGACCGCGAGGCGATCGCGCGCCGGATCGCGGCCGAGGAGGGCCGCGCGCTGATCGCGCCTTTCGACGACGCCGGCGTGATCGCGGGCCAGGGCACCGTCGGGCTCGAGATCGCGCGCCAGGCCGCGGCGCTGGGCGTGCGACCCGACGCTCTCCTGGTGCCGTGCGGCGGCGGCGGCCTGGTCGCGGGATGCAGTTTGGCCTTCAAGGCAAGATTGCCCGCCACGGCGATCTACGCCTGCGAGCCCGAGGGGTTCGACGACACGGCGCTGAGCCTGGCCACGGGCGAGCGCCAAGGCAACCGACCTGGCGCCTCCTCGATCGCCGACGCCCTGCTCGCGCCCATGCCCGGCGCGATCACCTTCGCGATCAACCGGCGCAACCTGGCGGGCGGGCTTGTCGTGACCGACGGCGAGGCGATGGCGGCCATGGCGGCGGCGTTCCGCCACCTCAAGATCGTCGTGGAGCCGGGCGGCGCCGTGGCGCTCGCCGCCGTCCTCGCAGGCCGCTTCGACGCCAGGGGCAAGACCGTGGCCGTCGTCGCCTCGGGCGGCAACGTCGATCCTGCGACCTACGCGCGCGCGATCGGAGGCTAGACCAACTCGACCAGCGCGTCGCCGTCCTGCCGATACCGCCGCCCCTCGCGCGGGCAGACGAGGTGGGCATCGAGGCGTTCCCCGGCGTGGCTGACCCAGCCGATCCGGCGCGCGGGCACGCCGGCGACGAGCGCGTGGGCCGCGACGCCCCGCGTCACCACGGCGCCGGCGGCGACGAAACAGTACGCCCCGAGCTCGACGCCCGGCAGGATCGTCGCGTTGGCGCCGATCGTGGCGCCACGGCGCACGAGGGTCGCGCCGAACTCGTTCTTGCGCTCGACGCCCGCGCGCGGATTGCGCACGTTGGTGAAGACGGCGGAAGGCCCGACGAACACGCCGTCCTCCAGCGTGATCCCCTGGTAGACGCCGACGTTGTTCTGGATCTTGCAGCCGTCGCCGATCACGACGCCCGCGCCGACCATGACGTTCTGGCCGATCACGCAGTCGCGCCCGATCTGGGCCCCCGCCATGACGTGGGCGAAGTGCCAGACGCGCGTGCCCGCGCCGATCGAGGCGGGCTGGTCGATCACCGCGGTCGGGTGGATGAAGGCTTCGGTCATGCCTTGGGCGTGCCTCGCCGGGCATGAGCGCCCCCCCTCACCCGTGGCGGGGGTTTCCCCCCGCCGCCCCCCCGACCAGCACCCCGATCACGGTCGTCACCTGCCACACCGTCCACA
>JBBDQV010000173.1:0-19771 GCA_040905845.1 Alphaproteobacteria bacterium | reverse complement strand
CTGCTTGGCAATGGCAGCAATGTTTTGATCAGCGACCGCGGCGTGCGCGGCGCGCAGGTGGTGGGCAGGGGCGCGCGCCGCCTCGCCCGTGATCCAGCGGCTGGCCCCGCCGCGCGTCGCGATCCGGCCGTCGAGCGAGGCGGCGATCTTGAGCGTCACGAGCGGCCGGCCCTGCTTGCGGTGCGCGAGGAACCCGGCGTTGAGCTCGGCCGCGCCCGCGCCCTCGACGCCGAGATCGACGGCGATCCCGGCGTCGCGCAGCCGCGCGAGCCCGCGCCCGGCGACGCGCGGATCGGGATCCTCCAGGGCGACGACGGCGCGAGCGATGCCCGCCGCGACCAGCGCGTCCGCGCACGGCGGCGTCGCGCCATGATGGGCGCAGGGCTCGAGCGTCACGTAAGCGGTCGCCCGGCGCGCCTCGGCACCGGCTCGCGCGAGCGCCTCGGTCTCGGCGTGGGGCCGCCCGCCGGGCTGCGTCCAGCCGCGCCCGACGACCCGGCCGTCGCGCACGATCAGGCAGCCGACGGCGGGGTTGGGGGCGACCCGCCCCAGGCCGCGACACGCGAGCGCGAGCGCCGCGCGCATGAAGCCGACGTCGGAGTCAGTCCTCGCCGCGCTCGCCACCCAGTTTTCCCACGAAGTCCTCGAAGTCCTTCGCCTCGCGGAAGTTCCGGTAGACCGAAGCGAATCTCACGTAGGCGACCGGATCGAGCGAGGCCAGGGCATCCATGACCATCTCGCCGACCACCTGGCTCGGGACTTCGGGCTCGCCCAGGCTCTCGAGGCGGCGCTGGATGCTGTTGACGAGCCGCTCGATCCGCTCGGGCTCGACCGGGCGCTTGCGCACCGCGATCTCGATCGAGCGATGCAGCTTGTCGCGGTCGAACGGCACGCGCATGCCGGTCTTCTTGATGATGACGAGCTCGCGGAGCTGGACCCGCTCGAAGGTCGTGAACTTGGCGCCGCAGCCCTGGCACCGTCGGCGGCGCCGGATCGACGCGCTGTCCTCGGACGGGCGCGAGTCCTTGACCTGGGTATCCTCGTGTCCGCAAAACGGGCAGCGCATGACCGGGACCTAGGCGAGCTTCGCCACGCGGCGGGCATGCCGGCCGCCTTCGTACGCGGTCGCCAGGAACGCGCGCAGGACGTCCTTCGCCACCTCCTCGCCGATCAGCCGCGCGCCCAGGCAGAGGACGTTGGCGTCGTTGTGTTGCCGGGTGAGCCGCGCGGACGAGGCATCGTGGCACACCGCCGCCCGGACGCCCGCATGGCGATTGGCGGCGATGCTCATCCCGATGCCCGTGCCGCAGACGAGAACGCCGAGCGCCGCGGCGCCCCGCTCGATCGCCTCGGCGACCTTGTTGGCGAAGTCGGGGTAATCGACCGACTCGGTATCATCGGTACCGAGGTCGTCAGCCTCGCAGCCCAGACGTTCCAGCTCCACCTTGAGCACCGCCTTGAGGGCGAAGCCCGCGTGATCCGATGCGATTGCCACGTGCCGCCCCCTTGTCACGCCGCCCCGCCGTGTTGTCCTCTGGCGCCGTTACTATCACAGCCCTGCCGATGTCGCCACTAGTGGCGCGATGGTAACGGATGACTCCCATCCGTTAGCATCGCACCACTATGTTATTGATCTGGCGGTCCGATTTACCTGACGCTTGGGAACCAAGCATCAGGTAAATCGGACCACTGGGTCCCGTCCCGGCCAGCATCGTCGGCGCCGGATACTGCAATCTGCTCGCAAGTCGCCAATTTGCATTGACAGTCGGTCCACCCCGTGTCAATAGACGACGTCATTCCAACTCAGTAGAGGAACAATAGCAGTGGCCGAGGAAAACGATAACAAGCTATCGCAGAGCGAAATTCTCCATATGGTCGCCGACGTCGTTTCCGCTTACGTGAGCAACAACCAAGTGGTGGCGAACCAGTTGCCGGAGGTGATTAAGTCGGTTCATGCCGCGCTCGCCGAGCAGCAGGAAGGGCGCCGTGATGAACCGGCCGAGGCTCCAAAGCCCGCCGTGTCGGTCCGCAAGTCGGTGACGCCGGACTACCTGATCTGCCTGGAGGACGGCAAGAAGCTCAAGATGCTCAAGCGGCATCTGCGCACCGCCTTCAACATGAGTCCCGAGGACTACCGCGCCAAATGGGGCTTGTCGGCCGACTACCCCATGGTCGCGCCCAACTATGCCCAGCAGCGCTCCGATTTCGCCAAGAAGATCGGTCTGGGGCGCAAGCGGACGCGCGGGCGCAAGTAGCTCGGACGGGCAGCGTTCCGCGCAACGACAAAAAGCCCGGGGATCCAACGACCCCCGGGCTATCTTGTCGTCGAACGCCGCCGAGATCTCGGCGGCGCGGCCTTACATGGCCGGAGCTTCCTTGTAGTTGCCGTTCTCGAACACGTACCAGACGTAGGTCGACGAGGTCAGGTCGCCCTTATCGTCGAACGCGAGCTCGCCGATGACCGTCGGCCAGGACTGGCTGCGCAACGCCGCGGCCACGGCCTGGGCCTCGGTCGTCCCCGCCTTCTCAACCGCCGCCGCCCACACTTGGATCGCGGCGTAGGTGCTGAGGGTGTAGCCCTCGGGCTCGTAGCCGCCATCGCGGAACTTCTGCACGACCTCTTGCGCCGAAGGCAGGTTGCGCGACTCGGCCGCGTTGGTGAACATCACGCCGTTGGCCGCATCGCCCGCGAGCGTGGCGAACTCGAGCGTGTTGAGCGAGTCACCCGACAGAAGCATGGGCTTGTAGCCCTGCTCGTGGGCCTGACGGATGATGAGCGCAGCTTCGGGGTGGTAGCCGCCGAAGTAGATGACCTCGACGCCGGCGTCCTTGAGCTTGGTGACGAGCGCCGTGTAGTCCTGCTCGCCCGCCGTGATGCCCTCGTACAGCACTTCCTGGACGCCCATCGCGTTCAGCTTGGCCTTGGTCAGGTCCGCGAGGCCCTGGCCGTACGCCGACTTGTCGTGGACGACGGCGATCTTCTTGTCCTTGAAGTTATCGGCGAGCCAGCCGCCGGCGAAGTCGCCCTGCTGGTCGTCGCGGCCGCAGGTCCGGAACACGGTGCCCCAGCCCGCCGCCGCCGGATCCTCGGTGAACTTCGGGTTGGTCGAGGCCGGCGTGATCTGCAGGATGTTCTCCTCGTGGTAGACGGCCGAGGCCGGGATCGAGGAACCCGAGCAGAAATGACCGGCCACGAACACGACGCCCTTGGAGACGAGATCGTTGGCCACGGCGACCGCCTGCTTGGGGTCGCACTGGTCGTCGCCGAACTCGATCACGACGTTGTTGCCGAGAACGCCGCCGGCGGCGTTGACGTCGGCAACGGCCTGCTCGGCGCCGCGATGAAGCTGGGCGCCGAACTCCGCCAGGTCGCCGGTGTACGGCCCGGCACCCGCGATGACGATGTCGTCGGCCGCCGCGGTCTGCAGCCCGAAGGCCGCGGCCGCCGCGAGCAACGAAAGCGTGAATTTACGCATGCGTGACTCTCCCTTTGACGTGCCCTTCGTGACAACGACGCCGTCGACCGACGACGCGACCCCTTGGAACATCCGGGCACTTCCGTCCCTCGGGGGATTGCCTAATCTAGCACCGACGAAACCGGCCGCAAACGGAGATGTCCGGCGCGCTCAGCCCTTGTTTCGCCACGAGAACAGCCCTTCGCGAGCATAGAGCCACGGATACTGGGTGACCATCCTGTGGACTCTGGTCACGCGATAGGCGAACAGACCGATGCCGACCAGGACCGCCGCGTCGACCAGGTAGGCGTGGATCGAGGTCATGTCCCCGCCGAACAGCGCGTTGTGGAAGAACCGGTCGGCCACGCCGAGCATGAACGCGTAGACGACGACCTGCCAGGCTGGGCGCCAGTTGGCGCCCAGCGCCTGGCCCATCATGAACGAGGCGCCGCCGAAGATCGCGACCGTGACGCCGATGAACACGGCGAGGGGCGAACCGAGAATGCTGTCCATCGCTCCGGCCCTCAGTGATGCCCGCCTTCGAGGTAGGCGGCGCGAACCTCGGGGTTCGCCAGCAGCCCCGCCCCCGTGCCCTCCAGCGTGACGCGGCCGTTGACCATGACGTAGCCGCGATGCGCGAGACGGAGCGCGTGATAGGCGTTCTGTTCCACCAGGAAGACGGTGACGCCCTGGTCCTCGTTGATGTCGCGGATGACCTGGAAGATCTGCTTGACGATCAGGGGCGCGAGCCCGAGCGAAGGCTCGTCGAGCAGGAGGAGCCGCGGGCGCGCCATGAGCGCGCGGCCGATCGCGAGCATCTGCTGCTCGCCGCCCGAAAGCGTGCCGCCGCGCTGGCCGATGCGCTGCTTCAGGAGGGGAAACAGTGTCAGTACGGTGTCGAGATCGCCTTCGAACTTGGTCGGGTCCGCGGTCAGCGCGCCCATCTGGAGGTTCTCGAGCACCGTCATGCGCGGGAAGATGCGGCGTCCCTCGGGCGCATGGGCAAGGCCCAGGCGCATGATCTCGTACGTCGGTCGGCGCGTGATGTCGGCGCCATCGAGCATGATCGTGCCCGAGCGCGGCGCCGGGCTGCCGCAGATCGACATCAGCAGCGTCGTCTTGCCGGCGCCGTTGGCGCCGATCAGGGTCACGATCTCGCCCTTGCGGACCTCGACGCTGACGCCGCGCAATGCCGCGATCTGGCCGTAGTAGGTATGGACGTCGTCGACCCTGAGCATGGCCGGCCTAGCTCGGCCGCCCGAGGTCGCGCGCGACCTGGTCGGGCAGTGCCGCCGTCTCCTCCTCGCCCAGATAGGCGCGGATGACGTTGACGTCGCGGCGGATCACATCGGGTGTTCCCTCGGCGATCTTGCGCCCGTAGTCGAGGACGACGATGTAGTCCGAGATGCCCATGACCACGCTCATGTCGTGCTCGATGAGCAGGATGCCGATGTGGAACTCGTCGCGGATGGCGATCAGCAGATCGTTGAGCTCCGCGGATTCGCGCGCGTTGAGGCCCGCGGCGGGCTCGTCGAGGCAGAGCAAGACCGGATCGGTGCACATCGCCCGCGCGATCTCGAGCCGTCGCTGGGCGCCATAGGGCAGGCTGCCGGCGTCGTTGTCAGCGGCGTCGACAAGCCCGATCCGTTCCAGCCAGCGGCGCGCGAGCTCGACCGCCTCGCGCTCCGCGCGCACATAGCCGCCAAGCCCGAACAGGCCGACCACGGTATAGCCTGACGCGCGCATCAGCCGGTTGTGCTGGGCGACGATCAGGTTCTCGAGCACCGACATGCCGGCGAACAGCCGGATGTTCTGGAACGTGCGCGCGACCCCCGCCTTCTGCGCGACACGGAAACCATCGAGCCGCTCGAGCAGGAACTGGCCGCGCGCGCCGTCGAGCTGCATGCGCCCGACGGTCGGCTTATAGAAACCGGTCATGCAATTGAAGATGGTCGTCTTGCCGGCGCCGTTGGGGCCGATGATCGCGGTGATCGCGTCGTTGCCGGCGACGAAGGAGACGTCGTCGATCGCGACCAACCCGCCGAAGCGCATCGACAGGTGATCGACCGTCAGGAGCGGGCGCGTCGGGCTCTCGGTCACGGCGGCCCCGTGCCCCTGCCGCGAAGCCTGAGCGTCGGCTCGCGATGGGCGAGCAGCCCGCCCGGCCGCCAGACCATGATCAGCACCATGCCGATGCCGAACGCGAGCATCCGGTAGTCCTTGAGCTCGCGGAAGAACTCGGGCAACCCGATCAGCACGATCGCGGCCAGCACGACGCCGACCTGGCTGCCGAGCCCGCCCAGCACGACGATCGCGAGGATGACCGCGGACTCGATGAAGGTAAAGCTCTCGGGGCTGATGAAGCCCTGGCGCGCGGCGAAGAACGATCCGGCGAAGCCGGCGAACATCGCGCCGAACGCGAACGCCGTCAGCTTGGTGTTGGTCGGGTTGATGCCGAGCGCGCGGCACGCCGTCTCGTCCTCGCGCAGCGCCTCCCATGCCCGCCCCAGCGGCATCTTGCGGATGCGCAGCGTGAAGAAGTTGGTGACCAGCGCGCAGGCGAGGATCAGGAAGTAGAGGAAGATGACCCGCTGCAACGGGGCGTACTCGATCCCGAAGAAGGTGTGGAACGCGGCGACGCCCTCGGC
The DNA here is from genome assembly GCA_040905845.1 of Alphaproteobacteria bacterium. Taxonomy (GTDB): domain Bacteria; phylum Pseudomonadota; class Alphaproteobacteria; order SP197; family SP197; genus VGDP01. The sequence continues at coordinate 13,668 of JBBDQV010000173.1, read as the reverse complement.
CGGATCGCGCTCGAAGTCGAGCCCGAAGAACGACGGCCGGGCGACGTTGTTGATGCCGTCCGGGCCGCCGGTGAACGGCTTCCAGTTGACCAGGACGATGCGGATCATCTCGCCGAAGCCGAGGGTCACGATCGCCAGATAGTCGCCGCGCAAGCGCAGGACCGGGAAGCCGAGCAGGAGGCCGAAGCTCGCCGAGAACATGCCGGCGAGCGGCAGGCAGATCCAGAAACCGAGGTCGTAGTTGGTGGCGAGCAAGGCGTAGGAGTACGCCCCGATCGCGTAGAACGCGACATAGCCGAGATCGAGCAGGCCCGCGAGCCCGACCACGATGTTCAAACCCCAGCCGAGCATGATGTAGGTCAGCGTCAGCGTGCCGACGTCGACCAGCCTGCGGTCGGCGAACGGCATGAACGGCAGCGCGATCGCGCACGCGATCAGCGGCCACGCCAGGTAGGCGCCGACCTTGCGCCCCGGCACGCCGAGCACCCCGGCTCGGCCTCGTTCGCGCCGGCGTGCCGCGATCACCAGGTAGAGCCCGCGCACGACGATGCCGAGCGGGAACATCAGCAGCGCCCAGTCGACCACCGCCGACTGGAACGGCTTGAACCGCGCGATCACCGGGTCGTCGGCCGCGCCCAAGAGGACGAACAGGAGCGCCGCGCCGACAATGCCCGCGCCGATGACCGCCGGCCACGGGCGTCCCGCCTTGAGCAGCCCCATGGCGAGCGCGCCCAGGAACACCGCCACCGTCGCCACCGCGACCGCGCCGAAGCGGGTCGTGAAGGCCAGCTCGCCGGTCGAGCTGACCAGCTCGAAGCCGACGATCCCGCCGGTCAGGATCAAGGTGACGCCCGCGGCGGCCGCGGCCCGTCGGATCAGGGCGCCGAGGTCGAGGGCGACCTCCGTCTGGCTCGCGGCGGCGCTGGCGACCACGGCTCAGACCTTCTCGACCTCGGGTTTCCCGAGCAGGCCGGTCGGCCGGAAGATGAGCACCAGGACCAGCACCGAGAACGCGGCGACGTCCTTGTACTCGACGGTGAAATAGGCCGACCAGAACGCCTCGATCAGGCCGATCAGCATGCCGCCGAGCATGGCGCCGGGCAGCGAGCCGATGCCGCCGAGCACGGCCGCCGTGAACGCTTTGATGCCTGCGACGAAGCCGATGTAGAAGTCGATGATGCCGTAGTAGAGCGTGACCATGAGCCCGGCGACCGAGGCGAGCGCGGCGCCGATCACGAACGTCATCGAGATCGTGCGGTCGATGTTGACCCCGAGCAGCGCCGCCATGCGCCGGTCCTGCTCGCACGCCCGCTGCGCCCGACCCAGCGAGGTGCGCGTGATGAGCCAGGTGAATCCCGCCATCAGCACGATCGTGATCATGATGATCATGACCTGCATGTAGCCGATCTGGACCGTGAAGCCCTGCTCCTCGAACAACGGGATCGCGCCAGTGACCACGCCGTGCAGCGGCTTGCCGCGCGCGCCCTGGAGCAGCAGCACGTAGTTCTGCAGCAGGATCGACATGCCGATGGCCGAAATGAGGGGCGCGAGCCGCGACGATCCCCTGAGCGGCCGGTAGGCGATGCGCTCGACCGCCCAGCCGTAGACGGCGGTCAGGAACAGTCCGCCCAGGAGCACCAGAAGAATCGCGAGTGGCACCCAGGTCACGCCGAGGAAACCCAGGACGAGGAACAGGATGATCGCGTGGAACGCGCCCATCATGTAGACGTCGCCATGGGCGAAATTGATCATGCCGATGATCCCGTAGACCATCGTGTAGCCGATGGCGATCAGCCCGTAGATCGAGCCGAGCGCCAACCCGTTGATCAACTGCTGGGTGAAGTACGCCATCGTCCCCGAGGAAGCTCCCCGCGACACTGCCCCGGTGTTCTCGCGGGATCGCGACGAAGGACCGCGATCACCCGGCACCGGGGCTTGCGCCACAACTAGCCGACGACACCTGTGTCGGCAAGAGCGTTCTCAGCCCGCCGTCGCCGCGGAACGGACGGCGAACCAGAAGGCGCCGGCCGCGACGGCCGCGCACCCCGCCATCGCCCAGACGACCGTGTCGTAACCGCCGAACGTGGTCCACATGTGCGCGGCGATGATCGGCGCGGCCGCGTGGGCGAACGTGGTCGGCAAGGCGACGACCCCGTTGATGGCGCCATAGCCCTCGCGCCACAGAAGGTCGGGGACCGCCGTGGCGCGCACGATCGTCATGGTCCCGTTCACGCCGCCGAAGGCCAAGGCGAAGACGAACAGCGCCGCGACCGAGCCTGGCCACAGCATCAGGACGGCGAACGCCACCGGCAGGACGGCCAGCGCCACGCGGCCGATCGCCACGGTGGACGAACGCCGGCCGGCGGCGAACACGGCGAGGCGCGCGGCGACCTGGGCCGGGCCGATCAGGGCGATGGCGCCGACCGCGACGCCCGGCGTGAAGCCGCGCTCGTCGAGCAGAGGCACGGCATGGAACGCGATCACCGAATTGGTGAGCGAGGTCGCGCTGAAGCAGAGCACGAGGCCCCAGAAGGTGCGCGTGCCGAGGGCGCGACGCACCGGCCCTGGTCCGGCCGCCGGACGATGCGCCGCCTGGGGCACGGGCGTGCCTCCGGCCGGACCGCCGTCGCGCAGCCACAAACCATGCACGGGCACGCACACCACGAGCTGGCCGAGGGCGAGCACGACCAGGGCCTGGCGCCAACCGAGCGCGTCGATCAGCACGTGGTTCAGGGGAATGAACACGGTGCTCGCGAACCCGGCGATCAGGGTGACGACCGTGATGCGGGTCCGATAGCTCGCCCGATAGCGCCGGATCAGCACCGGGAACAGTGCCTGATACTGCGTCGCGGCCATGACCACGCCGAGGCCGAACCAGACCAGGGTGAACCCGCCCGCCGTCTCGACGCGCGACCAGGCGGCGAGCAGGACGACGGCGAGCAGCGAGCCGGCGGCCATGAGCCAGCGCCCGCCGTGCCGGTCGATCCAGCGTCCCATGCCGTAGGCGCACAGGCCGGACACGAGGAGGCCGAGCGAGGCGGCACCGCTGATCGAGGTTCGGCTCCAGCCCAGCTCGGCCTCCATGGGCGCGATGAACAACGCGAAGGCGTAGTAGATCGAGCCGTAGGAGACGAGCTGGCACAGCGCCAGCGCGACGATCAGAGGCCAGCCGCCGGCTGGTTCGGAAGGTTCGGTCTCGGAACTCACGTCGGGTCCCCGCCGGGCTTGGCGCGGGACCGTAGCACATCCCGACCAGGCGCTCGCGGGCCGCGACCCCGGGCCGCGCGGAATGTGGCGCTGAACCGGCCCAGGCGCGATCTCGAACGTAGCTTTGCACATACTCGGCGCCAACCGAGCGTCAGACCCCGTCCGTGCTTCGAGACGCGACCCTACGGGTCGCCCTCAGCACGAACGGGGTCTGCAGCCGCCAAAGAATGACTCAAGAAGTCCGTTCGCGGTGAGGAGCGTGCCGAAGGCACGCGTCTCGAACCGCGTGGCGAGCGCGAACCGGACAGCCGTGCAGCCTGCCCAAAGATGGCGGACTTCCTGCATAAGCGTGTTCGTAACCTGCTCTAGGATGCCGTCTCCACATCGGCGGCGGTGCGCTCATGCCCCCACCCTTCGCGGCCTTTCCCTTGGACGAGCACCGCGAGCGGTTTGCCCGCGCGCGGCGCGCGTTGATGCGCGCGGGGTTCGATGGCTGCGTTTCGGTCGCGCCCGAGCACCTCTATTACCTTGGCGGCTACGACTCCTGGGTCGCGGTCAACAGCCCGCAGGCGCTGATCTTCGACGTCGGCGGCGGCGAGCCCATCCTGGTGCTGCGCGACGTCGATCTGCCGCTCGCGCGGGAGACGTCGTGGTTGACCGAGGTCCGCACGTACCGGATGCACGCCGAGGATCCGGTCGCGGCGATCGCCAATGCCACGCGCGACGCTGGCCTGCGCCAGGGTCGGCTGGCCATCGAATCGCAGTCCTACGCACTGACGCACGCGCTCGGCCGCCGGCTCGCCGACGCGCTCGCGCCCGCGACGCTCGACGACGCAACCGACCTCCTCGGCGAACTGCGGGTCATCAAGTCGGCACGGGAAATGGGATACCTGCGCCGGGCCGCCAGCCACGCCGAAGCCGGCCTCGCCGCCTTCCGGGCCTACGCACGCGCCGGAACCACCGAGATCGAGCTCGCTGGGCGCATCGAGGCGGCGATGCGCGGCGCCGGCGGCGACTATTGGGCGATCCCGACCGAGCTGGCCGGCGGTCCCCGCGCGGCCGGCGGGCACGCGACACCGCGCGGCCGGCGCATCGAGCGCGGCGACCTGATCCACGCCGAGTTCGCCGGCGTCGAGCGGCGCTACCATGCGGTCGCGATCCACAGCCTCGCCGTCGGCGCCGCCTCGCCCGCCGTGCGCGAGCTCTACGAGGCCGCGCGCGCCTCGCTCGCCGCCGGCATCGGCGTTGTCGCGCCCGGTGCGCCGGTCGAGGCGATCGAGGAGGCCTCGCTCGTACCCTTGCGCGCCCGCGGGCTCGAGGACCGGGCGATGATGCGCTTCGGCTACGGCATCGGCATCGCCTATCCGCCGATCTGGCTCGAGACGCTGCAGATCAGCCGGGGCGCGCGGCGCGTCGTGGCTGAGGGCATGGTCTTCGTCCTGCACGCCTGCCTCGAGCTGGCCGACGAAGGTCTCGGCGTCGTCCAGGGCGGCACCTATGCCCTGACGGAGGAGGGGCTCGAAATGCTGGTCGGCGGCGGCGACGTGCCGCTGGAAATCGCGGTTGAGTGACGGCTACGGCGCGGTCTTGTCGGCGTCAGATCCTGCAGTTCTGCTCGGTCTGGCACCAGCAATCGATCCCTTCGGGAACGACATCCATCCTGCGGTAATCCATCGTGATCTGCTCGCCCGCCTTGATCTTGCGCCGCGCGACGAGCACGACGCCCTGCTGGACGGCCGCGTTGGGCTGGCAGCTATGGTTCGTGAAGTCGACGCCTTCGAAGCCGTCGACCGGCGCGAGCACGAGCACCGAGTCGCCGACCCGGCGTAGCTGGATCAGGTCCTTGAAGGCGTAGCCGCCGGTCTCGAGCCGCCCGTCGGGCCCGATTCCCAGGAGGGTCGCGCGGCCGTCGAAGCTGCCGATGACCTCGCCGCGCCTGATGTCGCGGCGGGCGTACAGGCCCCGGTCGTCCGCCCCGCAGGGCCGGACCTCGACGAGGTCCCAGACTGTGAAGCTCACGGCCCGACGCCCCTGCTGAGGTCACCGATTCGGCGCGTGACATTAGTACCGGCTCGCCGCGATTCAAGAGCGATGTGAGGCCGGCGCAAAGATTCTTGCGCGGACCGCCTCGGCGCGCCGGTTGGCGAACGCTGATGCGCCCCGGGCGGGCGTGCGCTACAAGTCGCGCCATGCTCCGGGGGACTGTCGCGCCGCGCCGAGTCGCCGTTGTCGGCGCCGGCATCGTCGGCACGGCGACCGCGTGCTGGCTGGCGCGCGACGGCCACATTGTCACGCTGATCGACCGGCTGCCGCCCGGCGAGGCGACCTCGTTCGGCAACGCCGGCGCCGTCAGTCCCGGCTCGGTCGAGCCGCTCGGCCATCCGGGCATGCTGTGGCAGGTGCCGGGCTGGCTGCTCGACCCGCTCGGTCCACTGACCGTGCGCTGGCGCCACCTGCCGCGCCTCGTGCCGTGGCTCGCACGCCTGCTGCGCGCCTCGAGCCCGAACCGGGTGCGCCGGATCGTCGCCGAGCTCGCCACCTATCTGCCCCACGCGCTCGACGCCTATGAGCCGCTGCTCGCCGAGGCGGGGCTCGGGCATCTGCTCCGGCGCGACGGCATTCTCTGGGTGTTTCCCACGCGCAAGGCGTATGACGCGAGCCGCCCGGGCCGCGACCTGCGCCGGCGCCACGGCGTCGCCATGGAGGACGTACCCGAGGAGGCGATCCGCCAGATCGAGCCGGCGCTCGGGCCCGACTGGCGACGAGCCACGCTGCTGCCCGACGTCGGGCGCGTCGTCGATCCCGGCGGCCTGGTCAAGGGCCTGGCCGAGCACCTGACGCGGCGCGGCGGGCGGATCGAGCGCAAGGCGGTCGTCGACTTCGAGTTCGGACCCGACGGCCCCAGCGCCGTGGTCACCGACGCGGGGACGGAGCCGTTCGACGCCCTCGTGATCGCCGCCGGCGCGTGGTCGGGCACGCTCGCCCGCCGACTGGGCAGCCCCGTACCGCTCGAAACCGAGCGGGGCTATCACGTCACGATCCCCGATCCCGGCGTGATGCCTCGGCGCATGATCATGCCCTACGGCCAGGGTTTCATCGCGACGCCCATGGCGATGGGGCTCAGGGTCGCCGGCACGGTCGAGCTCGCCTCGCTCGACGCGGCGCCCGACTGGCGCCGCGCCGACGTGCTGCTGGCCAAGGCGAAGGCGATGTTCCCGGGACTCAGGACCGACGGCGCCTCGCGTTGGATGGGTCATCGGCCGTCGCTGCCCGACAGCAAGCCCGTGATCGCGCGCTCGCCCCGCTTCGCCAACGTGTTCTATGCTTTCGGCCACGGCCATCTGGGCTTGACCGGCGGCGCCATCACCGGCCGGCTGATCGCCGATCTGGTGGCCGGGCGGCGGCCTTCGGTCGAGCTGGGCCCGTTCCGGATCGATCGGTTCTAACCAGGGGGTTCCAATGGTTCAGCGTGCCAACGAACGCGTCGCCTACTTCAACGGCAAGATCGTGCCCGAAAGCGAGGTCGTGATCCCGTTCCGCGACCGCGGCTTCATCGCCGGCGACGCGGTGTTCGACACGGCGCGCACGTTCCGCCACAAGACCTTCCGGCTCAAGGAGCACGTCGACCGTTTCTACCGCTCGCTCAAGTACGTCGGCATCGACCCCGGGCTCTCGAAGCAGGAGATGACCGGCCTGAGCGAGGAGGTGGCCGAACGCAACCTGCACCTGATCGACAGGGAGGACGACTACTGGCTCAGCCAGCGCGTCTCGCGCGGGGTCGACGAGAAGTGGGGCGACAAGAGCGGCGGGCTGAAGCCGACGGTGATCATCGAGTGCACGCCCTTGCCGCTCAAGGCGCGCGCGCCGCTGTTCCGCGACGGCATCCCGGTGCTGATCCCGGCGATCCGGCGCACGCCGCCGGATTCGCTCTCGCCACGCGCCAAGACTCACAACTATCTGAACCTGATCGTCGCCGCGAACGAGGTCGCCGCGGTCGACAAGGAGGCGTGGGCCGTCCTGCTCGACACCAACGGCAACCTCGCCGAAGGCATCGGCTCGAACATCTTCCTGGCGCGCGACGGCGAGGTCCTGACCCCCCAGGTCCGTTACGTCCTGCCCGGCGTCAGCCGCGCCACCGTGCTCGAGATCGCGGCCGGGCTCGGCATTCCGACGCGGGAGTGCGATCTCGACCTCTACGACGTGCGGACCGCGGACGAGGCGTTCATCACCTCGACCAGCTTGTGCATGTGCCCGGTGCGCAGCATCGGCTCGACGTCGTTCCCGGTGCCCGGCCCGCTCACGAAGCGCTTGTCCGACGCCTACGCCAAGCTGGTCGGGGTCGATTTCGTCGCGCAGTACCTGCGTCACCTGAGCTGAGCCGGAGTCCCATGGCGCCTGGGCCGCGCGAGCGGCTGGGCCGCGGCGTCGTCTTCGCGCTCGCCGGCGTCTTCCTTTTCATCTGCGCCGACGCGCTGATCAAGTGGCTGAGCGACGACTACCACACGCTGACGATCGTGTGGTTCTCGGGCGCGTTCGGGGGGCTCAGCGCGACCGCGCTTGGCATTCGCGGCGTCGGCCGGCGCGCGCTGGCGACGCGGCGGCCGGGCGCGCAGATCACGCGCGGCATCCTGATCCTGGGCTCCATGGGAACCGCCTTTCTCGCCCTCAAGTTCCTGCCGCTCGCCGACCTGACCGCGATCCTCTACTCGACGCCCCTGTTCGTCGCCGCGCTGGCTGTCCCTGTTCTCGGCGAGCGGCTCGGGCCGCGCCAAGCCCTCGCCCTGCTCGTCGGCTTCGCGGGCGTCGTGCTGATCGCGCGGCCCGGGGCGGAGGTGTTCCATCCGGCGTCGCTGCTGGCGGTCGCGAGCTCGTTCCTCTACGCCGTCGCGATGCTGGTCACCCGGCGCATGCGCGAGGTGGAGACGCCGGCCGCGACCATGCTCTACACCCACGCCACCGTGGTCGCGGCGAGCAGCCTCGCCCTGCCGTGGGTCTGGATCACGCCGCCGTGGGACGACGCCCTGCTGCTGGTCGGCATGGGGCTCGGCAACGGCGTCGCGCACTTCTGCGTCATGCAAGCGTTTCGACTGGCGCCGGCCGCCGTCGTCGCGCCGTTCGACTACACCGCGCTGGTCTGGGCGACGCTGTTCGGCCTCGCGATCTGGGGCGACTTCCCGGCGCCCATCGTCTGGGTCGGCGTCGTCCTCGTGGTGTCGAGCTCGCTCTACCTGGCGCGCATCCGGCCGGCCCGGCCCTGAGCGTCACAGGTCCAGGTAGCGGCGGGCCAGGGCGCGCTGCCACGCCGCCTCGTCGTCGTCGTCGCCGAGCACCGTCGCGGCGTCCGCTGGGGCGACGACCCAGGCGCCTTCGGCGATCTCGTCCTCGAGCTGGCCCGGCCCCCACCCGGCGTAGCCCAACAGGAACTTGTAACGCCTCGGCCCCAGCTCGCTCCCTATCGCACCAACCACGTCGGCGCCCACCGAGAGCGCGATGCCGTCGGCGACTTGCTCGGTCGTGGCATCGGCGTAGTCCGGGTCGTGCAGCATGAAGCCATAGGTTTCGCCGACCGGGCCGCCATAGTGCAGCGTGATGTCGAGCGCATCGGCGTCGTCCGTCGCGCCGCCACCGGCGCCCAGCAGCTCCGCGCGCGCGATCGACGGACCGGATCGATTGACCACCAGGCCCATCGCGCCTGTGTCGTCGTGAGCGATCACCAGGACCACGGTGCGCGCGAAGTTCGGGTCGAGCAGATCGGGCGTCGCGACCAGGAACTCCCCGCGCAGGCCTCGCGCGGCCCCACCCTCCTCGACCGCGCTGCCGTCGGCGGCTGCCGGGACGGCGAACAGGACCAGGGCGAGTAAGGCCCGCCGCGCCGTCGCCGTCAGGGATTCGCCGCCTGCAGCACGCACGGCAGGACCCCGTGCGCGTCGCGGTTCGTCCAGCTCGTCACGAAGCTCTCGAGGCCGTTCGCCTCGAGCGTCATCACCGAGCGGAACAGCGCCTTCGACTCGGTGCAGTAGCCCGCCAGGTTGCGCATGACGCGGAGCGACGCCTCGTTCGCAAGCCGAGTCACGAACTCGTCGAGCTCGGCGGTCGAACCGCCGCCATAGACCCGCTTGAAGTACCCCTTGAGCGCCTTGCCCTGGACCGCCAAGGTCGGCTGGAAGCGCGTGACGAAGGCGTTGTAGGGATCCTGCTGCTGGCACGACAAGGCCGCGACCATGAGCTCGGTCTGCAGCACGCGGACCTGGAGCGCGGTCTCGTCCTCGGCCATGGCGCAGGTCTGGGCGCCGGCGGGCGACGCGCCGATGACGGCCAGGACAGCGGTCGTCACGGTCAACGCGCGAATCGGTTTCGGCAGCCGCATGCGTCCCCTCACCGTCGCTCGACGCCCGGCCCGCCCCCGCGGGCCGAGGCGAACTATGACACTGCCACCGGCCACGGGCAAGCCGACCCGGCGCCTAGAACGACGACCCCGGCATCATCAGGAACGCCTCCTCCTCGGCCGTCGAGGCGCGGCCGAGCACGGCGTTGCGGTGCGGAAACCGACCGAACCTGGCGACGATGGCGTGATGCCGCCCGGCCGACTCGAACGCCTTGCGGCTCGGCTCGTGCCAGGCGAGGTCGCCGATCAGGCCGAGCGCGCGCTCCTGATCGTCGAGGCGCTCGCTGTGCTCCAACGGCAAATACACGAACCAACGCTCGACGGGGACGAGGAGCCGATCGATGCCCGCGCCGACGGCCGCCGTCGCGAGCGCCCGCGCGCGCTCGTCGGAGGCGTACATCCGGGGCGAGCCGCGGAACATGTTCCGAGGGAACTGGTCCAGGGCCACGATGAGGGCGAGCGCGGCGTCGGGATCGACCACGAGCTCGGCCATCGCGCCGTCTTGGAGGCGTTCGTGGAGCGCGGCAAACCGGTCGCGAATCGCCCGGTCGAACGCATCGTCCTTGGCGAACCAGGGCGGACGGTTGGCGCCGTAGTCCTCGGCCTCGGGCGCGCCGAACCAGAAGTCGAGCACCGTGCCGAGCTCGGCGGGCAGCGCGCGGCGCGCCTCCGCGACGGCGCGACGAGGGCGCGGCCAAGCCGGATCGAACGGGGTCACGGCGCGCCCGCCGCCGGCGGGCCGGAGCGCCCCGGTCGCCTGATCATGCGATGGATCGCGAAGACGGCGAGCGCGCCGAGCACGACGATCTCGTAGCCGAACAGGCCGTCGGCGCCGAACGCCGCCATCACTTGCGCCGCGATCGCGGTGCCCAGGCTGGCGCCGATCGCCCACGCCGCGAGCAGTCCGCCGCTCGCGGCCACGAAATCGCGCGGCATGACGTAGTCGTTGGTCTGCCCGACGCCCAGCGTGTAGAGCGGCCCGGCGCCGGCGGCGAACAGGAAGACGAGGCCGATCATGACCGGCACGGCCCCGACGTGCGCCAGGAACGGAACCAGCCCGGCCGCGACGGCGACGGCGATGCCGGCGAGCATCATCGGGCGACGGCCCAGCCGGTCCGACAGCACCCCGACCGGCCACTGGGCGGCGAGCCCGCCGAGCGTCGCGCCGGTCAGCACCAAGGTCAGGTCCGCCGTCGTCAACCCGTGCTCGGCCGTGTAGACCGGCATGAGGCCGAAGAACGCGCTGTTGACCAGGCCCGAGGCGAAGCACGCCGCGACGCCCAAGGGCGAGATCGCGACCAGGCGGCGCAGCCCGAAGTGGTTGCGCTGGCCGATTTCGGGGTTGCCGACGCGCGTGAGCGCGACCGGCACGAGCGCCGTCGCGAAGCCCAGTGCCGCGACGATGACGAATCCGGGCCCCTCGGTGTCGCCGAGATTGAGCGCGAGCGGCGTGACGGCGCTGATGCTCCAGCCGACGACCTGGTAGAGCGCGAAGATGCGGCCGCGGGTCGCGGTCGTCGCCTTGTCGTTGAGCCAGCTCTCGATGACCACGTAGATTCCCGCCAGCGCGTAGCCGAGCGCGGCGCGCGACAGGATCCAGGGCCACGGCGGCTCGGTCAGCGCGAGCAGGAGGGCGGCATCGGCCGCGGCGACGGCGAACACCGGGAGCGCGCGGATATGCCCGACCCGGTCGATGACCCGGCCGCACTGGATCGTCCCGGCGATGAAGCCGACGAAGTACGCCGCGTTGACGACACCGATCAGGCCGGTGGCCGTGCCGTGGCCGACGAGCTGCACGGTCACCAACGGGTTGAGGATGCCCTGGGCGAACTGGAAGAAGGCACTACAGAACAGAACGGCGGCGACCGGCCCCAGGGCAACGGTCAGAGGGTCCCCACTTGGCCGCACGACGGCTCCAGCCGCGTCCGACGAGCCGTCGGGCCGGCCGGCGTCGCTCAACCCGCCTTGTCCCAGCGGAAGTTGCCGGCGTAGGACTTGGGTTGGACGCGTCGCTCCCGCGTCGTCTCGACCGTGACCTCGAGGCCCTGGCGTCGCGCGTAGGCGACCGCGTCGTCGAGGCTGTCGAAGACGAGCCGTACCTCATCGGCCATCATGTCGCCTGACCCGGTCCAGCCCATCAGCGGGTCGATCGAGCGCGCGGTGCGCCGCTCGAACTCGAGCACCCAACTCCGCGCGTTGGCGCGCCCCGACTGCATCGCGGTCTTGGCCGGACGGTAGATCAGCGCGCGCATGGACCACTTTCCCGCTGGAGCGAAGCCTCGGGCGATGGTCATAATGACTGCCGGGCGCCGGCGCAAGCCATGGCCCCGCCCTACACTTCAATTGCCGGCGGGAATGAGGTATCGTTACCGGGTTCCGCTCTGGAACGGGGGGTCCTCGTCATGATCGACAAGCGCGCCGTTCTACTCCTCGCCGCATTGGCTCTCGCCGGGTGCATACCCCAGGAGACCGCGCGGTTCGATTTCACCGGAGGCTTCCCGAGCTACAACCCGGCCGACATGGGCTCCATCCAGGCCGCCGCCGAGGGTGGCGACGGCGCCGCGGCTCGACTGCTTGGCGACATGTACTATTGGGGCGACCAGGTCGAGCCGGATCGCGCGAAGGCCGAGCAGTATTGGGTGATGGGCGCCGAGGCGGGCGACGCCGGCGCGATCGCCCGGATCGAGGCGTTGCGCAACGGTTGGCCCGTCAAGGTCGCCCTTGATGGCGGCGGCGCGCGCCGGGCGGTCATGAGTTTGCTCGAGAGCCAGAAGTCGTTCCTCGACACGTTCTAGCAACGTTCCTGGCGCGCCGTCACGGCCCGGCGGGCGCCGGGTCGCGCTTGGCTTGGCTGGCGATCGCCGCGAGGGCGACCAGGGCGCGAGCCCTCTGCCACGGATCGTCGATCGAGGCCGCGTCGGACACGATGACCGACCACGGTTCGATGCCCGCCTCGGCAACCGCCAGGCGCGCGCGAGTCGCGGCCCGCTCGACCGGGTCGCGGATCGCCCCGGCCGCGTCCATGGCCGCGTGCAAATAGGTCGTGGCGCTCACCGCCTCGCCCTTGCCGCGCGCCGTCGTCGCCGCATCGATCAGCGTCTCGGCGCGCAACCTGGCGTCGGGCACGGCGCGGGCCAAGGCATCGGAGCGCGCCGGGCCGACCAGGTCGAGCGCCACCAGCGCGACCGCCGCGAGGGCGAAGTTCCGGGCGAAGCCACGGGGCACGGCCAGCGCGGTGGCCTCGGCCGCATCGAGCATGCGCAGCGCCTCGGCCCCGAGGCCGGCGCGGCCGTAGAGGGCCGCGAGATTCGCTTCGGCGACGGCACGATAGCGCGCCTCGGTGATGCGGCCCACCAAGTCCTCGGCTTGCGCCCATTGCCGGTGCCGGGCGGCGGCGGCGGCGAGCACGGCGAACAGCGGCGCCCGCCGCCAGGCGTCGTCGATGGCGCCCGCGGTCGAGGTCGCGGCTCCGATCGCCCCGATGCCCGCCTGAGCCTCGGCGAGCTGGCCGAGCGCGAGGTCACGGTCTTGTTCGACCAGGAGCGATCCCGACAAGGCCTCGGCGCGCGCCAACAGCATGGCGGCGGCCTCGTGGTCGCCGGCGTCGGCCGCGACGCCGGCCGCCTCGGCCAGGGACGCCATGCCCATGCCGCCCGCATCCGGCAACGCGCCGCTATCGAGGACCGGGGCCAACAGCCGCATCGCGGCGGCCGGTTGCCCTGCCTGGACCAGCGCCGCCGCCGCGCCGATCAACGCCTCGAGCCGTAGTCGCGCGTCGGGGATCGCGTCGGCCGCGCGCAGGGCCGCCGCCTCGTCGCCGGCCGCGCCATGGGCCGCCACCATGTCGCGCAGCGTGCTCAGGATCGTGCGTGGATCGACAATGCCCTTGACCAGATCGCGCGCCTCGGCCGCGTGCCCTGCCCGCGTCAGCGCGCGTGCCAACGCCGCGAGGATCCAGTCGCGGCGATCGGAATCGTCGATCAAGCGGACCGCGCGCAACGTGGGGCCGACCGTGCACGCCACGTCGACGCGTTCGGGACACGGCACGGCAAGCGCGGTGGAAACCGCGCGCGCCA
>JBBDQV010000172.1:17193-19785 GCA_040905845.1 Alphaproteobacteria bacterium | reverse complement strand
CTACGGCAAGGGTCGGCATCCGGCCAACCTCAACTTCGGCGACTGCGCCGTCTACGGGCTCGCGGCGACGCGGGCGGAGCCCGTGCTGTGCTCTGGCCGCGACTTCGCGGCCACCGACCTTCGGCTTGCCGTCGCCGCCGAAGAATGACCCGCGTCGCCTCCGGCGCGGGCTTTTTCGCGGCCTGTTGCCTTATGGTGGGCGCCCTCCTCGTCCCGACGCCCGGCCGCGCCGATACGCCGCCGCCGACCGAGTGCGACCGGTTGGCCGCGCACCCGTGGGACCCGGAGCGGGTCGCGGAGGGCGTCCCCCAGGACGCGCTCGACCAGGCGGCGCTCGCCGCGTGCCGTGACGCCGTGGCGGAGCGGCCGGAATCGGCTCGGCTCGCGTACCAGCTCGGCCGCGTGCTCGAACGGCTGGGTTATCTCGACGAGGCGCTCGTCTATCTTCGGCGCGCCGCGGCCGCCGACTACGTCCAGGCCGCCTACGCGCTGGGCCTGACGCACTACCGGATCGCCAGCCAGGTGCGCGACGACGCGGCCGCCGTCGCGTGGTGGCGCAAGGCGGGGGCGCTCGGCCACGGGCCTGCGCTGGCGGCACTCGCCATGGCCGAGCGCGACGGGCGCGGCACGCCGTTCGAGCCGGTGGCGGCCTTCGTTCACATGCGCGAGGCGGCGAAGCTCGGCTTCGCGGACGCCCAATACGCGGTCGGCATGGCGTGCATGACCGGCATGATCGCCGGCTCGGAGCATCGACCGAACCGGCGCGCGCCCTGCGCGATCGGGGAGAACGTCATCTGGCTCGGGCGCGCCGCCGACCAGGAACATGCCGAGGCGCGCGACATCCTTTTCGAGCTCGGCCGGGCGGAACAGCCGTGAGCCGAATCACGCGCCCTTGGGGCCGGGCGGCAGCGGGCCGCTCGGCGGCAGGGTGCCCTCGGCGTCGTGCTGCTCGTCGCCCTTCAAGGCCGGGTTGAAGACGCTGATGAGGTGCAGGTCGGTGATCGCCCTCATGCCGTGGCGATCCTTGGGGCCGACGATGTACAGGACGCCCGGCTCGAGCGTGGTGACCTTACCGGTGCCGAGGTCGGTGACCTCGCCTTTGCCCGCGATGATGTAGTTCGCCTCCCAGTGGTGCTTGTACCAGAGCACGTTCTTTTGGCCGGCGGCGAGATGGACGTCGGACATGGTGAAGCCCAGCCCGTCCTGCTGGGTCAGGAACCGCATGGTGCGGGCGGAGCCGTTGGCGACCACCTTCTCGCGCCCGGCGGCCTTCAGGTCCTTGTACGTCTTGATGATCATCCTTCTTCTCCCTTGAACACGATGCGCGAGGGTCCTGCCGCGGGCTCAGCCGATGGGCTTCGGGTCGAGAAACCGGCGCAGCACGTTCTCGGTCACCCGGCTGACGTTGTTGTCGAAGCCCCTGTGCGAAAGGCTGCCGAGCCAGGCGATCGAGCCCACGGAGAACACGGCGCCGCCGTTGGGCGTCTCGTAGATCGTCATGTCCGCGCGCACGTTCGGGTTCTGGCGCCCGTCCATCATCGCGTTCGCGTTGTTGATCTCGTCGGGCGGCGGGAAGTAGGTGTCCGAGTGGTTCTCGGACCTGGCCAACACGACGGTGTGTGGTGGTGATCCCTGCGCAAGGTCGCAGCGGTCGAGCTCGAGCCCCGCGGCGGCGCCGCCGACGGTGCCGAAGTCGCCGATAATTTCGCCCTCGACGCCCTCGAACACCCAGGCGTGGCGCGGGTCGCCCGTGCGCCGGTAGTACGAGGAGACGTCGAAGCCCTGCGCCGCCATGCCGACGCCGGCCAGCGCGTGAATCGGCCGGCCCATGCGCGACCACATGCCGCCGTACTCGCCGGTGAACGCGTGATAGTACTCGCCGCCCTCGGCGACCCAGTCGCGAATGCCGTCCTCGGCGCGGCGCAGCTCCATGATCCCCGGCAGCGTCGGGTGGAACGCGACGCGCCAGTAGAAGCCGTTGCCCCCCAGGTACATGAGCCGGCCGCCGCGCGCGAGGTAGGCTTGGAGCGCGTCGTACATAGGGCGCGACCAGTACTCCGGGTGGCTGCCAGTGAGCGCGACCTTGTAGGGGGCGATCAGCGCGAGGCCTTCGGCGTCGAGATCCTCGTCGGTCACCGTGTCGCACGGGATGCCCTTGGCGTCGAGCCAGGCCGTGAGCGCGAGGTCGGCGTTGAACTGCCACGGCGCGGTACCGGCCGCGCCGATCCACGCGTTGGTCACGCCGGGTCGGAAGTTCAGGATCGGGCGCAGGCGCGAGGAATACGCGACGCCCGAACCGTCTGAGTGCCGGTCGTAGAGCGAGCCGCCGACCTCGGGGTGATCATGGAGCCACAGGTCGCCGGCGCCGAACGCGACCAGGTGGTTGGAGAAGGCGTGTAGACGCCCGCCGCCACCGAGCCCGGCGCGCTCGTTGGCGTAGGCGAGATAGCTCGCGGTCGGCACCAGGAACACGGCGTCGGCCGTCGCCTTGCCGCGCGGCGGGCGGACGATGAACGGGATGTGATCGATGTCCCAACAGCAATCGTCGGGGGCTCCACCCCCACCCCGACCCGTGACGGCGGGGGCATCCGC
>JBBDQV010000172.1:2137-17183 GCA_040905845.1 Alphaproteobacteria bacterium | reverse complement strand
CCCCCCCCCCCCCCCCCCGGGGAGGGGGCCAGCACCGGCGCCAGGCGCGCGGCGTACACGCCGCTCGGCAGGTCGTCGGGAATGTCGAACGAGAAGTCGGTCTGCCAGCCGGCGTCGTAGAGGTCGTCGTCGTGGAAATGGATCGCGCCGTACTGCTCGGGCGCATGAGTCCAGTTCATCTCCTCCCCGGTCCAGGTCCAGCCTTTCATGGCGCGTGTCGGCATGTTGACGAGGCGGCCTTCGAGCCGGTTGGCCGAGCGGTCATGGACCCGATCGGTGGTCATGTCGAGCGCGAAGTCCCACGCCGCGACGACGTGGGGCGGGTAGGGGCCGGCGCCCTTGATCTCCTCCATCTCGGCATGGTCGAGCGCGCGGTTGGCGACGCGCGGGCGGTCGATCTTGCCGTTGAAGTTGTGACGCGATGCGATGCGGCCGCTTCTTGTCCGCACGATGTCGGCCGCGATCGAGAACGGCGTGTGGCTCGGCGCCGGCTCGATCTCGAAATGCGCCTCGCGCTCGATCGGTTCCGGTGCCCGGGCATGACTGGGCATGGTCGCCTGGATGATCCGTGCCGTCCGGGTCGCCGCATCGAAGCTTGCCGCGACGAACGTCCAAACTCGGTCTGGCAACGGGACACCGCTCCGAACGGACGCGACCTGCGTACCATTGCCGATGCGCAGCGTCGCCGAGCCCTTGTGGATCATCAACGCGAATCCGGCGCGTCGTTCCTTCGAGTATGAGCCGAGGATGGATTGTGGCCTGACCGGCAACCGTATCGTCGGCCAGATCATGGCCTGGAGCGTGAAGCTCGTGAGCGCCGCGAATGGCGCCGGATCGTCGATGGTCGCGAACGATCCGGCGTGGATAATCTGGCGTCGGCCGCGGTGCGTCGTACCGAGCACGCTGGGCACGACGCGCTCGATGAAGCCGCAACCGTCGGGGTGATGGTCGCCCGAGATCAGGCGTACCAGGTCGGCGCGGTACGACGGAACGTCCTCGCAGCTCGCCATGAACCGGATCGCCTCGCCCGGCCGGGCACTCATGCGGTCGGCGTAGCCGACGATTCTCTTGCGCGGCAGCCCGTCGGTCATGGCAGGTCCTCCCCCGTGTGCTCTTTCCAGAGCAGCCGGAAGACCTCCCGCTCCGCCTGCTCGGGCGAGGTGAACTCGATATTGTCGATGAGCTGCACGGCACTTCCTCGAGGGTGCCACTTTCGCGCGAGGCGCCAGCGCCGGTGCGGCTCGACGCAGACGAGCACGTAGTTCCAGCCCTTGGGCGCCTGACCCATGCGCAGCGTGTTGAGCAACACGCGCAGGTCGGGGCTGTGGCGACCAATCGGCGTCTTGCCGAACTCCTCGATCAGGTCGCGCCGCGTCGTGTCGATTCCGGTCACGCTGCCCCCCTTGCGGCCGTGACCGCATCCTGTGCATACAATCGGCCGTTCGCAAGACGCCTCGAGCGACGGAGCCCGCCATGCAAACGTATCTCCGCGAGCAGGTCGACTGGCCGCAGCCCTTCCCGCCCGAGGAGTACGCCGCGCGCCGCGCGCGCGTGCGCAAGGCGATGGCCGAAAGGAAGATCGACGCGATCTACGTGACGATCCCGGCCGACCTCACCTGGCTCACCGGCTACGACATGATCTGGTACCACCTGCGCAACCTGACCGGGCTTCTGGTGCGCGCCGATCGCGATGACACGGTGTTTTTCGACGGCGCCGCGCACGTCACGATCGTCTCGACCACGCCGGCGATCCCCGAGGCGACCTGGTTCCAACGTGGCGACGTGGCCGATCACATCAAGCTGATCGCCAAGGAGATCGCGGCGCGCGGGCTCGGAAAGGGGCACGTCGCGCTGCAGCCGTGGAGCCACTCGCCCCACGCCACGGTCATGGACGCGCTGGCCAAGGCGCTGGGCGACGGCGGCGCCGCGATCGCCGACGGCAACCAGCTCGTCGAGGAGCTGCGCCTGGTCAAGTCGGCGCGCGAGATCGAGGTGATGCGCCGCGCCGCCTCGATCGCCGACGAGGCCATGGCGGCCGCGCGCGACGCGATCGCGCCGGGCGTCATGGAGACCGAGCTCGAGGCCGTGATCATGGGCTCGCTGATGCGCAACGGCGGCGGCTACCCGGGCATCCGGTCCATGATTGGCTCGGGCCCGCGCGCCGGCACCCACCACGGCCCGGCCCAGCACCGCAAAATCAAGCGCGGCGACCTGGTCTTCGTCGACTTCTGCGGCTCGCTGCATCGCTACCACGTCAACGTCAACCGGACGTTCTCGCTGGGCGAGCCCGACAAGCGCTGGGTCGACCTGATGAACAAGTCGGCCGGCTGCATCGACGCCATCGTCAGGGAGGTCAAACCGGGCGATCCGTGGAGCAAGGCGGCCAAGGTCGGCGAGCGCCAAATCGACGAGGTTGGGCTGCGCAAGTACGTCTGGTGGGTCGGCGGCTACAACCAAGGCATCGCCCTGCCGCCCGACTGGTGCGGCACCTTCTGGGTCGAGCCGCGCGCGGGCACGCCCGACCGGCCCCTGGTGCCGGGCATGTTCTTCAACTTCGAGAACCAGTTCGACGTCTGGGAAAACTGGCCCGGGGGAAGCGGCTGCGCCTACATCGACACGCTCGAGATGACCAATGCAGGACTGAAGGTCATGTCGAAGCTGCCGCGCACCCTGGTGGTCGTGTGACGGGCTTTCCGCACCTGTTCGCGCCGCTGACCATGCGGGCGGCGACGTTCCGCAACCGCATCTTCTCGACCGGTCACATGACCATGCTGGTCGCGGGCGGCCTGCCCACCGACGACATGGTCGCCTATCACGAGGCGCGCGCCGCCGGCGGCGCCGGGCTGATCATCACCGAGGCCGCGCGCGTCCACGCCTCGGGCGTCGCCAGCGGCCTCGCGCTCAACGCGACGAGCGATGAGATCATTCCCGGCTATCGCCGCGTGGCCGACGCCGTCCACGCCCACGGCTGCGCCGTGTTCGGCCAGCTCTCGCACTCCGGCCGGGTCATGGGCGGCTCGATCGACGGCAGCCTGCCGGTCGCCTACTCGGCCTCGGTGACGCCTGACGAACGCCATCACATCATGCCGCGCGCCATGCCGACGCGCATGGTGCGCGAGGTCGTCCAGGGCTACGGCGAGGCGGCGGGGCGCATGGCCAGGGCCGGGCTCGACGGCGTCGAGGTTCTGGCGAGCCACGGACTCTTGCCGGCCCAGTTCCTCAACCCCCTGGTCAATCGGCGCGCCGACGCCTACGGCGGCTCGGACGACAACCGGCTCCGGTTCCTGCGCGAAATCCTGGAGGCGGTGCGCGCGACGGTGGGCGAGCGGGTGATCGTCGGCGTGCGCATCTCGGGCGACGAGATGGACGAGGACGGGCTGACCCCCGACCGGGTGGTCGAAGTCTGCCGCGCGCTCGACCGTCACGGCGCGCTCGACTACGTCAACGTCATCGCCGGGTCGATGGCCGGGCTCAAGGGCTCGGTGCACGTCGTGCCGCCGATGTTCGTCGAGACCGGGTATGTCGCGCCGTTCGCCGCACGGGTCAGGGCCGCGCTGACTCGCCCCGTGCTCGTCGCCGGGCGCATCAACCAGCCACAAATCGCCGAACGAATTCTCGCCGCCGGGGACGCCGACATGTGCGGCATGACGCGGGCGATGATCGCGGACCCCGATATGCCCAGCAAGGCGCAGGCGGGGCGGCTCGACGACATCCGCGCGTGCATCGGCTGCAACCAGGCCTGCATCGGCCACATGCAGGCGGGCCATGGCATCTCGTGCATCCAGCACCCCGAGACCGGGCGCGAGCGGAGCTATGGCCGCCGGGCGCCGATCGTCCGGCGCAAGCGAGTTTTCGTCGCGGGCGGCGGGCCGGCCGGCATGAAGGCCGCGGCGGTCGCCGCCGCGCGCGGCCACGACGTGACGCTCCACGAGGCGTCGGCGCGCCTGGGCGGCCAGGCGCTGCTGGCGCAGCTCCTGCCGCGCCGGGCGGAGTTCGGCGGCCTCGTCACGAACCTCGCCCGCGAGCTCGAGCTCGCTCGCGTGCGGGTGGTCAAGGGAACGGCGGTCGATCGCGCGCTCGTCGAGCGCGAGCGGCCCGATGCCGTGATCGTCGCGACCGGAGCGCTGCCGCGCCACCCGGTCATCCTGGGCGCCGAGGACGGCCACGTGGTCGACGCCTGGCAAGTTCTGCGCGACGAGGTCAACGTCGGCGCGGGCGTCGTCGTCGCCGACTGGCGCTGCGACTGGATCGGGCTCGGGCTTTCCGAGCGGCTGGCGCGCGCCGGCTGCCGCGTCCGCCTCGCCGTCAACGGTACCATGGCGGGGCAGACGATCCAGATGTACACGCGCGATCACTGGGTCGGCGTGCTGCACGGGCTCGGCGTCGAGATCATTCCCTACGCCCGCGTCGCCGGGGTCGAGAAGGAAGCCGTGATCCTTCAACACGTGACCAGCGGCGCGCCGATCATCTGCGAAGGCGCCGATACCCTGGTGACGTCGCTCGGCCACGAGCCGGTGACGACCCTGGAGGAGGAGCTGGAGGGCTGGGACGGCGAGGTGCTGCTCGCCGGGGACTGCGTCGCGCCGCGCACCGCCGAGGAGGCGGTGCTCGAAGGCCTCAAGGCGGGGACGGCGGTCTGAGTCCGCTCGATGCCGGACGTCCGCCTGCTTCCCTCGGACGACGCGACCAACGGCTGGTCGCGCATCCTGCCACGGCGCGAGCCGAGGCCGCCGCTGACCGGCGACGTGCGCGCCGACTGGGCGGTGGTCGGCGCCGGTTTCGCCGGCCTCGCCGCGGCCCGCAGGCTCGCCCGGAACCGTCCGAACGACCGGGTCGTGCTGCTGGAGGCCCAGGAGGTCGGCGAGGGCGCCTCGGGCCGCAACTCGGGGTTCGCCATCGACCTGCCGCACAACGTCGGCTCCTCGCTCGATGAGCTCGAGGGCTCGCGGCGCACTATGAAGCTGAGCCGGGCCGCGATCGAAATCCTGGAGGCGAGCGTCACCTCGGCCGGGATCGCGTGCCAGTGGAGCCGGCGCGGCAAATACCACGCGGCGGTCTCGCCGTGGGGCCGGGCGAGGATCCTCGAGCCGTTCGCGCGCGAGCTCGAAGCCTTGGGCGAGCCCTATCGCTGGCTCGACCGCGACGCGCTGACCCGTGAGCTCGGCACGCCCTACTACCACGCCGCCGTCCACACGCCGGGCTGCGTGCTGATGAACCCGGCCGCGCTGAACCGCGGCCTGGCCGAGTGCCTGCCCGACAACGTCACGCTCCACGAGCGCGCACCGGTCGTTCGCTGGTCCCACGACAACGGCGTCAGGCTGGAGACGCCCAAGGGCTCGGTCTTCGCGCCGACCTTGATCATCGCCACCAACGGGCTCGCCGATCAGTTCGGCGCGTTCCGCGGCAAGCTGCTGCGCTTCGCCGCGCACGCGAGCCTGACCCGGCCGCTGACCGAGGCCGAGTGGCGCGCGCTCGGCGGCGTCGAGGAGTGGGGGCTGACGCCGGCCAACGCCTTCGCCGGCGCCACCATGCGATTGACCCAGGATCGCCGCATCCTGATTCGCCAGCGCATCACCTACGCGCCGAGCCTGCGCCGTTCCGACGCCGATCGCTCCGCCGCCCGGCGGCTGCATCAGGCGGCTTTCCGCCGCCGTTTCCCCATGCTGCCCGCCGTGACCATGGAGCATACGTGGACCGGGTTCGTCTGCCTGTCGCGCAACACCGCGCCGGGGTTCGGCAAGGTCGGTCCCGGCATGTACGCGGCGGTGTGCCAGAACGCCGTCGGCGTCACCAAGGGAACGATCGCGGGCACCCTCGTCGCCGACATGGCGAGCGGGCAGGACAACCCGATGATCGCGGACATGGAGGCCCTGGGCACGCCGGCGGCGCTGCCGCCGCGGCCGTTCCTCGACATCGGCGTCGAGGCGCGCTTCGCGCTCGACCTATGGCGCGCCCACGCGGAGCGGTAGAGTTCGGACCGCAAGAGACACAGGGAGGGCAGCACCCATGAAGGCGAGGACCAAGGTGACGGTGGCACGCGACAAGCTGGAGCCGGCCTCGCCGTTCCGGCCTTTCCCGCTCGAGGAGTACGAGGCGCGCTGGCAACGCGTCCATGACGCGATGGAGCGCAAGGGTTACGAGCTGGCCGTCGTGTGGGGCAAGACCTCGGGCGTCTACGAGCGCGCCGGCGACATGCTCTACCTCGCCAACTTCTTCTCGACCCACTCGGGCCAGGAGCCCGACACCGTGCTGTGGAACGGGCGCAGCTACAGCGGGCTGATCCTCCAGCCCGGCCAAGTCCCCGAGCTGGTCACCGACGAAGCCGAAGCGCGCTTCGACATCATCGCCACCGATCGGTTCCACGGACTTTACGATCCGATCAAGGGCGTCGCCGACGCGCTCAGGAAGCGCAAACCCAAGGGAAAGGTCGCGTTCGTCGGCTCCGACACACTGCCGGCGAAGTACTGGGAGCAGCTCAAGGACTATCTGCCCAAGGTCGAATGGGCCTTCGAGGACGACCTCGTGCGCGACGTCCGGCGCGTCAAGAGCAAGCGCGAGCTCGCCCTGTTCCGCGAGGCCGGCGCGCTCGTCACCAAGGCGCACGTCGCCATGATGGAGGCGTTGATCGCCGGCAGGACCGAGGGCGAAGCGGCCGGCGCGGCGGGCAAGATCCTGCTCGAGGGCGGCGGCGCGTGGCACCGGATGGCCATCTCCCACGGCCGCGTCAGCGAATACCTCGAAAGCGACCCGCTGACCGGCTTCAGCACGCAGAAGCCGAAGCGGGGCGATATCGTGCACGGTTTCATCTACGGGCCGATCCTCAAGGGCTACTGGCTCGATCCGGGGCGCACGGCGGTGTGCGGCGGCAAGCCCAAGGCCGACCAGAAGCACCTGGTCGAGACCATGGTCGGCATCATGCACGAGCTGATGAAGGCGATCCGCCCCGGCGTGAAGGTCAAGATCGTGGGCGAGCTCGGCGACAAGCTGTCATTCGCGTCGGGCTACTCGAACGAGGTGCTCAAGACCAACTGGCCCTATTACGGCCACAGCAACGGCTGCATGTGGGAGGCCCCCTACATCGAGCCGCGCCTGTGTACCGACGCCGACGTGTTCGAGGAGAACATGGTGGCGAGCGTCGAGGGCTTCTACACCAGCAAGTCCGCCGGAACGGCGGTGTTCGAGACCAACTTCATCATCACCAAGACGGGCGTGGACGAGATCACCAAGACGCCGCACCTGTTCTGGTAGCCGGAGCCCGGCGTCGGAGATTCCGCTTGTCGGGCCGCCGTGGCGCTTGCGATAGTCGCGCTCACGTGCCGTGGACCGGGATCGCCGGTCACGCCAATCGAGCGCGAAACCCAGGGAAGAGGGAGGCTTAAAGGACATGAAGCCCATTGCACGCGTTGCCGGTCTTGCGCTGCTGTTCGGTGCCGCCGCCGGTGGGCTCGCCAACGCGGGCGAGCTCAACATGCTGGTGTGGGAGGGCTACGCGGACGCGAGCTACGTTGCCCCGTTCGAGGCCGCGTCCGGCTGCAAGGTCACCGCGACCTATGTCGGCTCGAACGACGACTTCGTACCCAAGCTCGCGGCGGGCGGCGGGGTCTACGACCTGATCACGCCGTCGATCGACACCGCGCCCGTGACCGCGGCGTCCGGGTTCGTCGAGCCGATCGATATTTCGAGAGTGGCCCGCTACAGTGAGATTTACGAGCTGTTCCGGAGCGCCAAGGGCCTCAACATGGACGGAAAGGTGTGGGGCGTGCCATGGGCGTGGGGTTCGATCCCGTTCATGTACCGCACCGACATGATCACCGAGGAGCCGACCTCGATCGCGGCGCTGTGGGATCCGAAGTACGCCGGCAAGGTCTCGCTGTGGGACGACAAGAGCGCGCTCTACGTCGCGGCCCGGCTCAACGGCGACATGAACATCTACGCGCTCGACGACGCCGCCATGGAGCGCGCGAAACAGAAGCTGATCGAGCAGAAACCCTTGATCCGCAAGTACTGGGGCACCGCCGGCGAGCTCGTCAACCTGTTCGCCTCGGGCGAGGTGTGGATTTCAAACACCTGGGGCGGCTTCCAATCCGCCGAGCTGCTGAAGCAGGGTATCCCCGTCAAGGAGTTCATCCCGACCGAGAACGCCGAGGGCTGGATGGATTCCTGGCAGATCGTCAAGGGCAGCCCCAACGTCGATTGCGCGTACGAATGGATCAATTATTCGGTCACGGAGGGCGGGCAGTGCGGCGTCGCCAACGTCACCGGGTACTCGGCGGCGAATCCCGTCGCCGCCAAGGCGTGCATGTCGGCGGAACAGTTCGTCGCCCTGCACCAGGACGACGTCGATTACATCAACCGATTGATGTTGTGGGAAACCCCTGATCGGCTGGAGGTCTACACCAACACCTGGAACGCGGTGAAGGCGGCCCAGTAGGATCGCGAGCAAGGTGCCGGGCGGGGCTGGTCCCGCCCGGCACCGTCTGGCCATGTCCCACATCATCGAGCTGCACAATCTGACGAAGACGTTCCCAGGCGGCATCCGTGCGGTCGACGATTTGACGTTCGCCGTGCGTGAGGGCGAGTTCGTCACGCTTCTGGGGCCGTCCGGGTGCGGCAAGACCACGACGCTCCGCCTGGTCGCCGGGTTCGAGGAGCCCGATCGGGGACGCATCGTGCTGGCCGGGCGCGACGTCACCGAGGACCCGCCCTATCGCCGGGCGGTCAACACCGTGTTCCAGGACTACGCGCTGTTTCCGCACATGACGGTGGCGCAGAACGTCGGCTACGGGCTGCGCATCGCCGGCGTCGCCCGCGAGGACATCCGCGGCAAGGTGCAGGACGTGCTGCGCATGGTCGACCTGCTCGACAAGATCGACGCCATGCCGGCGCAGCTCTCGGGCGGGCAGAAGCAGCGCGTCGGCCTGGCTCGCGCCATCATCCGCCGGCCCAAGGTGCTGCTGCTGGACGAGCCCTTGTCGGCGCTCGACGTCAAGCTGCGCGAGTCCATGCAGGTGGAGCTGAAGCACCTGCACCAGAAGCTCGGCATCTCGTTCGTGCTGGTCACCCACGACCAGAAGGAGGCGCTGGTCATGTCCGACCGCGTCATCGTCATGGACGGCGGGCGGATCGTGCAATCGGGCACCCCCGCCGAACTCTACGACCATCCGGCGACGCCCTACGTCGCCGACTTCATCGGCACGTCCAACATCGTCGCGGCCCGCGTGGTCGAGTCCGCGGCGGGCTTCATCGTGGCCGAAGCCGGGCCGGTGCGCGTCCGCGCCGAAGCGAACGGGTTCGCGCCGGCCGGCGGGACACGGGTCCAGTTGGCGGTGCGCCCGGAAAGGGCGCTGCTGGTCGCGCGCGGGACGCCGGCTCCTGCGTCGGCCAATCGGATCGACGGCACGGTGCTCGAATCCTTCTTCCACGGCAACAGCGTGCGGATCAACGTCGACATCGGCCAGCGGGCGCCGTTCATGGTGGACGTGCAGCTCCAGCTCGCCATGGGCCAGGCGGGCGTGCCCGACGCGGGAACCCCCGTGACCCTGGTCATCGAGCCGTCGTGCATCTCGGTGTTCCCCGACGCGGGCGCGCGCTGAACCATGAGGCTCGCGGACCGCCGTCGCCTGTTCGCCGCCGGCATCCTGAGCGGGCCGCTCGCGTGGACGCTCGCGTTCATGTTCGTGCCCTACGCGATCATGTTCACCTACAGCTTCTACACGCGCCGGTTCCCGACCATGGTGCCGGACTTCCAGCTCGGCAACTATCTGGCCCTGTTCCTCGACGCGCAGTACTACCAGGTGCTGCTGCGCACGATGAAGATCGCCTCGCTGGTCACCATCGCGGCCGTGGCGTTGGCCTATCCGCTCGCCTACTTCCTGGTGTTCAAGATCGCCTCGCCGCGGCTCCGCGCCGCGCTCTACGTCGCGGTCGTCGTGCCGCTGTGGGTGTCGTACCTGCTGCGCGCCTACACGTGGAAGACGATCCTCGGCAGCGAGGGCGTGCTCAACTCCTTCCTGGTCTGGATCGGGCTGCTCGACGAGCCGACCCCGCTCTTCCTCTACAACCAGTTCGCCATGGTCATCACCCTGACCTACATCTTCGTGCCGTTCTGCGTGATGCCCATCTTCACGGCACTCGAGAAGATCCCGCGCAGCCTGATCGAGGCCTCCAAGGACCTCGGGGTCGGGCGCCTGCGAACGTTCCTCGCCATCACGCTGCCCTTGTCGGTGCCCGGCATCCTGGCGGGCGCGACGTTCACGTTCTCGCTCACCATGGGCGACTTCGTCGCGCCTTTCCTGGTCGGCGGGGCCGACGGGGCGCTCATCGCCACGGTCGTCCAATCGCAGTTCGGCACCGCGCTCAACTGGCCCCTGGGGTCCGCGCTGAGCATGGTCATGCTGCTCATCGTGCTGACCATCATCACTCTGTCGGACCGGCTCGAGCGCGCCGGCCGGCTCGACCTGGCCTGAGCCATGACCGTCGCCGCCGACATCGGTCCGGTCGCGGCGTCCGCCGGCGCGGCGCGCCGCCTCGGCTTCCACAGCCCACGCTTCTCGGCCCGCGCGCTCGGCACGGCGGCGGCGTGCGTCGTCGCCTTCCTCTACCTGCCGATCGTCGTGCTCGTCATCTTCAGCTTCAACGACAACACGGTCACGACCCTGCCGCTGCGCGACTTCACCTGGCGCTGGTACGAAGCGGCGTTCACCAACCAGGACCTTCTGCGCGCGCTGGGGAACAGCCTCTACGTCGCCACCGCCGCGACGGTCATCTGCGTCGCGTTCGGCGTGCCGGCGGCGATCGCGCTCGACCGCGTCGACTTCCCCGGCAAGACCGTGTTCCGCCGCGCGGTGCTGCTGCCGCTGGTGCTGCCCGGGCTGATCACGGGCATTTCGATGCTGAACCTGTTCCGCGTCATGGGCTTCAACCTCAGCCTCGAGACGGTCATCCTCGGCCACGGCACGGCGCTGGTCTCGGTCGTGGTGACCCAGGTGTTCGCGCGCCTGCAGCGGTTCAACCGGCGGCTCGAGGAAGCCTCCGACGACCTGGGCGCCCGGCCCTGGCAGACGTTCCGGTTCGTCACGCTGCCCAACATCCGAACCGCGATTGTCGGCTCCTCGCTGCTCGCCTTCACGCTCTCGTTCGACGAGATCCCGGTGACCTTCTTCCTGACCGGACGCGAGAACACGCTTCCCATGTACATCTACTCGACGCTCCGGCAAGGCATCACCCCCGAGATCAACGCGATCGGCACCGTGATCGTCGTCTCCTCCCTCGTGGTCATCTTCGCGTCGGTCTATATGCTGAGCGACAAGGGAGACAGGTGACCAGCTTGCCATCTTTGGCGCAGCCGACGGCGGGGGCGGCGGCGGGGGCGCTCGAGGCGCGCCGCATCCAGACGGTCCATGTCGGCATCTTCGACACCAACGCGAGCCTGCGCGAGCGGCGCATGCCGACGCGGCACGCCGTGGCGGCGCTGAACGGGCCGTACTCGTTCCCGAACGTCCTGCACCGCTGGGACGTGGCGGAGACGGTGTTCGACGGCGCGTCGACCTTCCTGTCCGAGCCGGCCGAGATCGACCCGACGAGCGGACGCGCCTATCCGTTCGAGACCGACGCCGCGCTCTACGTGGCGGACTTCACCGGGCCGTCGGCCGCGCATTCGCCGCGCCGCCTGCTCGCGCGCCAGATCGCCAAGGCCGACGCCATGGGTTACGCCGTGCGCACCGCGTTCGAGTGCGAGTTCACCGTTCTTGCCGAGACGGCGGAGTCGCTGCGCGCGGGCCACTTCGCCGCGCCGCGCGCCTTCGTCCCCGACAACCACTGCTACGCCGCGGATTCGGGCGCGGCGTGGGCCGACCTCTTGTCCGGGCTCGAGGCCGTCATGGCCAGGCTCGAGGTGCCGCTCTACAGCCTGGGCACCGAGCTCGGGCCCGGCTGCGTCGAGGCGACGCTCGAGGCGCGCGAGCCGTTGCCCGCCGCCGACGACTACGCGCTGTTCAAGGCCTTCACCCGGGCCTACTGCCGCAGCCGCGGGCTGACGGCCTCGTTCATGGCGCAGCTCGGCGCCGGGTTCCAAGGCCTGTCGGGCCATCTGCACCTGTCGCTTTCCGACAAGGCGAGCGGGCGGCCCGCCTTCGCCGATGCCGCGTCGGCCGACGGCGCCAGCCCCGTCATGCGTCACTTCATCGGCGGCCTGCTGCGCCTCTTACCCGAGGCGACGGCGCTCTGCACCCACACGGCGAACGCCTATCGGCGCATGGTGCCGGGCAACTGGTCGCCGCGCTCGCCGAACTGGGGGTTTGGCAACTACAGCGTGGCGGTGCGAGCGGTCGCGGGGGACGCCGCGACGACGCGCATCGAGTTCCGCGTGCCGGCCGCCGACACCAACCCACACCTGACCCTCGCCATGGCGCTGGGCGCCGGGCTATGGGGCGTCGAGACCAAGGCGGAGCCGCCGGCGCCGCTCGAAGGCGACGCGCGCGACAGCGTCCCCGAAGGCCTGCAGGCGCTGCCCCGGACGCTCGCCGAGGCGGCCGATCGACTCGGCCACAGCCGCACGGCGCGGGCGTTGTTCGGCGACGACTTCATCGACCACTTCGTCGCGTCGCGCCGGCACGAGGACGCCGTGGTTCAGCGCTTCGTCGCCGCCGAGGAACGCGCGCGCTACCTCGAAGCCATGTGAAGGCGATTGGCGAGCGCCTACGCCGCCAGCTCCGGGTTCGGCACCTTGCCGCGCCAAGGCTTGCGGTAGGCGTAGACGTCCGTGAGCATGGCCTCGGTCCACAGCCCGCACCCGGTCGGCGGGTACTTGGCCGGCCGCTCGGCCGAGCAGAAGCCCGGCAGGCAAGACGCGACCGCGTCATAGTTGGCGCCGAAGAAGAACGGGAACGAGTAGCGCTCGCGGCCCGATCGGTTGACGACCCGATGGGGCGTCGAGGCGAACTTGCCGTTGGTCCAGCGCATCATCATGTCGCCGATGTTGACGACCAGGGTGCCGGGAAGGGGCGGGGCCTCGATCCACTCGCCGTCGGCGTTCTTGACCTGAAGCCCGTGCTCGGTCTGCAGCAGCATGGTGAAGCACTCGTAGTCGGTGTGCGCGCCGATGCCGATGCTGTCGCCCTTCTCGATGCGGTCCTGCGGCGGGCAATGGATGAGGCGGAGCTGGCCCATCGGCTTGTCGGTCTTGTCGTCGAACCAGCCCGCCGGCAGGCCGAGCGTCAGCTCGAAGGCCCTAAACAGCCGGCGCCCCAGGGCGAGGACGGCCTCGTAGTAGCCGTAGACGCCGGCGCGGAACCCGGGCAGCTCGTCGGGCCAGACGTTGGGGCCGTACATCATGTTGCCGGCGCGGTAATCGGGGTCGTCGGCCGGCAACTCGAGCGAGACCTCGTAGCCTTCCTGCACGTCGGGGTTCGCCGTGGGATCGGCGTAGAGTCCGCCGTAGGGCACGTAGCCGCGGTGGCGGTGGAACAGGTCGATGTCGTACGCGAGCTTGGTTTCGAGCGGCAGATCGAAAAAGTCGGCCGTTGCCGCGATCAATCCGGCGATGGTCGGCTGGGGAATGCCGTGATTCCCGACGTAGAAAAAGCCCGAGGCTCGGCACGCCCGCCCGATCGCCTTGGCGACCGACGCGGCTTTGTGCCCTGTGCCATCGCCCAGCGGCCCGATGTCGATGACCGGCAGGGCAGCGGGGTCGAGCCGCTTGGCGCCGAGGTCCACGAAGGATCCGAAGACGTCGTCGCGTTGCGGTTTCGCCATGGGTGCCTCGATCTCGACCAGACGCGTCATGCTATCACTGACCCGGAGTGGTGAGCACGATTCGACCGCCCGGGAGCGAGGTCAGCCATGACACGCCTCGATGGCCCCGCGCGAGGCGCGACCATCGTCCTCGCGGGGCATCCAGTGCCCAAGGGCGCGGGCTTCCGGCCGGCGACAACCCCGCTCGCCGCCGCGCTCGCGGGCGAACCCGGTGTCGGGCGCGTGATCGAAGTGGATGCGACCGACGGCTCGGCGATCGTCCGGGCGATCGGACAATCGCGGGGCGCTCGGGTCGTCGTCCCCGTGCTGATGAACGAAGGCGCCACGTTCGACATCGTCCGGCGCGCCGCCCACTCGGGCCGAAGGGGGCGAATTCGGCTTTGCCTACCCCTTGGCACGGCGCGCGCGGTCGCCGATATCGGCTTGGCCCTCGCCTTGAAGACGTGCCGCGAAGCCGGCTGGCGAGCGCGCGACGTCACGGTCGTCTGTGTCGGCCACGGCGCCGCGCGCGACCCCCGAGCCCAGAGGTCGACGCTCGACCACGCGGCACGGATCCGCCGGCCGCGCGTCTTTCGCGGCGTCATGGCCGCGTTCATCGAGGCCGAACCTTCGTTCGCCGCGACGCTGGCGAGCGTGCGTGGACGAACCGTGGTCGTCGCGTTCTTCCTGGGTCGGGGTCGCCACGTCGTCGAGGACGTCGGGGCCGTCGTCGGTCGCGCCGGGGCCAACGTCCGCTACGCCGGCTCGATCGGCGAGGACCGCGCGCTCGAGACGATCGTCCGGCGCAAGGTGCGGGCCGCGCTGCGCCGGGGCTAAAGCGGCTTCCCTCGAGTTGGAACCACACACCCTCACCCTGCCCTCTCCCGCCAATGGCGGGAGAGGGTTGCGCAGGGTTGGCGCGGCAACCGCGCCTACCCGCGTGGCGGCGGGCGGCAACCGCCGCCACGGGGTGAGGGCGCCGCGATTCTACGCGAACGAAACGCGCCGAAGCGTCCCGGGTCAGACTCTCCCGATATCCATCGCGTCCCCCGCGGCCGCGGCCAGCCAATCCCACAGGTGCGCGGCCACGGGTCGCGCGACGTGCAGGCGGAACCCGTCTTGGTTCTCGGTCCGATAGAGCACGACGTCGACGCCGGCGGCGAGCGTGCGCGCGACCCGGTCGGGCGGGAACGCGCGGGGGTGAAGATCGAGCCCGCAGGCGGAGGCGAGCAGATCGCGCGCGCCGCTGCCGGTCACGTCGAGGGCGGAAAGCCCGTCGCTGGCGTCGGCGACAAGGACGTGGGCGCCGGCCAGC
>JBBDQV010000172.1:0-2127 GCA_040905845.1 Alphaproteobacteria bacterium | reverse complement strand
GAGCGCGCGTCCCTGCCGCGCGGACGAGACGATCAACCAGCGGTCGGGCGCGAGCCACAGCACGGCGTCGCGACCCCGCTCGATCGTGCAAGGCTTCTCGGGCAGCGCGCAGCCGACGACGTCGCGGACCGCGCGAGCGAGCGCCGGCGGTTTCCCGCGCAGCACGACCTGCCCCGCGAGGCCAACCGGAGCGATCGAAAGATTTTCGCGGCGGATCGGATCGACGACCAAGGCGGCGGCGTGCCCGAGCTCAGCCATGGAGTCGCGCCCCCGCGGGGTCGTAGAAGGTGGGCGAGACGATGCGCGCGCGGTAGCGCGCGCCCCGCGAGAACACGGCGATAGCCTCGCCCATGCGGCCGCGCCCGCCTTCGATGGCGGCGAGCGCGATCGCGTGCCCGATCGTCGGGCTGAACGCGCCGGAGCTCACGTGACCGATGCTGCGCTCGCCCTTCGGGCCGGGGCCCAGGACGTGGGCGCCTGCCGGCAAAGCCGCGTCGCCTTCGACCGCCAGCCCGACCAGCTGCAAACGGTCGGCGCGGCGCGAATCGGGGCGCATCAGCGAGCGCCGGCCGACGAAGTCGACCGTGCGCGAGCGCAGCGGGCCGGCCATGCCGAGGTCCTGGGGCTCGGTGTTGCCGTCGGTATCGACGCCGATCAGGATGTAGCCCTTCTCCATGCGCAGGATCATGAGCGCCTCGAGCCCGATCGGCGCGATGCCGTCAGGCGCGCCGAGCGCGAGCAGATGGTCCCACAAACTCTCGGCATGGCCGGCCGGCACGCTGATCTCGAAGCCCGCCTCGCCGGTGTAGCTCACGCGGGCGACGCGCGCCGGAACACCGCACAAATGGCCCTCGGCGACAGCCATGTGGGGCAGCGATCGGGCATCGAGGGCGATGTCGGTGTCGAGCCGCTCGATGATGCCGCGGGCGCGCGGGCCGGTCACCGCGAGGGTCGCCCACGACGCGGTCAGGTCCTCGATGAACACGCGAAGCCGGGGGTACTCGCACTGGCGCCACTCCTCGAGCGCGGCATGAACCGCCGCCGCGTGGCTCGACGACGGCGACAGGAGAAAGCGCTCCGGCCCCAGGCGCGCGACAACGCCGTCGTCGAACACCTTGCCGTTCTCGTTGAGCAGCAGCGCGTAGCGCACGCGCCCCTGCGTCAGCGCGCCGATCGCGTTGTAGTACATGAGGTCGAGAAACTGGGCCGCGTCGGGACCGGCGACCTCGATCTTGCCGAGCGAGGAGCCGTCGAACAGGCCGACCGCCTGGCGCGGATGGGCCGCTTCGCGCTGGATGGCCGCCGCGCGGCCTTCGCCGGGGGCGGGATAAGACGCGGGCCTCAGCCAGCCGCCGTACTCGTCGAACGTGGCGCCGGCGCGAACGTGCGCGGCGTGGGCGGGTAGCCTACGCACCGGCGCGTGCAGGCGGCCGCGCCTGAGCCCCGTCAGCGTGGCGAAGGGGACGGGGACATAGGGCGGCCTGAACGTGGTCGTCCCGACCTCGGCGATCGGCCGGCTTGTGATGGCGGCGAGCACGGCGAGCCCGTTGACGTTGGACGTCTTGCCCTGGTCGGTCGCCATGCCGAGGGTGGTGTAGCGCTTCAGGTGCTCGACCGAGACGAAATTCTCGCGCACGGCGAGCTCGACGTCGCCGACCGTCACGTCGATGAGCCGGTCGATCCATTGTCGGCGCCGGGTGCCTTCGACCCGCCAGAACGGCGTGATCCGATAGGGCGCACCCGGCGCGGCCGTCGGCCGCTCGACGTCGCGGGCCGGGTGCCCGACCGCCTCGGCGGCTTCGAGCCCGGCCGCGTGGCCGTCGGCGAGCGCCGCCGCCAGGTCGAACAGGCCGCGCGCGGCGCCGACGCTGCGCTCGGCCTGCACGGACCGCTCGGGGACGAACGCGGCGATGCCGTCGTCCCAACGCAGCCGTCCGCCGGACTGGCTGAACAGATGCACGGTCGGGTTCCATCCGCCGGAGACCGCCACGAGGTCGCAGCCGAGCGTTCTGGCGCGCCCGAACGAACCGATCGCGGCGACCGAGACCTCGTTGACCGCCAGGCGCCCGTGCGTCGCCACGATCATGGAACCCGTTATGACGTCGATGCCCCGGTCGCGGGCGGTCG
>JBBDQV010000171.1:17746-19793 GCA_040905845.1 Alphaproteobacteria bacterium | reverse complement strand
CGCCTGGAACATCGGCGGCGCCACCCCCAAGCCGATCGCCCAGGCGACGGACGGCGTCGAGAAGCTCGCCGCCGGCGACGACAACGTCGAGATCGCCGCGACCGCGCGCAAGGACGAGATCGGCCGACTGTGGCGCGCCATGGCGGCGCTCAAGGCGACCGTAACCGAGGCGTTCCGGCTCAAGACCATGGTCGATGAGATGCCGATCAACGTCATGACGTGCGACACCCGGAACGACTTCAAGATCGACTACGCGAACAAGACTACCAAGACCAACATCAAGGCGTTGGAGAAGCTGCTGCCCATCCGCGCCGAGGATCTGATCGGCACCTCGATCGACGTGTTCCACAAGAACCCCGAGCATCAGCGTCGCATCCTATCGAACCCGTCGAACCTGCCCTACAACGCGACGATCCGGCTCGGCGAGGAGGCGCTCGAGCTCAAGGTCTCGGCCATTCGAGACGGGAAGGGCGACTACATCGGCCCCATGCTGACCTGGACGATCGTGACCGAGCAGCTCAAGCTCGCGGGCAACGTCAAGGAAGTCGTCGGGCTGGTCGCCTCGGCCTCGACCGAGATGCGCTCGACCGCGGAGTCGATGTCGGCGACGGCGGAGGAGACCGGCCGCCAGGCGACCTCGGTGGCGGCGGCGAGCGAGCAGGCCTCGGCCAACGTGCAAACGGTGGCCTCGGCCGCCGAGCAGCTCTCCGCCTCGATCGCCGAGATCAGCTGGCAGGTCGCGCAATCGACCAAGATCGCCCAGGAGGCGGTCGTCCAGGCGGGCACCGCCAACGAGCGCATCAAGGGGCTCGCGGACGCCTCGCAGCGCATCGGCGAAGTGGTCGGCGTGATCTCCGACATCGCGAGCCAGACCAACCTCTTGGCACTCAACGCCACGATCGAGGCGGCGCGCGCAGGCGAGGCCGGCAAGGGCTTCGCCGTGATCGCCTCCGAGGTCAAGAGCCTCGCCACCCAGACCGCCAAGGCGACCGAGGAGATCGCCGCCCAGATCGGCACCATCCAGACGGCGATCGGCGAATCGGTCTCGGTCATCAAGGCGATCGGCGGCACCATCGCCGAGGTCAACCAGATCGCCGCGACCATCGCCACGGCGGTCGAGCAGCAGGGCGCGGCGACCAACGAGATCAGCCGCAACGTCCAGGAGGCGAGCCGAGGCACCGCCGAGGTCTCGTCCAACGTCGCCGGGGTCAACCAAGCCGCCTCCGAGACCGGCCAGGCGGCGAGCCAAGTCTTGCTCGCCGCCTCCGAGCTCGCCACCCAGGCCAACAAGCTCGGCGGCGAGGTCGAGAAGTTCATGGCCCGCATCGGCGCGGCGGCCTGAGCCGAACGGCGGCGCGGCACCAGCGGCCTTCCCCGCGCCGCCGCCCCCCCCGACGCACCATCGGGGGACACGAGCCCGGGACCGGAGTCTCTTCCGGCCCCGGGCTCGCTCGTCTTCGGGCCGCCTCCCGCCGCGCCGTGAAATGCTCTAGGGTCCGAGCCGCGCGACAGGCCTCGCAGGGGGAATCATGACCAAGCCCATCGTCACGACCACACGGCGCGGCGCCGTGCTCGACATCGTGCTCGACCGGCCGCCGGTCAACGCGATCAACAAAGCCGTGAGCGACGCGCTCTACGCCGCGTTCAAGTCACTCCAGGACGACGGGACGCTGCGCGTCGCGACCGTCACCGGCGCCGGCGAGCGCGTGTTCAGCGCGGGCTGGGATCTCAAGGAGGTGGCGAGCAAGGGCTCGGCGCTCGAGGCCAACGACGCGGCCGCGGCGGACCCGGGCGGGTTCGCCGGCATCACCGAGTTCTGGGGCTTGAAGAAGCCGGTCATCGCGGCGGTCAACGGCATCGCGGTCGGCGGCGGCTTCGAGCTGGCGCTGGGCTGCGACGTGATCCTCGCCGCCGAGCACGCCGAGTTCTTCCTGCCCGAGATGCAGCGCGGGTTTCTGCCCGACGCCGGCGCGGTGCAACGCCTGCCGCGGCGCATCCCCTACCACGTCGCGGTCGAGCTGATGCTGACCGGGGGGGGGCAGTGCGC
>JBBDQV010000171.1:0-17736 GCA_040905845.1 Alphaproteobacteria bacterium | reverse complement strand
TGAGCGCCGCCGAGGCCAAGCACTGGGGACTGGTCCACGAGGTCGTGCCCGCGGCCAAGCTCGCCGAGGCGACGCGCGAACTCGCCGACCGTATCGCCGAGGGCGCGCCGCTCGCGCTCCAGGCGCTCAAGGAGGTGCTCAACGCCATGATGCACCTGCCGATCCAGGACGCCTTCGACCTCACCAAGCGCGCCGTGCGGGCCCAGGGCAACGGCTCGAGCGGCCTGCCGGCCTACGAGCGGATGCTCATCTCCGAAGACTTCCTGGAAGGCGCCCGCGCCTTCACCGAGAAGCGCAAGCCCAACTTCAAGGGGCGGTAAGCTGTCTTCCGATCATCGTGAATCGCGCCGAGCTCTGACGTTGTCATCCCTGGGCGCCGGGCCGGCGGCGAACCCCCGATCGGTGTCAGGGGCAGGCCGGAGATCCGAGCCACCGGTCCGAGCTCTTGCCCTGGATATCCGGCCTGCCCTCGGGGCCGGCCCGGAGATGACAGTCGACTTGGGTCGACATGATCGCAACGTGCTCTAGGAGCTCGGCCTAGAACTGCTTTGGCAACCCGGCCTGCTTTAGAATCTCGTTGGCCAGATGGCGGGACCTGATCGTGACCGGGACCGTGAATGTCCGTCCGCAGGGGCTTTGCCAAATCTCATGGCTCCCCTTGCCTTGACGGACGATCGCACAGCGCGCCGCTCGCAACTCGGATGCGAGTTGGCGGTACAACCCCGAAGGCATTCAGGCGACCAGGGTCACCGCTCGCTCGTCCTCGGCGACGATCCTCAGGGTGACGGTCCGCGCGCCGGGCGGGGCGGCGTGGTTGAGAACGAGCAGATCCGGAGCCAACTCGCGCACCGAGTCGATTAGCTCGGCCCACGTCTCCGCCTCGCAGCACAATCCCGGCACGTCATCGCTCGTTGCAATCCATACGCCGGCCTCGGCGTCCCAGGCGGCGCGAACGCGGTAGGTCTTCACGCGGCGCATCGTACCCACCTTTCCGTGACGCGGCCGTGACTCGCGCCGTTCACCGTGTCATGTCCCGTCACATTACCTACCATCGCTTAAGATAGGGTGGCCGAGCGCGCCTGTTCAAGATCAACGGAAGCAAGGTCCGACGGGTTTGGTCGGGGCGGCCTCGCATCGCTGGGTCGGCATCGTTGGGTACCGGGTCCCCAGGCAAATTTCGCGCGCGATACCGAGCTTTTCAGAATCGCGGCCCGCGCTCGACGCCGAGTCCGGCCCGGCGCATCCCTAGCCGGTGCATGATGCCATCGCTGAGTCTGCCCCCGCCATCGCCGCGACCGTGGCCGAGCTGTCACCCGGCGAGGCATGCGAGGCTGCGATCGTGGCGCCGCGCCGCGCTTGGGACGCGTCGGAGTCGCGGAAATCAAATTGGGGTTCGGCAACGTCACCCGACAGGCGTAGCATCCTGGCGGGAAAGCGAGGCGCATGATTGGCGGGACCGTCGATGCGCGGACGAAATCTTCGAGAAGGCCTTGGTTTCTTGGGAGCGATCTTGGCGGCGACCTTGGCCGGATCGGGTCCCGTCTTTGCGCTGCCGGTGTTCTCCCTACAGGTGCCCTTGGCATTCAGCCTTAACCCGCTGCTGACTTCACCGCCGCCGCTGCCGCGATCCAACGTCGTTATCGAGAACAGCACGACGTTCACGTTGGGGAGCTTTGCGCCGGACGGCGCCGTGATCGGGGGTGACGCTGCGCTGGTCATCCTCATCGCGAACAAGAATGCGGTTCTCGACCACGTCGCAGTTCATGCCAGCCCCGCCATCGAAATCGGGGCTGGCGCTGATGCGGATTCGGGCTTGATCCTGGCGGGCGCCAGCGGGGGCGGCGGCTCGCCCTCCACATTCATCATCGGGTTCTTTGAATTCGAGATCGACTTCGCCATCGGCTCGGTCCTTGGCGATCACGGGGCGTTCGACGTTGGGCTTGCGCTCCTTAAACACCAGGACCAGCCATTGTCAGAGGCGCTGGGAGTTGCCTTCGTCATGGACGTGTTCCTTGGCGCGACGAACACCGACAACGGCGTGAAATTCCCGAGCGCCTCCTTAGGCGGGGCAGCGGCGTTCACGACCGCGCCCTCGGTGCCCGAACCGTCCTCCCTCACCATCTTCGGCCTCGCCTGCGTGGGCTTGCTGCGGGCCTGCAGAAGGGCTTGTGCAAGGCATGCGGCAATCACACGCAATACTGCCATTCTGGTGGTCGTGCTCGCAGCGTCGTTGAAGGTGGCAGCTTGCGATGACTCTGCAAGCGACCGCGACGTGCCAGTCGCCGAACAATTCCCTGGGCCGTGGCTCGAAGAAGGCCCGACCAAGGAGAAAGAGGTAGGACTCATTCGCGCTCTCGTTAAGAACCGAATAAGGGGTTGCGGAATGATGCATTGGAGAGAAAGCGTTAAGCACCCCAACGAGTTCATCGTCGAGTGCGCCAGTGGAACCGATCTTGCGTATGACACGGCGTACCTGGTTTATGTGGGAATCGACCACGTACTCGGCCCTTACGAGCCGGACCCGAGCCTCAGATAGCGCCCATTCCCGTGGCCTTCATGGTCAAGCCGCCGCCGCGCGGCATCAGTCCCCCTTCGCTCCTGACAGAGCTTCGGGGGACACTCCTACGCCTGATCGGCTGCGGGTGTCAGGCCTTAAGGCGGCCTGCCACCCGAAGCCGAAGGCGTCGGGTGGTGGGCGCAACAGGACTCGAACCTGTGACCCGCTGATTAAGAGTCGCCGGCAAGGGCCTTCTCCATGCCTTGCGACGAGTCTACCACGACCGCACGCGGACGTGCGATATGCGCAAGAAATCGGCCTTTTCAGCGCACCTTCCGCGATCACTTCGTCCCGCACGGTTTGCGATGGACATACGGCCGGTTGCCATGTAGCGTGGTGACTTACTGGTGACTTGGCCGGACGCGACCCGGCCGTCACCGCAACGACCGGTAGGGAGTCGGCCATGTCCAAGCTCACCAAACAGTCGATCGACGCCGCGCGCTACCGGGGCGATGGTAAGGGGCGCGACGTGCGTTGGGATCACGTCGTGCGCGGCCTCGGCGTCCGCGTCTATCCATCCGGGCGCAAGGCCTTCGTGCTGAGCTACCGCACCGGCGCGCGCAAGCGCCTCATGGCGCTCGGCGCTTACGGCGTGCTCACACTCGACGAGGCGCGCACCGAGGCCAAGAAGAAGTTCAAGCTCGTGCTCGACGGCAAGGACCCGTTGCGCGAGCGCGAGGCGCGCAACGCCGAGAAGTCCGTCGCCGACCTCGCCGAGCGGTTCCTCGTCGAGCACGTCGAGCCCAAGCGCAGGGCCTCGACGGCGGGCGACTACCGTTCGATCCTGAAACGCCTCGTCTATCCGGCCATCGGCAACCTGCGCCTTAGCGACGTGACACGCGCCGACGTGGCCAAGGTCCACGGCGCGTTGGTCGCGACGCCGCGCCAAGCCAACTACGCGCTCGCGATCCTGTCGGCCTTCTTCTCTTGGTGCGAGCGGCTCGGCTACCGGGCCGACGGCACCAATCCTTGTCGGCACGTCGAGCGCTTCCCGGAGCGGCGGCGCGAGCGGTTCCTGTCGAGCGAGGAATTCGCCCGGCTGGCGCGCGCCGTCATCGACGCGGAACGCGACGGCACCGAAACCAAGTCCGCGCTCGCCGCGATCCTGTTGCTCGCCTTCACCGGCGCCCGACTTTCGGAAGTGCTCACGCTCAAGTGGGAGCACGTCGATACCGAGCGCGCCATGCTGTTCCTGCCGGACAGCAAGACGGGCCGCAAGGTCGTCTATCTCAACGCCCCCGCGCTCGCCGTGCTCGACCGCGTCGAGCGCGTCGCTGGCAACCCCTACGTCATCGTCGGCCGGCGCATTGGCGGGCCGCTGACGGACCTGGAAAAGCCCTGGCAGCGCATCCGCCGCGCGGCCGGGCTCGACGACGTACGGCTCCACGACCTGAGGCACAGTTACGCCAGCATCGGTGCGGCCGGAGGACAGGGACTTCCGGTCCTCGGCAAATTGCTAGGTCATCGCGTCGCCGCGACCACGCAGCGCTACGCGCACCTCGGCGATGACCCCGTGGCACGCGCCGCCGAGGCCATCGGCACGGCGATCGACACGGCGATGAAGACCCCGATCAGGAGTGGACGCCTCGGCGTCGATCGCGGGACGGGCACCGTTGTCGCCCTGCGCGACGATGTGTAGGGTGACGGCGACGCGGCTAGGGGGTCGCGCCCCGAAACCCGGCAGCCCTACTGCCGGCCCGCCGCGTCGCTCTTGCCCGTCCAATGCGGGCGACGATGACCCGCCGATGACCCAGGCGGAGGCCGAGGCGGTGGTCGCGGACGCGCGGCGCCGCTATGACACGGACCCTGTCGGGGCACTGCTCGATTGCGTGCGACAGGCCTCCCTCGATCGGCGCGGGACCGTCTCGATTCTCAACGCCGTCGTGGATTACCTAGCTCACGATCCGCGTCTGTCGCAGACTCCCGAGTTGGTCACATTGAAGTCCCGACTCAGCGCGATCGGGACGGCGCTGCGCGAGGCCGAGGAGGGTCGATCGACCCCGTTGCTAGCGATCAGGCGGAAAGGCGGTCGGCAAGCTCTGACAGATTTCGAGCGTATGCTGCGCGGGGCCATCGTGGTCACGCTCGACCTGCTGGAAGGAACGGGATTGGATCGCGGGACCGCCGCCGCTCGAATCGCTAAGCGCCTGGACTCGCTGGGTGTGAAACTGCGCGGTGGGTACCGCCGTGATTCGCGAGCGGGCGTGGCGATCATAGCCAAGACGATCCTGACGTGGGCCGGGCAGATCGACACGGATCACGGCAACGAATTCGACGACGAGTACGTGCGTCGGTCGCGCACAATGACCATCGCGTGCAAGGCTGACGCCGAACCTGAGACGCTGAGGGACGAGCTACTCGCTCGGCTCGAAAGGGCCGTGCGGCAACTACAGGCCAACCTGAGAAAATAGCTTACTGCCGGTTAAGATCGCTCTGCATGCGGTCATGATGTCCTCGTCGCAACCTCTAGTGCGAGGATCGCCATGTTGCCCTTCCCCCCTGCCTCCGTGCCGCCCTACGGCCCGGGGTTCGACAATCCTGATCGACTGATCACTGAGCGCGAGCTCGCCGACT
Organism: Alphaproteobacteria bacterium; assembly: GCA_040905845.1. Taxonomy (GTDB): domain Bacteria; phylum Pseudomonadota; class Alphaproteobacteria; order SP197; family SP197; genus VGDP01. The sequence continues at coordinate 12,605 of JBBDQV010000171.1, read as the reverse complement.
TGCTCGGCGTTTCGACCCGCGCGACCCAGGCGTGGCGTCAAAGGCGGTCGGATGGCCCGCCGTTCCTGAAGCTTTCAGATCACGGGCGCGTCCGTTACCGAGTGGGTGACGTCGTGGCCTGGATCAACGCGCGCTCCCGACGCAGTACGTCCGACTCCGGCCCCGAGCGGCCCGAGGCCGCGTGATCGATGGCCTGGAAACGAAGAGCCCCGACCGTTGCCAACGGCCGGGGCTCCGGGAACTTCGTCAAGCGGGCTGCTGACAATCCCGACGATACCTCTCGGATCGATCCACTTCAAGAATTCGACGACGATTCACCGCCCCAGCTCATCGGGAACTGGATCACGCCCAACGAGGCCACGGCGCGCGCCTTGCACGACGTTTGGTGGCGCCAGTGCAGGCATTACGGGACCCGACTACCGGCGGAAGCCATGTCATCGTGATCGACGGCCGGTCGTGAACGCGCGCGAGTTGACCCGTGCCTTGGGGGGGCGCTGGCATGGCACCTACGGGACGGCGCGTTGCCCCGCCCACGACGATCGCGACCCGAGCCTGAGTGTCCGTGACGGCGAAGCCGAGCGCCTGTTGATCCGATGTCACGCGGGCTGCACTTTCGCCGCCGTCCGCGACGCCCTAGCGGGCCTTGGGCTGTGGCCCGAGGCCGGAAGGCACGTCGGTAGGCCCCACGGCCGCGACGCACGCCAGCGCGCACGCGAAGCCCAGCGCGAGGCCGAAGAACGCGCCGACCAGGTGAAGCACACCGCATCCGCGCTTCTAATCTGGCGGGCCTCGGCGCCAGCGGCCGGGACGATCATCGAGACATACCTTCGCTCGCGCTCGATCGTGCTCGCCCCGCCGCCGATCCTGCGCTTCCACCCGGCGCTGCGGCACGGACCGACCGGGCTGCGCCTGCCCTGCATGGTCGCCGGCGTCCAGAGCGCCGAAGGCAGGATCACCGCCGTGCAACGCACCTATCTCCGCGCGGACGGTGCCGGCAAGGCCGACGTGCCAAATCCCAAGCTCGCGCTCGGCCCATGCGCCGGCGGCGCCGTGCGCCTCGCGAAGGCCGGATCGGTCCTCGCTATCGGCGAGGGAATCGAAAGCACCCTGGCTTACATGCAGCTTTCGAGCTTGCCGGGCTGGGCGGCGGTGTCGGCCCCCGGACTTGCCGGACTGATCCTGCCCAATCTTCCTTGCGCTGCCAGAGTCGTGATCGCGGCCGACCACGACGACGCGGGACTCGCTGCGGCCGAACGCTCCGCGAAGGGCTGGACCGCCGAGGGCCGCAAGGTTCGCATCGCGCCGCCACCCGAGCCCGGCGCGGACTGGAACGACCGCCTGAAAGGACGCCGCAATGACGCCGCTTGACGCCGGGCGCGAATACATGATGCTCGCCCCCGACCTGTCCGTTTTGCGCGAGGGCAGGCGACCGGCCCCGGCGCTCCCCATGGAAGTTTTCGGGCCGTTCTGGGATACGTGGATTAAGGCGGGCGCCGACGCGGCGGGCGCGCCCGTGGATTACGTCGCCGCCCCGCTGCTCGCCACCGCGTCCGCGATCATCGGCAACGCGCGATGGGTCACGCCTTGGCGGGGCTGGAACGAGCCTCCGGTCCTGTGGATATGTTCCGTCGGGACACCGTCGTCGAGCAAGAGCCCCGGCGCCGATCCGGTGTTGGGGCTGTGTCGTGATCTCGAAAGCGAGATGGCCGAAGGATTTGAGTCCACGCATCGCGACTGGCAGACACGGCGGACCGCCGCGAAGGTCGCGCGCGAGAATTGGGAGGCCGACGTTCGCACTGCGGTCAAGAACGGTGCGGCGCCACCGCTCATGCCACCCGACGCCGTTGATCCCGTCGAACCAGCGCGCCCACGTCTGTTGGCGTCCGATGCGACGACCGAGGCCATGGCTCACGTCCTCGCCTCGGACGGCCGTGGCCTACTGTTCTCACGCGACGAATTGGCCGGGTGGCTCGGGCTCTTCGACAAGTACGGTGGGGCAGGCGGGGATCGGGCGTTCTGGGTCGAGGCGTACGGCGGGCGCCCCTTCGTCGTGGACCGCGTGAAGCACAACGGCAAACCGATCCGCGTGTCGCGCCTCGCCGTGGCGATCTTCGGCGGGATTCAACCGGAGCGGTTGAACACAGCCCTCTTAAAGGGCGAGGACGACGGATTGCCGGCACGGTTTCTGTGGTCCTGGCCCGAATCCTTGTCGCCTAAGCGGCCCACTCTCATCGCCGATTCCTCGGGCGCGCTCGCGGTTCTTCGTCGTCTTCGGGGCCTTCGGCCCGTGCCGACCGAAAAAGGCGAGCTCCGGCCGTTCTTCGTTCCGCTCGCCGAGGACGCGGCGGCGATCTTCCAGAAGTGGAGAGAGGAACATCATGGCGAAGACGCGAGCGGGATGCTGGCCAGCGCGTTCGGGAAGGCGCCGGGGCACGTTCTTCGCCTGGCTCTCGTGCTCGAATTCCTGTGGTGGGCCGCCGAGCCGGCGGCGCCCGAGCCGGGCCACGTCAGCGCGCGCGATCAAGGCCGCCGCCGCGCTCGTCGAGGACTACTTCAAGCCCATGGCCGAACGAGTCTACGGCGACGCCGCGCTCCCGAGTCAGGACCGCCTCGCCGCGATCCTCGCCCGCTGGATCGTCCGCAATCGCCCCGAGACGATCAACGCGCGCGACGTGCGGCGGAAGAGTGGATTGCCCGGCTTCAAGGAACCCGACGCGGTGCGGGCTGCGATCGCAGCGCTCGTTGACGTGGATTGGTTGATCCCCGCGAAGGCGCGAGAAGGCGACACGCCGGGCCGCCCTCGCGAGGACTACCGGATCAACCCCACGCTATGGACGGCCCTCCGATGAGCAAGTGGCTACAGGCGTTTCGCGAGGACCCCTCGGGTCTCTCTATAGGTGCCAATAGTGTCTTTAGTGCCAATATCCCACCTAACGGCACTATAGGCGCTATTGGCACCTATAGAGAGACTTCCGAAAGAGATGAGGCCGGCCCGGCAGAGGATGCCCCCGCCGAGGCCTTGGCCGCTCCCAACCCCGACGACCTCGCCGAGCGCGCCGCGATCGTCGAGGAAGGCGCGGTCGTGTCCGCCGAGTGGGCCGAGGGGCTGGCGAGGCTCGACGCCATGCCGTGCCCGAGCGGAGTCCCTCGGGAGCGCTGGCGCCAGGTGATCGACGATGCCGGGCGCTTCCTCGAACGTTGGGGCGGGAAGGCTGCCGTGCTCGGATGGCGCCCGCTCGACGTGTTCGGCTTCGATCCCGGTGCGCCCGACGTACGTATGGATCGCGCGGGCCTCGCCTGGCTCATCGAGGGCCGCCCTATCGACGCGATCGGTCCCGATTGGGTGACGATCGGGGTCCGTCGCCGCGGGCGCCTGACGTACCAGCGCCACGACCCTTCCGAGCCGGGGCGCGCGGTCTTCTGGAATCGGACGGAATGACCCGACAACCTCTCAATCGCGCATCGCGTGCCCTCAAGACTGCCGTCACCGACCGGCCTAGCTTTGGACGGTTCAGTCAACCCGCTCTACGACGCTCCGACATGCGATGCGCGTTGGACCACTTCTCGGAGACCAGGCCGCGGCGAGCGTTTCACGCCTTCGGCAGCGGGCGGAGCAACGACCGGTCGATCAGTCCGCGGAAATGGCTTGCGACGCTGGCGGCGAGCGCGCGGTCGCGCACAAGCAGGCCGATCTCGATGTTGCGGTCGAGCGCAGCCTCGGTGAGGTTCGCCGAGGTAACGAAAATCGCCTCGTCGTCGACGACGACCGCCTTGGCATGCAGGACGCCAGACGGCCCGTCCAGGTCGAGAGCGCGGGGGTCGTAATAGACCCGCGGTCGCGACGCGCCCGGCCAATCCACTTTCCAGAACCGGTCGGCAAAACTCCGCACGAGGTGGTCCGCCGCAGTCGTATCGCCCTTTCTGCGCTGGATATTCAGCAGAAGAATGACCCGCAAGCCTGGCCTGGTGTCCATACGGCGCGCCAAGATCTCGAACGCCTTGGGGCCGTCGAAGAACGCATAGGTGCTCGCCCAGACGGACCGTTCCGCCGAGCCGAGAAGTTCCTCGTAGACGCGCCGCGTGTCACGCGCATGCAGGCCCGGCACCTCGGGACCCGACCATACCAAGTCGGGTCTAGGAGCGCGCAAAGCGGCCTGCTCGACCGTCCGTATCCAAGCGGCAGCCACTGGTCCGGAGATTCCCTGCCGCTCCAATTCGGCCAGGGCTGCGGCGACAGCATCAGTCCCCTCATTCAGCCCCAGCACCGAACTTAGAGCCGCAGCCGGGTACGGCGGGCCGAGAACCTTCGAGTCCAATGCGCTCGCCAAGCGCTTTCGCAGATGCGCCGGCAGATCGAGGATCCCGTCGATCATGCGATGGCTTGGAAGAAGGCGGCATCGGCGACACCCAGAACCGGCACGACGAGCGCACGATCCAGGTAGTCATTCCGCATCTCGCAGGATGTCTCCGCGACCAGCGCGCAGCCATGGCAGGCGGCGCCGTGGAGCCAGCGGCCCTCCATGCTCGTGCCCGGCGCATGCTGGGCACAGATCGGGTCGTTCGAGCAGAGCGCGCTCATCCGCAGCGCTTGGGCGAGATGGTCCTCAAGGTGTCGCGCCTCTTGAACCAGACCGCCCAGCGTTCCATCGGCATCAGGGCTGCCCGTGTAGAGCAAGATCCCGAATCGTTCCGCTTCACCGTCAACGTAGATCCGTTCGCGGATTGAGCTCGCCGGATAGCCACAGCGCATCGCGAGCGACTGGATGAGGAGGTGCGACAGCGTGTGCAGGAGAACGTACGGCCCGCCGGGGAACGGGCGCTCGATCTTGCGGTCCTTCGCCCAACGCTGGTGACCAGTCGCGAGATCATAAAGCCGTCGCAGGACACCTGGCCGGTCGAGCCAACTCCTCACGGCGCCCGCGCGCAGCTGCACGAAGACTCCTTCGCCGCGATTCTCGACCGCGGGAAACCACTGGGGGTCGAGGGCGATGTCGGCGCGCTCCACGTCGGTTTCATACTCGCCGTGGATGTCCGGCATGATCGCTTCGAAACGTGTGAAGCCGGTTAGCACGAGAACCTCGCGCAGGCGATGGAGTTGGATCACGGCCTCGATGCCATCGAAGCGCCTGGAGCGGCGCCACACTCGTTCGGGAAATCGACGAGCGTGAAAATCCGGATCGACGGGTACGTCGTCGCCAAAGCCCTCCGGCGCCGCGAGCAATGCTTCGAGCTCGACCTGCTTCACCGGTTTCTCGCCCGCCTTTCCAGTCTTCGTTTCGCGGATGGCCTCAAGGACCTCGGCGTCGGCGAACGGCGCAAGCGTCTCGGCGATTCTGGGTTTCTTCTTGAGAAACGCGAGGTCGCTCGCGCTTTCGACGATCTGCAAGTCGTCCCAGAGTTCCGCAACGGCCGTCTCAACCGCCGTCCCCCTGTCCGGCAGCGACAGCACGCTGACCACCTGAGGGAAGTAGGCGTTGGAAGCCGTACGGATCAGGAGACGGCTCGGCAGCTTGCAGTCCTCGTTCGCGTTCCGACCGAGCCACGGCCGGGCGCCACTGCAGGTGCCGAGCGGATACATTTCCAGAAGCGTCGCCTCGTGTAGACCGCGCGATTTTCCGCACTCGCATCGCACGACGAGGTCGGCGAGATCCCCGCTCGTACCACGTTCATCGAGCCAGAGCTGCCGACGGCAGTTGTCCTCATGCCCGTGCACGAACCGATGCCACTCGACGTCGTCCACGTGCCCCCTCGGACACGCTCGCACAAAACGGGTCGCAACCACCTGCCGACCATCGAAGCGGCCTTTCTCGTCGAGTGCCTTCCGGTGAACAAGACGCCGCGAGCGCTCTCGCTCTTCGGTATTGCCAGCCTCTTGCACCACGAACCACTCAGGAAAGCGCCATGCGCCGATGCCCCTCGCAGGCTCGCGTGGGTCGTTCGAATCGGGAGGCGGCGCGAAGAGCCTCGGCGCCGGGACCCCCGTCATGATCCGGAGCTTACGGGCGAGACGGGGCTCGACGATCTCCTCCAGATCGCCCACCTTCGGCCACGTATCGAGCCCCCCGACGATGGCCGAGTGCCTCGGCAGGTCAATCAGCGCGCCGGGCCCGTAGGTCGTGATGACCTGTCCGCGACGGATCTGGCCGTGCGCCCTGCGGTTCATCCGCGCTCCTCGACTTGCGCGCCGCTCAGGTCCTTGAGAAAGAGGTTCACCTCGGGCTCCACGTCGCGGAGCGAGCGGTTGGCTCGGAACTTCCGGTGGTGCTCCGACTCGAAGTCCCTGTCGAGCATCTCGCGCAGTAGCGGCCGGGGCTGCTTCAGCTCGTACTTCTGGTATTGCACCGCTACGCCAGCCGCGCGGTAGTCCTCGAAGATCTTCCACCAGGAGTCGAGCAGGTCCACGACACGGTTCTGCACACTGCGCAGACGTTCCTCTCGCTCAGCCTCATCCGCGAACGGTTGGTGCTGTACGCGCTCGAGGAAGGCATCAAGGAGCCGGCGCTCGAGCACCGCCCGCACCTCGGCGATCTTCTCGACCCCCCTCGGGGGCGTGAGCTCCGGCTTGGCGTGACGGGCGAGCCCCACGAGTGCCCCTGCGAAGCCTCGGTCTAGGGCTCGCGCCGAGAAGGGCGTGACACTCCCCACTTCCACTGAACGGTAGAAGGTCTCGTGGTAGTGCCGGAAGCGCTCGTAGTGCGAGCGGTCGCGCGGCTTGTGGATGTTGAAGAGCGTAACCACGAGTCCCGGCCGCTCGTCGCTACGACCCACGCGGCTCGTGGCCTGGATATACTCGGCGTGCGTCTTGGGCTGACCCAGCACGACCATCAGGCCCAGGCGCGGGATGTCGAGGCCCACCGAGATCATGTTGGTCGCGATGGCGCAGTCGACGCGTTGCTCCTCGTGGAACTGACACCCGAGCCGTCTTCGTGCCTCGGCCACCTTGTCGGTGGACACGCGCGAGGTCAGCTCCACCACCTCGGAGAAGGTCTTGCGGTCGCGGAAGAGTCCGGTCTCCTCGCCGATGCGCTTGCGCACGCCGTAGGCCTTGATGGTGTTCTGGACTTCCTCCTCGAGAATCCGCCGGGCGCCGCCCAGTTCGCGCAGGCTGTTGAAGTAGCCGAGCACCGTCATGTACGGGTCGGCTGGGTTTTCGTGATTCTTGTGCCCACCGGCATCGCGATAGGCGCGTTCGGCGGCGCCCATGAGCGCGAGCCAGGCCTTGCGCATTAGGACCTTCGGGTTCCGACCCTGGGAGGCGATCCCAAGGTAGACCCGGGCGGGGGCGTCTGGAGCCGGCACGGTCCTGGCGAAGAACGAGTCCCGACGGTCGGGCCCGGGTGGGGGGAAGATCTGGGTGAGCGGTCGCGCGAAGAGCGCCTGGATCTGATCCTGCGCCCGACGCACGGTCGCGGTTGAGGCGACGATTTTCGGACGCACGGCACGCCCGTCGATTTCCCGGATACAGAGAGCCTCGATCGCGGCCTCGTAGAGGCCGGTCATTGTGCCGAGCGGACCAGAGATCAAGTGAAGCTCGTCCTGGATCACGAGGTCCGGCGGCAGCAGCGGAGCCCGAAGCCGCGTGCCGTTGCCTGGCTCGGCCGCCCCGTAGAATCCGACCGCGTCGTGGCGGTCCGCGCCGCCGAGCAAGGCCCCGGCCTGCCCGACCCATGGGAGCGACGCGAACTTGTCAACCGTTGCAATAAGAAAGGCGGGGAGCCGTCGGTAGAGCGAGTCATCCACCGCCACGATGGGTAGCGGGCGGTCGCGCGTGAAGTCGCATTGGAAGTTCGTGCAAACGATGCGCAGTTCGAGGGGGGCGTCGTCATTGGGCAGAAGCGCGAAGGATTCGGGCCGGAATCGCGTCTCGCACCACGGGCAGGTTTCGAGCGGGATCGGCGAGGGCTTGTTCTTAGGGTCGGACTTGAACTGACGGACCTTGGTGCGCGCCGAGTCCGAACGCCCGTCTCCCTTGCGCCCCATGATATTAGGCGTGGCGGCCTTCCCGACCCAAAGGCCGATCTCGAAGGGCCATGCACCGTAGCGCGCGGCATCCCTCTCGCGCTCGAGCTCCAGCGCGCATACGAGCCCGGCGGCGCGCGCGAGCTGATCGAGGGTCAGGAGCCGCAGCGTGTAGCGCATGATCACGCTCACCCCGGCGCCGGCGAGCCCCTTCTCGTCAGGGTGACGCAGCCTTCGCAACACCATCGCGAAGGCCGCGAGGCCGAGGTACGCCTCGGTCTTGCCGCCACCTGTCGGAAAGAAGAGCAGGTCCACCGTCTCGCGGTTGGGGTCGCGCGGGTCGGCGAGGCCCGGGAGGTTCAGCAGCAGAAAGGCGAGTTGAAAGGGATGCCAGTGGGGCGCCTCGATCTTGAGCCGCTTCCGGAGCGCCCGGCCCACGGCCCGGTTCGCTACGCGGAAGGCGTCAAGCACGTCCGCGTCTCGAGCAAGCACGGCGATGCCGCGCTCGATGCGGTCGGCGGCGACGCCGGCGAGCCGCAGAAGCTCTTCCACCGTTTCTCGACGGGTACCTTGAAGGGCCTCGACGTTCGTCTGGCGCGCCTCGATCCAGCCGCGGTACTGGACTACGAGTGCACGCAACGCGGCCTCGGCCGCGGTGCCGTCGGCGAGCCCTCCGAGCGTCTCCATGGAGAGCTCGACGCCCGGGACGCCAACGGTGGTGGTCTTCTCGACCTCGGCGCCCGGGATCCACGCGGTGCGCACCAGTTGGCACGCGCCGTCCACGACCTCCCAGTCGGCCGAGACGCCGTGGCCGGTCGCATACTCGGGCGTGTCGGCGTAGTGGAGATCCGCCACCCGCTCATCCCACTCCGCGGAGAGCGCTCCGCGCAGGTCGGGCCGCGGCACGAAGGGGAGGTCACTTCGTACCTCCAACTCGGGTTGAAAGGCGTAGGCGAGGTCGGGCTCCTCGGCACCCGGCGCGCGGTGGTTCACGAGGAAGACCGAGGTCGAGCGTGTGCCCTTGGGGATATGCTCATCGAGGTCGTCGGCCGAAATCGGCCGCTCGACGACGTGAAGCTGGAGGCCGCTGGAATCCGGCACGTCGTACACGGCGGAATCGTCAGCCGCTCCGAGCTTCACAGCGATCGTCGCCTCGCGCGGTTGGCGCTGCCATACGGACACAGGCTTGCCGTCCGGTCCCTCGATTTCGGCCTGGGCATAGTCGCCCCAGCGCACGGTGACGGTGAGCACGCGCGCCTCCCCCGGCACGAGAAAACTCAAGCCCATCGATGATGGGAAGAAGCCCTTCTTCGCGGTCTTACGCTCCTCGTTCGATTCCTCGGCCAGACCCGCCAATTCCGGGATCTCGCCGAGGTCGTCGTCTTCGTCCACATCGGCGCTCTTCTCCGGAGGCGTGCCCGAGGGGATGATGAAGCCGGTCAAATACCAGTTCGAGGGACGCACCCAGCCAGGTAGCCGCTCCTCGGCAAGCGCGTGCCCGGCCCAGGGGCCGACGAGGTCGAGCTTCAGGGCCTCGATCAGCCGCTGCCGAATCTGGGTCGAAGTCAACCGCGCTTTGTCGGCAGTTTTCTCGACATTACTCATGGTCGATCGTGCTCCGAGATGGCGTTCCGGCGCCAGTAGGCTGCCTCGGCCAAATGCCTTTGGCCAGGGCAAGCAGCTCCTCGCTACGCGCGCGGATCGTTTTGTCGTCCCAAACCTCGCGTTCGCAGATCGCCTTATTCAGAAACAACACCGAGTTCTCCTTGATGCCGTTGCGCTTGGCATTGCCGCCGTCGGACGACGTCCAGGGACCGTTCGAGACCAGAGGGTTGAGCTTGTCGTTGAGCAGCGTCAGGTTGCCGATCGTGTGGATCAGCTTGCGTCGCGCATTCGCTTCCACCGCGGGAACGTCCAGACCGGAAAGGGGCCAGTGCGTCTCCCATGCCTGGGGCATGATGTGCTCGACCGTCAAGTACTTGGGCACGTCCTCGGTCTCGGCGAGAGGGCCGCGCATGGCACGCTCGAGCGCCTCGAGCGTCAGGCGGACGCGTGGGCGCGTCAGGTTCTCGTAGATCGAGTAGTCGCGCCACGCCGCGCCGAACTCCTCGTCGTCGGGCCAGCGGTCCACCTCAGCGGTGTGAGCGATCAGGGCCTGGCTCAGGCGTCCGGGCGCACCGGCCGCGTCGCCCTCAAGCGTCTCCAACAGGTCGAGGAAGACACGGCCGTATCCGCGCGTGCTGAGCCGACAGACCATTCGTCGGACCAGGAAGGATTCTAGGTCCCCGAGCACGGCGTTGACGACGTTCTCTGCGGCACCGAAGCGATCGAATAGGCGGAGCAGGAACGGGTAAGTGGCGCCGATGTCCATGGTTGCGAGCCGCTCGAGGAACAGGCGCGCGCGGGGCGACGCCTCGCGCGTGTCGAGCCGCCGATAGAGTTTCGCGAACCTGGAGATCTCCGCCATCCGTTTCGCGGGCGGAACGGGCGGATCGGCCTTGGCGCCCTTAGTATCGAGTTCAATGAACTCGGTGTAGAGGTGCGCTGCGGCGACCTCGTTGCGCGACGTCAGTATCAGATAGTGTTGCAGGAAGGTGTCGACGCGTGGCCGTTTCGCGTGGCCGCGCCCGACTTCCTTGCGCCAGTAGCCGGGATCGTCGTCGATGTGCCGCCAGTGCTGCTCGTAGGCGTCCTCGGGGTCGATCCCGTCGGTGATGACGCCCTGAAGGAGGGCGTTCTTGATCAGGTCCGCGGCGAGCAGCGGGGTGCCACGCGCGTTCAGCGTCTCGAAGATGACCTGGGCGTCGTCCTTCTCGTCGAGGTCGATGACGACGATGCGCACGTGCTGCCTGAGCGCCCTGTAGAGCGTGTCGGCTCGCGCTGCGGCCGCCTCGCCGTCACCCAGCCACTCGAGCGCCTTGTCGTGGAAGAACAGGTAGGCGTCCGGGATTAGCCGACCGACGGATTCGACTGTCAGCGACTTGTCGATGGCCCGCCGCACGCCATTGGGCGAGCCCGCCTCCATCGTCGTGCGGAAGTCGAGTCGGTCGGCGTTGGTCGGCCACACCTTGAAGGCCTCGTGCGCCTTGGTGGCGAGCGGATGGTCGTTTCGCGTCATCTTGATCAGCGCCTGGCGGTAGGGCTCGAGCTCGAGGCCCGCCACCGCGTCGCAGAACGCCTGCAGCAGGATCTGCAGCGTCGTGAGCCTCTGCTGGCCGTCGATGAGCGTCCAGGTCTCGAGCACGCCAGGCGGGGCGTCCGGCTTGTCCTGCACCGAGGCGCCGAGGAAGTGCGCGCGCGGGAGCTCGCGGGCGAGCAGGCGGTCCGCGACACGCACGATGTCGTCCCACAGGGGCTCCCACTGCGCCTCGCGCTCCCAGACGTAGGGCCGCTGGAAAAGCGGCACCACGTACTGCACGTCCTTCTCGAACAGAATCTGGAGCGTCAGGGAGTTCGTCTGCATGGATCGTCAGTCCTTCGCGCGAGTTCACGTGCGGAGCCCTATTTCGTCTTGTGTTTCCTATGATAGTAAAGGGATGTCTGCCGTCGGTCTCCTAGGCGGCGGGATCGCGCTCGCCCTCTTCAAGCTCCTCCTCCTCGTCCTCCACATCATCGCCGAACAGCCCCGGCCGGATCGTCGAGGCATTGCGGGCCTCCTCGGCGGCGCGTTCGGCGTTGAGCGCGAGCAGGCGGGCGAGCGCCTCGTCGCGATCCTCCTGGGGCCAGCGGTAGCGCCAGGGGCCGGCCTCCTCGTCGGTCTCCCACTCGCGCTCGAAGGTCGCCTCGGGGCGAAGGTCGTTCCAGCCGTAGGCGTCGAGCACGGCACGGTCCATCTCCGCGTGGAGCTCGCGCAGGCGGACGATTCCCGGCGATGTGTCCTCCGGGTCGTTGAACCGGTTGTAGGTGTCGGTGAGGCCCTCGCCGTTCGCGACCATCAGCTCGGCGCGGTGCTCGTAGTACGCGCGGCCAACGTCCTCGAGCGCGCCACTGAGGTCGTCGCGCGGAAACGGGAACGTCTCGAAGCAGTCGGCGATGTTGTATCTTCGTCGATCCTCGAGAGTAGCTCCGAAAAAAGTAGTCCAAACTTCATGTAGTGAGTTTATAAAACAACTTGTCAGTTCATATTCTTGAATAACAAACACGATCAATGTTTGATCATATACAGTGTTACGGTTGACAAACGAAAAAGTTGGAAAATGTTTACTTGTAAGTGATCTGACCAGCACCCGGTCGAGGCCGCGGATGGCGCGGTAAAGGCCAGGCCGCTTTTCAGCATAGTGCCACCACCGCTCCCTGAGTGCCTTCCGCTTCTGTACATCCCGTGCCGGTTTCACCTTCGACTCGACGATCGCGAGCAGGTCGGGCCAGTCGGCGGCGACGGGACCGGGGTAGTCGAGGGGAGCGATGCCTGTGCGCAGCATGGCCTTGCGCTCGTCTTTTTCGGCGTCGGCCCACGTCGGGTTCATCACCTCGCGCCGGAGCGGAAAGTCCTCGAAGTTGATGACGTAGCGATGCGGCTCTTGGCGCGGGTGGCTGTTGACCTCCTCGCCGCCGATGTAGGGGAAGATGCGCTCGGCGTTGCGCGGGTCCTTAGCCCGAATTATTCATCGCGGCACTGATATTGGGTTGGCGGATGTAGCGTAAGC
>JBBDQV010000170.1:0-19958 GCA_040905845.1 Alphaproteobacteria bacterium | reverse complement strand
ACGGCTAATCACACCGCCGCGCTTAAGTCTTGATCCTACAAAACGCCCTCGTGCTGAGCTTGTCGAAGCACGAGGGCCGGTGCACCACCTAATCCTTCGACAAGCTCAGGATGAGGCGGAACGAGAGTCAGTACATACGTGCGCCGGTATCACACCCCATCACCACCATCGCGATCTTCTCCAACTGTATCGAGCGTTCCGGGAATGGTCGTTTGCCGAGACGTAAGTGCATGTTCCGATCCGATGGAACCAGCTGCGCGCGCGAGGCCGTCCGTGATTCGAGACGGCGCTTCGCGTGGGGGCGGGGGGCAACCGCCCCCACGCCTCACCACGAACGGCTTTCCCCTCAACCGTTCGCTCTAAGGAGCGTGCGAAGCACGCGTCTCGATTGGCGGCAGGAGTACCCATTCAAGCTGGTCGAAACGTGTTCTGCCGTTTAACTTAGATGGCACGACGTGGGGGTCCGCAATCATGGGGCCGATCGTTCACCCAAGGCGTCTCATCTGTCTGCTTTCCGCGCTGCTCGCATGGCTCGGCGTTGCGAACGCGGACGAGATGGACTGCTATGGCGCTGGGAGCGACGAAGCGATGCGCATGCTCGAAGGCGGTCAGATCGACGCCGGCACCTTTGTCCAGCTCGCGACCGGAGTTGCCCACTTCTGCGGATCGGCAGCAACGGCGATTCACGCGGCCGCCTTCGGGGCGACGACCGGGGTCGCTCCGAGCATCATCGTCGCCAACGCCCCGGCGTACTACAACGCCACGAAGAAGAAGTTCCGTCGGGTCTATGCGCTCGCTCGGGCCGCCAAAGGCGACGAGGTGACGAACGGTCAAACAGACGACGGAGTCGAGGTTGATACCCCGCCTGCCGCTGTCCCCAGCGAGGAACGCTGAGCGCGGAAGCTTTCGAGGCTGCCCTATCCCGCCGGCTTGGGCGGCGGCGCGAGCCGGATGTTGAGCTCGCGGAGCTGCTTCTCGCCGACCTCGGCGGGCGCGCCCATCAGCAGGTCCTGGGCCTGCTGGTTCATCGGAAAGGCGATGACCTCGCGCAGGTTCGGCTCATCGGCGAGCAGCATGACGATGCGGTCGATGCCCGGGGCGAGCCCGCCGTGCGGCGGCGTGCCGAACTGAAACGCGTGATAGAGCGCGCCGAACCGCCGCTCGACGTCCTCGCGCGAATAGCCGGCGATCGCGAACGCCTTGACCATGGTCGCCGGCTCGTGGTTGCGGATCGCGCCCGAGGACAGCTCGACGCCGTTGCACACGATGTCGTACTGGTGCGCGAGGACCTCGAGCGGGTCCTTGGTTTCGAGCGCCGCGAGCCCGCCCTGGGGCATCGAGAACGGGTTGTGGCTGAAGCCGATCGACTTGGCCTCCTCGTCGTATTCGAACATCGGGTAGTCGACGACCCAGCAGAAGCGGAACGCGTCGCGCTCCTTGAGCCCGAGCTCCTCGCCGAGCCGGGTGCGCGCGAGGCCGGCGAGCCTGGCCGCCTTGGCTTCGCGGTCGCAGGCGAAGAATACGGCGTCGCCGGGTCCCGATCCGGTCGCGGCGCGGATGCGTGCCAGCCGCTCGGCGTCGAGGTTGTTGGCGATCGGGCCCTTGGCGCCGTCGGCGGCGAACACGACGTAGCCGAGCCCGGGCGCGCCCTCGGCCCACGCCCATTCGTTCATCTTGTCGAAGAAGCTGCGCGGGCGATCGGCCGCGCCCGGCGCCGGAATCGCGCGCACCACGCCGCCCTCGGCGATCACGCGCGCGAAGATCTTGAAGCCAGAGCCGGCGAAGGCATCGGTCACGTCGGCGATGACCAGCGGGTTGCGCAAATCCGGCTTGTCGTTGCCGTACTTCAGCATCGAGTCGGCGTAGGCGATGCGCGGGAACGGCGGCGCCGTCACCGGGCGCGTCGAGAACTCGGTGAACACGCCGTGGATCACGGGCTCGATCGCCGCGAACACGTCACTTTGCTCGACGAAGCTCATCTCGACGTCGAGCTGGTAGAACTCGCCCGGCGAACGGTCGGCGCGCGCGTCCTCGTCGCGGAAGCACGGCGCGATCTGGAAGTAGCGGTCGAACCCCGAGGCCATGAGCAACTGCTTGAACTGCTGGGGCGCCTGGGGCAGCGCGTAGAACTTGCCCGGATGCAGCCTGGCCGGGACCAGGAAGTCGCGCGCGCCCTCGGGGCTCGACGCGGTCAGGATCGGCGTCTGGACCTCGAGAAACCCGGCCTCGATCATGCGCCGTCGGATGCTGGTGATCACCGTGGAGCGCAGCACGATGTTGCGATGGAGCGTCTCGCGGCGCAGGTCGAGAAACCGGTAGCGCAGTCGCATGTCCTCGGGGTAGTCGGCCTCGATGGCGACCGGGAACGGCAGCGGCTCGGCCTCGGACAGCACGGTGACCTCGGCGACCCGGAGCTCGACCTCGCCGGTGGCGAGCTCGGGGTTGACCGTCTCGGCCGAGCGCGCGACGACCCGGCCCGTGACCGTGACGACGGTCTCGGAGCGCAGCGCGTCCAGCGCCCTGAACGCCGGCTCGCCCGCCTCGACCACGCACTGGGTCAGGCCGTAGTGATCGCGCAGATCGATGAACAGCAGGTTGCCGTGGTCGCGCTTGCGATGGACCCAACCGGACACGCGCGCCGTCGCTCCCACGTCGGCGCGACGTAGCTCGCCGCAGGTGTGGGAGCGGTAGCGATGCATGGCGAGGCGTCCAATGTGGCCGGTTGCGGGCGGGGCCGCACAACAAACGGACGCCGCCGGCTTGTCAAGTCGCGGGCGAGGGGCGGGGGCTCAACTCGAGATCCTGCCGTACCGACGTCCTGAACGTCCGCCACGCAGAGGATCGTGTCTGCATTGCGCTCAATGGCAGACGTTGGTGCGGGGCGACCAAGGCTTCTTCTGATGACCCAACTGAGACATGGAAGCGTGGGAAACGGCTCTGTTGGCACCGTCCGCCGAGCCGCTATATCGCATCCCAGATGGCGGAGGTCGCGGTGCCGAGGGACCTGTTCGAGGAAGTCCTTCGGCTGATCGCGCAACTCCGGCCGCCGCCGTCTCCGGCGCGACGACGGTGGTGTCGGCGATGACGGCAACGACGGGAGGGATGCACCTTGATAGCGAGAAGCGGAGCGATCAGCAGCCCGAAACGGCCGTTGGTGACGCTTGTAGCGGCAAGCGGGCGCAATCACCGCTGCTCAACGCGCGCCACCTTGCCCCATGGACCCCAAGTGGATATCGTGATGCTCGGAACCAGGGTTCATATGGGGAATGTCGGTTGAATAGGGTTCCATCTGGTGAGTGTCAGCTCAACCGACTCAGGCAAACACATCCGGAGAACCCCGATCAGTGGTGGTTGAACTGACGTTCCCCGCAATAAATCGAGGGCGACCAGCATGAATACCCCGGGCGATAAAGACATCCAAGGTAGCTGTTATTGTGGTAGTGTTCGTTTCTCGATATCGGCGGGCGCCAACCCATATTGGGCTGGGTACTGCCACTGCAGGGATTGCCGTCAAGCTCACGCCGCGCCTCTGTATCAGTACGTCTATGTAAGGGAACCTGAATTTCGAGTCATTGAAGGCGCACATCTGTTGAAATGGTTCACGCGTACGGAGTCGAGGAAAGATGAATTCAAACGTTTCTTTTGCACTATTTGTGGAAGTAAAGTTTATAATTTCCTTATTTTTGAGGATAATGGCAATAAAATAGAGTTGTGCGGTACATTTCCCTCCTTGTTTGATAATCAAGAAACTGCCACCAATAGCACCTGGAGCCCTAGAGAGCATGTCTATTGCGCAGAGAGTATCATGAACATTTCATCGATTCAGGATGATTTGCCAAAAGCAGATGGATTCGGTGAGATTTTTCCAATTTGAAGATCGCGATCGTTCCCGCCTCGTCCACTTCCATCAGGCTCAAATAGCCCGCAGCATCAGCAGCAAGGATTGCCGCGATCCTACGCTCGTCCCGTCCCAAGAGGGGGCCTCCCGCTCACGAAGGCGGGATTGTAGTCCAATGTGTTGTGAGAGGGAGTCCGCTGTGGGACCCCGGTCACGGCAGTTCCTGGCTATTCTCGCCCGTACGGCCCGCGCAGATGGCGGGTCCGCCGACAGACACCAAGCGGACATTCGAGTCCGCTTTGCGCGATCAGGGAACATGGCTCCAAACCGAGACACGAACCAGACCCACGATCCGGCGGGCATTTGCCACGCCGGGACGACGTGGCGCATCATCGACGCGATCTCGATGGCGCAGGGAGGGGTGAGGTGAACTTCGGCGATAACCTGGTGGCCAAGGGCCTTGTCTCCACGGCCGACGTTGCCAAGGCGCTCGATCATCAGAAGGCGAACGGCGGCAGGATGGGCGACAGCCTGGTCGCCCTCGGCATCCTGACCGAGGCTCAGGTCGACGAGGTGATCGGCGAGGCGTGAGTCCTTAACGGGTATCGATTGGCATCCTCGATCAAGGCGCGGAATGCGGGGACAGTTTCCATGGCCGCGGCCAAGGCGCGGCCCATCGCCTCGGCGCCAACGTCCGAAAAATGAGAGGAATCGACGTAATGCCGGCCATCCCCGGGAACGGCCTCGGCCAGGTCCAGGACCGTTACTCCCATTTGGTCGGCGACACGGACGGTCGCTCGGCGATAGGCTTCGCTGGCGTCGATCATGCCGGTAACCGACAAGTGGGGCATTTGCAGCACCCTGGTCTTGGCCGCCCGCAGTCGCCAGAACAACGATTGCTCTCGCCGCAAGTTCAAGAAGGGAGCCAGAAGAACAACGAGCGGGCCCGCCGCCCGGCAATGTCGCACCAGCAATTCAAGCCGCCCTTCGAACTGATCCGTGAGCTCGCAAGGATCGATTTTCAGGACTCCCGGCCACCGACTTGGGCGGCAAAGCCGCCATGCAATCGTGGCCCTGAGCTCCAGCTTCTTCCATGTAACCCAGCGCCGCGCGATAGAACTCTTCCTATAATTGACGCCGTCATGGATCCCCCTCGCGCGGGCCTGGTGTACCGTATCGACCGTGACATCGTTGGCCCATATCACCACGACATCCGGGTCGAGCCGGGCTACATGGGCACGGTACGTGGCGATCATATGGCGCGTCTTGTAGGTGGGCACCCCCGCGTTGACGTAGTCCATCCTTGTCGCTGGAAACCGTCGCGACAGCTCGACCCAAGCGCGGTGAGGCCAAGCCGCCTCATTGCTGCTGGCGAAGCTATCGAATGTCGTGGAGCTGCCAAGGAATGCGATGCGAATCATTCCGACAGGTTTCGCGACGGGAATCTCGGGACCACGGAATCCGAGTGAATTGATCGACGCCCCCCGGAGTCTTGCGCCCGGCCGAAGGCGCCGGAGCGATGTGTGCGCCTCGATCCAGAACGCCGCCTCGTTTCCCTTGGCCATCGACTGGGTCTCGAACTCATCGACATCGCCATGCGGCGGTGTCGCCGGCAGATCCGCGAATGAACCCTGCGATCGGAGCGAACGCCTCTGTTCGATCGCGCGCACCAAGCCAACGACCGTGTTCGCCTCGACGATGAAATCGGTGGCCTCGAGTTCGACACCGAACTGGCTATGGATCTCGATCAGGAGTTGGGTCGCCTGTAGCGAATCACCGCCGATCGCGAAGAAGTCATCCGAGACGCCGACGCCGGTAAGTCCCAAGAGCTCCTCAGAGACTTCCACGAGTCTGATCTCTAGCGGGGTTCTGGGCTCCACGTAGGTGGCGGGATCGTCCCGCCTGACCACCCGTGGCGCCGGCAGGCGGCGGCGGTCGACCTTGCCGGTCGGCGTCAGCGGCAACGCGTCGATGGGAAGGATGACGGACGGAACCATGTAGTCCGGCACGCGCCGACGCATCCTGTCCCTGATCGCGGCACCGTCGAACGGAATGTCGTCGCGGGTTACGACGTAGGCGGCTAGCCTCGCGGCGCCAAGCGCGTTCGTAAACGTCGTCACGGCCGCCAGCGCCACGTCGCGGTCGACCCGCAACGCCTCCTCGACATCGCCCAGCACGACGCGACGGTTGCGCACCTTGATCTCGTCGTCCTTCCGCCCCGTGACCCACAGGCAGCCATCGGCGCCGAACCTGCCGAGGTCGCGCGTCAAGTAGAGCCGCCGCGTGCCGCCGTCGGGATCGGGCAGGAACACCTGCGCGGTCATGTTCTGTTGCCGCCAGTAGCCGTGGGTCCGCCGTCACCGAGCAGGGCGACCTCGCCGGTTTCCCCGGGAGGCAGCCGTCGGCCCTCGTCGTCGAGAATGTGGATCTCGATGCCCGGGCTTGCCCAGCCGCTCGGCAGAAGCTCACCCTCGAAGGCGGCGCCCTTACGGTAACGGTAGGTCGCCGCCGCCGGGCACTCGGACATGCCGTACACGACGGAAAGCACGCATTCGGCGGGAAAGTGCCGTTCCATCAGCGCGGCGTCGCCGCGGAAGGCAGGTTCTCCGACCAGGGCGATCCTTCGGACCGTCTTGATTCGTTCCGTAGCGTCGCCGACGCACTGCCGGAGTACCGTCGGACTCGCCGGGCAAAGCGTAATGCTTCGTCGATTGAGCCAGCTCGCCAATCCGGCCGCGCCGCGACGGCGCAGAGCGAATAGATGGATGCTCGCGCCCACGGAGAGCGCCGCGTATGTCACCGTGATCCCGAAGGACTCGAAGATCACGATGCGATCATCGCGCCGCATCTCGAACTGGGCGATGCTGCGCGTCAATGCGTGCCGCAGCGTTTCGAAGGTGTAGATCGCGCCCTTGGGATTCCCCGTGGAGCCCGAGGTGTGGCGAATGAACGCCACGGCATCCATGGGCGTCGCTTGCCTTGGGTTGTCCGCCGAACCCGAGCTTGGCTCCGCTTCCACGTCGATGATGGAGCATCTGCCCTGCACCAGCGTCCTCGCGCGGGACAGGTTGGCCGTGTCGGTCAAGACAATCGCGCATCCCGCCTGCGCCAGGAGCGGCCCGATCTTTTCGTCGGGATCGGTGGTCTCGGGGAACGTGACGCCCAGCCCGGCCTTCGTCGCGGCCAAGGCGGCAACAAGCATGCCGATGCCATGCTCAGCGAAGACTGCAACCAAGGGCTGATCGAACGGTCTTTGGTCAATCAGAACGCAGGCGAGTCGATTGGCGCCTGCGTTCAACTCGCCGTAGGTCACGGCGCTCACCTCGTCCTGAGCCGCGAGTCGCTCGGGCTCCACGGCCGCGAGGTGTTCAAAACAGCCCAGCACGTGGCGGTCGAGGTGGACGGCTTCTAGCGGTCCGTTCAGAGGTGATAGCGGCCCATCCGACGCGAAAACGCCGTGGCTGAATGGAACTCCGTCGGAGGCGACAGGCGCGACGCGCGCTGACTTTGACACGTTCACTCTCCGCCCGCAGATCGGCGCCCGAGGGAGGACCGATCGGGGATGTTAGGTTAGGGAAATGTTGGGCGCCAGGGTCGTTACCGGCCGAGCATCCGACTGGCACGAATGCTGTATTGTTCCTTCTTGGCCGCACCCGCCGTACGGCCGCCCCGATGGCAGGCCCGCGGGCGGCCCCCAAGTAGCCGATCGAACGCGCTCTGCGCGATCAGGTCGTAAGGCTACGAACGGAGTCACTGACCGCTCCGCGATCCGGCGGGCATTTGCCACGCCGGGACGAGGTGGCGCATCATCGTGGCCACGTCGACGGCGCGGGGAGGGGTGCGGTGAACTTCGGCGATATCCTGGTGGCCAAGGGCCTGGTCTCCGCGGCCGACGTTGCCAAGGCGCTCGAGCATCAGAAGGCGAACGGCGGCAGGATGGGCGACAGCCTGGTCGCCCTCGGCATCCTGACCGAGGCTCAGGTCAACGAGGTGATCGGCGAGGCGCCGGCCGCGCCGCTGACGCTGAAGGACACCGAGATCGACCCGATGGTCCTGCTCCAGCTCATGATGAAGCTGATCTACGCCGAGACCATGGAGACGCCGTCGCAGCTCTCCGAGGCGCTCAAGCTCTCGGGCGCCATGATCAACAAGCTTCTGCAGGACGCGCGCGATCGCAAGCTGGTCGAGACGATGGGCGCGGCGGGCGAAGCGGCGGGCGCGATGGCGGAGATGCGCCACTCGCTGACCCGGGCGGGGCGCGAATGGGCCATGGAGGCGATGGTGCAGAGCCAGTACGTCGGGCCGGCCCCGGTGTCGCTCAGGGCCTACCAGGAGCGGATCGAGCGCCAGCGCATCACCAACGAGTGGGTCAGCCGGCCGATGCTGGAAAAAGCGTTCGACGGCCTGGTCGTGCCCGAGCGGTTCCTCGCCCGACTCGGCCCGGCGGTCAACTCCGGGAGCGCGATCCTGATCTACGGCCCGGCCGGCAACGGCAAGACGACCGTGGCCGAGATCGTCGGCAAGATCTTCGAGAACGTCATCTACATCCCCTATTGCGTCGACATCGACGGCGAGATCATGAAGGTCTACGACCCGACGGTGCACCGCACGGTCAGCGGCGCGACGGGAGCCGAAAGCGGGCTCGGCGTGCGCCGTGGGCGCATCGACCGGCGCTGGATACCGTGCTTTCGGCCGATGGTGATCACCGGCGGCGAGCTGACCATCGAGATGCTCGACCTCAAGTTCAACGCGATCGCCAAGTTCTACGAGGCGCCCCTGCACATCAAGGCGCTCAACGGCACGTTCCTGATCGACGACTTCGGGCGCCAGCGGGCCAAGCCGGAGGACATCCTCAACCGCTGGATCGTGCCGCTGAACAGCCGCGTCGACTACCTGACGCTGCACACCGGCAAGAGCGTGCAGATCCCGTTCGACGAGATCGTGATCTTTTCGACCAACCTGCACCCCAACGACCTGATGGACCCGGCGTTCCAGCGCCGCATCGCCTACAAGCTGGAGACCGTGGAACCGCCCGAGGACCTCTATCGCAAGGTGTTCGAGGGCATGGCGGCCAAGCGCGGGCTCGAGCTGACCGACGAGTTCTATCGCCAGGTGATCGACGGCGTCCGCGCCAACGGCGCGCCGCTCGCCTACTTCCAACCCAAGTTCATCGTCGAGCAGGTGCTCGCCTCGTGCAAGTTCGAGGGCGTCAAGCCGCAATTCACGCCCGAGTACGTTGAGGACGCCTTGACCAACCTGTTCGTCAAGCAGTCGAGCGATCATTCGTTCGGCGTCGCCCGCGGTGGACAGCGCGACGAGGCATCGCACAGCGCCGCGGCGCGTTAGGGCGGCGGCGCGGCGCAGGCGTCCTCGGGGTCCGCGACGCGGCAGGCGATGTAGGATCGGATCAGGGGCAAGGCGACGGGCGCGAACCAAGTCGACCGGGCGCAGAGGTGCGGCGACGCCGAGCACGGTCCGGCAGCGTCGAACGCAACCACGTTGAACCCCGGCACCGCCCGAAGGCGGGCCAGACCCGTTTCATCGCCCGGCGCCTCGTACGGGTCGCCGTCGAACGCGAAGACCAGGGCGGGCAGCGCGGAACGCGACTCGAAAAAAGCCAAGTGTCGCGCGCGCGCGTCGAGGAGTGGAGGTTCGCGCCGGCGCACCGCAGTGGTCCCGGCGAAGGCGGGGGCGAAGCCGATGACCGCGTTGAACGGCCGGTCCGGCGCCGCGTCGATCAGCAGCGATGCCCACGCACCAGCCGACGTTCCGGCGAAGAACAGCCGATCGCGCGGGACCGTGGAAAGCGTCGCCGCCAACCACGCCCGCATGCGCGCCACCCTCTTGCACACCTTCATGAACCGGGCGGGCACGGGCTCGGATACGTTGGGCGTGCAAGGGATGGTGCGCACGGATTCGAAACGCGTCGCCTCGTAGTCGCCCAACGTGCTGCTGCAGACGGCACGAACGGCGATGCCGGGCAGGTGATCGAGTTCGGCCAAAACGGGCGGCAGGCTCACGTCGTCGGCGAAGGCGCCGTCAGGCGTCGGCCGGCAGCGGTCCGAGTTCGCCTCGACGGCGGAACCGTGGTGGTAGACGACGAGGATGTCACCGGGATCGACGGCCCCGGTGATGACCCCCGGCCTGGCGCCGGCGCAACCCGCTAGGGCCGAGGCCAGAACGAGTGAGATCGCGAATTGAGTTGCGCGCGGCATTGCGGCTCCTGGGCGGCGGCGCGGCACGGTCGCCACGCCGCGCGGCGGGTGCTAGAACGGCGCCGCCATGGATACCCCAGCCCCCACGGTCCTGACCACCAGCCACGCGGTCGCCGATTTCTGCACCCGCCTCGCCGACGCCCCGTTCGTCGCGGTCG
The DNA here is from genome assembly GCA_040905845.1 of Alphaproteobacteria bacterium. Lineage (GTDB taxonomy): Bacteria > Pseudomonadota > Alphaproteobacteria > SP197 > SP197 > VGDP01. The sequence continues at coordinate 9,747 of JBBDQV010000170.1, read as the reverse complement.
ACACCGAGTTCATGCGCGAGACGACCTTTTGGCCCAAGCTGTGCCTGATCCAGGTCGCCGGGCCCGACGAGGCGGCGGCGATCGACCCGCTGGCGCAAGGTCTCGATCTCGGGCCGTTCCACGCCCTGATGGCGAACGAGCGGGTGCGCAAGGTGTTCCACTCGGCGCGCCAGGACATCGAGATCATGGTCCACCTGACGGGCAAGGTGCCGGCGCCCCTGTTCGACACCCAGGTCGCCGCCATGGTGTGCGGCTTCGGCGACCAGGTCTCCTACGACACGCTGGTCGCCAAGCTCGCTCACAAGCACATCGACAAGTCGTCGCGCTTCACCGACTGGTCGCATCGGCCCCTGAGCGAACGCCAGATCGTCTACGCGCTGGCCGACGTGACCCATTTGCGCGTCGTCTACGAGAAGCTCGCCGAACGGGTCGCCTCGAGCGAGCGTGCCGCCTGGCTCGACGAGGAGATGGCGACGCTCGGCGACGCGGCGACCTACGTCACGCTGCCCGAGGAAGCCTGGTACCGCCTGAAGAGCCGCTCGACCAACCGCCGGTTCCTCGCCGTGCTGCGCGAGGTCGCCGCCTACCGTGAGCGCGAGGCGCGGACGCGCGACCTGCCGCGTAACCGGGTCGTGCGCGACGAGGCGCTGCTCGAGATCGCCGCCCACCACCCGTCGACGAGCGCCGAACTCGCCCGTACGCGCGGGCTCGGCAAGGGGCTTGCCGAGGGCATTATCGGCAAGGGGTTGCTGGCGGCGATCCGACGTGGGCTCGAGGTCCCCGACGACGACTGTCCGGAGCCGTCCGAGCGCATGCAGGGCAACGCGCCTGGCGCGCTCGTCGATCTGCTCAAGGTCCTGCTCAAGCACAAGTGCGACGAGCACCACGTCGCCCAGCGCCTGATCGCGACGAGCGCCGATCTCGACCGTCTGGCGGCGGAGGAAGAGCCCGACGTCCCCGCCCTGCACGGCTGGCGCCGCCAGGTGTTCGGCGAAGCCGCGCTCGCCCTCAAGGCCGGCCGCGTCGCCCTGGGCTCCGGCGGCCAGCGGGTCATCCTGATCCCGCTCGCCGAAGGCGTCGCGCAGACGCCACCCGCGCAGCCGGCGCCTGGCCGGCGGCGCCGGCGCAAGCGCAAGCCGAAGGGGGCCGAGGCCAAGGACCCGGTGACGTGACCCGCCACAACGAGCTGGGCCAGCCGATCGGCGAGCCGCTCGAGGGCTGGACGGCGCGGCCGCGCCCGCCCCGCACGCCGATGGTGGGGCGGACCTGCATCGTCGAGCCGCTCGACCCCGGCCGGCACGCCGACAGCCTGTTCGCCGCGTTCGCCGAGGACCGCGACGGGCGGGACTGGACGTACCTGCCGTACGGGCCGTTCGCCGATGGCCGTGCGTTCCGCGCCTGGCTCGATGGCTCGTGCCTGGGCGACGACCCGCTGTTCCACGCGGTGATCGATGCCCGCTCGGGCCGCGCCACCGGGCTCGCGAGTTACCTTCGCGTCGAGCCGGCGACCGGCGTCATCGAGGTCGGCCACATCCACTACGCGCCATCCATGCAGCGCGGCATCGCCGCGACCGAGGCCATGGTCCTGATGACGACCCGGGTGTTCGACGAGCTCGGCTATCGCCGCTACGAATGGAAGTGCGACGCGCTCAACGCGCCGTCGCGCCAGGCGGCCGAGCGGCTCGGCTTCCGTTACGAAGGACTGTTCCGCCAGGCGACGATGGTCAAGGGCCGCAACCGCGACACGGCGTGGTACGCGATCATCGACCGCGACTGGCCCGCGCTCCGGGCGGCCTTCCGGCGTTGGCTCGACCCGGCCAACTTCGACGCCGAAAGCCGGCAGCGGACCAGGCTCGCCGACCTCGGCTGATGGCGCCGCCGGGAACGCTGCGCCTCGGCTACGTGCCGCCGTTCGGCTGGAGCGAGCTGCTCGGCTTCCTCGGCGAGCGCGCCGTCCCGGGCGTCGAGTCGGTCGACGATGGTAGCTATCGACGGACGCTGCGCCAGGGGACGCGCGCGGGCCGCGTGGCGGTCGCCGACGACGCCCGCCGGCATCGCCTGGTCGTCAGACTCGACGGCGACCTCGACGGCGCCGACGTCGCGGCCCGGCTGCGCCGCCTGTTCGACCTCGACGCCGATCCCGGCGCCATCGCCGGCGTCCTCGGCCGCGACCCCCTGCTCGCCCGGCGCCTCGCGGCCAGGCCCGGGCTCCGGGTACCCGGCGCCATCGACGGCTTCGAGCTCGGCGTGCGCGCCGTGCTCGGCCAGCAGATCAGCGTCGCCGGGGCGCGCACCCTGGCCGGGCGCATCGCTTCGCGCTGGGGCGAACCGGTCGGGCCCGACGCTTCCCTCGGTCCGTCCACCCTGTTCCCCGGACCCGAGGCGCTGGCCGAAGCGGACCTCGCCGCGATCGGGGTCATGCCGGCGCGCGCCGCGACGATCCGGGGCCTGGCGCGGGCCGCGCTCGATGATCCCGGGCTGTTCGATCCCGATCGGCCGAGGAGCGCGACGATCGACCGGCTGCTCGCCCTGCCCGGCATCGGGCCGTGGACCGCGAGCTACATCGCCTTGCGCGCGCTCGGCGACCGCGACGCGTTGCCGACGGCGGATCTCGGCCTGCTCAGGGCGCTCGCGGTCGCCGGCCGCCGGCCGACGCCGGCCGCGCTCGCCCGCCGCGCCCTGCGCTGGCGCCCCTACCGCGCCTACGCGGTCCTCTATCTCTGGACCGTCGAGGTCCCGGCTACGCGGCCTGCCCGAGCACCTGGCGGGCGAGCGCGACGGTGATCGCGCGGCGCTCGGCGAGCGCCGCCCTGTCGAGGGCCTCGACCAGCCGGCCCGCCGCCGCGAACGAGCGTTCCATCCTCGGGACCAGGTAGCCGAGGACGTCTTCGCCGACGCGGAGCTGGCGGTCGCGGAACTGCTTGGCGAGCACGGCGGCGAGCAGGTCGTCGTCCGGCGCCGCGATCGCGACCGCCGGCGCGCCGACCAGGCGCGAGCGCAGGTCGGGCAGCGCGATCGCCCAGTGCGCGGGCGGGGATCGCGCCGCGAACAGGAGCGAGCCGCCATGCGCCACGACCTGGTTGAAGAGGTGCAGAAGACCTTCCTCGTCGGCCACGCGGTCGACGCCCTCCAGCGCGACCGCCCGGTCCTCGCCGCCCACGAGGCGCGGACCGGCGCCGATCGCCGGGCCTTCGAGCAGGCGCGCGCCGCTGCGCCGGCGCCAAACGTCGACCAGATGGCTCTTGCCGCACCCTTCGGGTCCGTGGATCACCAACGCGGCCGACGGCCACGCCGGCCAGCGGTCGATCCACGCCACCGCGGCCTCATTGCACGGCGCGACGAGGAAATCGCCCGCGTTGAGCGAGGGGCGATGGCCGAGGTCGAGGGCGAGCTGGACGCCGCTCACTCCGGGTCCTCGCCGTTGGGCGCGTCGTCCCGCCCGTGACCTTGGTAGAGCGCGCTCGCCAGGTATCGATCGATCGCGTAGCGCACGAGCACGCCGATGACCGCCGCGACGGGCACCGCGATCAGGACGCCGACGAAGCCGAACAGCGCGCCGCCGGCGAGCAGCGCGAACATCACCCAGACCGCGTGCAGCCCGACCCGGTCGCCGACCAGCTTCGGGGTCAGGACGTTGCCCTCCATCGCCTGGCCAGCGACGAAGATCGCGGCGACGACCCCGACGCGCCATGTCTCGTCGAACTGGAGCAGGGCGAGCCCGACCGAGGCGAGAAGTCCGCCGATCGAACCGACGAACGGCACGAACGAGATCAGCCCGGCGAGCAGCCCGATCACCAGCCCGAACTCGAGCCCCGCGACGGTCAAGGCGATGCCGTAGAACGCCGCCAGGATCAGGCACACGGTCGCCTGGCCGCGCGCGAACCCGGCGAGCGTCCGGTCGATCTCGGCGAGCTGGGCGCGGATCTCGGGCGCGTGCTCGCGCGGCAGGTAGGCATTGACGCGGGCCGTCAGCCGATCCCAATCGCGCAGCAGGTAGAACGAGACGACCGGCGTGATCACGGCGAGCGAGACCAGGCTCAGCACCGCCTGGCCGGAGCGCAGCACGCCGCCGAGCGCGGCGAGCAGCCACGAGAACAGCCTCCCGCCCGCCCCGCCCAGCGCGTCCTGGACGCGGCGCAGGTCCTCGGGGCTCAGCACCGCCTGAAGCGTCGCGCTCCAGGCGCTCAGGCTCTCGCGCGCCGCCTCGACGTAGCCCGGCAGGCGGCGCGCCAGGCTCTCGAGCTGGTCGATCAGCAAGGGTACGACGACGACGACGCCGAGCACGACCATGACGCAGAACCCGATCGTCAGCGCCGCGGTGGCGAGGGCGCGCGACAAGCCCCAGCGCTCGAGCCGGTCCGCCGCCGGGTCGAGGAAATAGGCGATCGCCATGCCGGCGACGAACGGGAGCAGGACGTCGCGGAGCAGCACGAGCATCCCGACGAACAGCGCCAGGACGATCAGCCAGGTCAGGGCCTGCGCCCGAGCGCTCACGTGTCCTCGTCTCCACCGAAGCGTCGACCCCACGCTACGACATAGGCGGCGCCGGAGGCGAGCGTCGTGGCCGCCACGACCCAGATCAACGCCTCGACCCAAGGGCCCACGCTCCAGCCGAGCCCAAGGCCGGTCAGGACCAGCGCGGCGAGGACGATCTGCATCGCCGTGTTCAGCTTGCTCACCGGCAACGGCCTCAAGGACAGCCGATCCGTCACCGTGTGGATCAGGATCGCGCCGCCGACGATGAGGATGTCGCGCGACACGACCATGATGACGAGCCACAGGGGCAGCGCGCCGCGATGACCCAGGCTGACGTACGCGGCGACGAGGAGCGCCTTGTCCGCGATCGGGTCGAGATAGGCGCCGAACGTCGAGGCCGGGCCCCAGCGGCGCGCCACGTAGCCGTCGACGGCGTCGGACAGCCCCGCCGCGGCGAACAGCCACAGCGCCCACTGGTCGTAGCCGGACAGGATCAGCCACAGCGCGACCGGCGCCGAGAACAGGCGCCCGAGGCTGATGGCGTTCGCGACGCTCACTCGATCACGAGGGTGCCGGCGCCCGGCTCCGCCGCATCCGTCGCGGGCTCGCCGACGGTCGCGGCGCGCAGGATCCACAGATCGGCGTCCCGTTCGAGGCCGAGGCCGGCATCGGCCAGCGCGGCGACGAGGCGGGTCTGGTCGCCGACGTAGCGGAGCTCGGCGCTGATGACCTTGACGCCCATCACGGTGATGCGCACGCCGCGCACCAGGCCGACGCTCGCGAGCCGGCGATCGACGTCGAGCCAGCCCGCGAGGCCCGACACGGGCACTTCGACCGCGAGGGTCGCCTCGGTCCCGACGTCGACGAGGTTTTTGTCGCGCCAGGAGTCCTCGAGCGAGCGCAGCGTGCCCTCGATCGCGGCGCCATAGAGGGAGGCCACGACGTCCTCGCCCGCCCCGGGCGGCGGCGCGTACGCCGCCGCGCCGACCTCGGTGCCCCCGCCGCGCCGGACCGTCAGCGTCACGTCCAGGCCGGTCGGCGAGCCCGGGATGCCGCCGAGCCGGCCCACGGCGACGGCGACGCTGGCCGTGCCGTAGCGCCCGGCGATCGCCGCGAGCGCCTCGGGGCTCGCCGAGACGGCCTGCTCGGCATCGATCGCGGCGAGGTCCGCCAGATCGCCGATCGGTACCACGACGGGAACCAGTCCCTGGACCGAGGACATCGCCTGCCAGGCCTCGCGCCAACCGTTGTCCAACTCGAACAGCAGGAGGCCCGCGCCCGTGTCGAGCACCGGGAGGATCAGGACGGGCGGGCTCTCGGCGACGACGTGGGTGACCCCGGAGGCCTCGAACAGGCGCCTTACGGCGGGTCCGTCGAACCGGTACGTCAGCTCGGCGATGTAGCGATCGGGCGCGACCTTCTCGCTCGCGACCTGAAACGACTGGACCAGTCCCGCGATCGTCGGCTCGTCGAACGCCAAAAGCGCCGCCGCGTCGTCCGGAGCGACAAGGCGGCGCACCAGGGCCTGCCACGCCGCGCGCTGGCCCGAGGCCAGCGCCCGCGCGCGCGCCGCCGTGGCATCGGCCGCGGTTTCGTCGACCGCGATCCCGGCGACGGTGAAGGGATCGGCCACGGCCGTGCCCGCGGCGATGGCGATGGCCGCCGCCGCCACGACGGCACGCGCCATCACCCGCCACGGGCGCGTCATTGCAAACTCCACCTCTTGCGCTAAGGTCCCGGCCAGACGGGCCACTATAGCCAACGGGCTCGGACGAGGCGAGATTCCCATCGAACGGATGACGTACAAGTCGGCGGGGGTCGACATCGACGCCGGAGCCCGCCTGGTCGACGCGATCAAGCCGCTCGCGCGCTCGACGATGCGTCCCGGCGTCGTCGGCGGGCTCGGCGGCTTCGGCGGGCTATTCGACCTCGGCGCCGCGAGCTACCGGGACGCGGTCCTGGTGGCCGGCGCCGACGGCGTCGGCACCAAGCTCAGGATCGCGATCGAGGCCGGTCTTCACGATACGGTCGGCATCGACCTGGTCGCCATGTGCGTCAACGACGTCCTGGTCCACGGCGCCGAGCCGCTGTTCTTCCTCGACTATTTCGCGACCGGGCGGCTCGACCTGGCGACGGCCGAGCGCGTCATCGCCGGCATCGCCGCCGGTTGCCGCGCGGCAGGCTGCGCGCTGCTCGGCGGCGAGACCGCCGAGATGCCGGGCTTCTACGGCGCGGACGAGTACGACTTGGCGGGCTTCGCGGTCGGCGCGGTCGAGCGAACCCAGATGCTCAAGGGCGACGAGGCACGGCCGGGCGACGTGCTGCTCGGGCTCGCCTCGAGCGGGCTTCATTCCAATGGCTTCTCGCTGGTCCGCAAGGTCGTCGCCGACCAGGGGCTCGGCTGGTGCGATCCGGCGCCGTTCGAGCGCGGCCGGACGCTTGGCGAGGCGTTGCTCACGCCGACGCGCCTCTACGTCAAGGCCGTGCTGCCGGCGCTCCGCGCCGGCTTGGTCCGGGGCCTGGCCCACATCACGGGCGGCGGGCTGACCGAGAACGTTCCGCGCATCCTGCCCGACGGCGCCATCGCCGTGATCGACGCCGCCACGTGGCCCTTGCCGCCGGTGTTCCGCTGGCTCGCGCGCGGCGCCGCCCAGCGCCCGATCGCCCCGGACGAGCTCGCGCGCACCTTCAATTGCGGCATCGGCATGGTCGTCGTGGTCGCGCCGGAGCGGGCGGCGGAGGCCGAGGCGGTGCTCCGCGAGGCCGGCGAAACTGTCGTCCGCATCGGGGAGGTCCGGCGCGGCGCGTCGCCCGCGCGCGCCAAGCTTACCGGCCTCGAGTCATGGCGCGTCTGAGGCTCGGCGTCCTGGTCTCGGGGACCGGCACGAACCTCGAGGCCCTGATCGACGCCTGCCGCGAGCCCGACTACCCCGCCCAGATCGTCCTGGTGCTGTCGAACCGCCCCGGTGTCCGCGCGCTCGAGCGCGCCCGGACGGCCGGGCTCGCGGCCGAGGTCATCGATCACGCCGCCTTCCCCGACCGGGCATCGTTCGACGCCGCGATCGACGCCCGGTTGAACGCGGCGAAGGTTGAGCTGGTCTGCCTCGCCGGCTTCATGCGGCTGTTCACCGACGGGTTTGTCCAGCGCTGGCGCGACCGCATGATCAACATCCATCCGTCGCTGCTGCCGGCGTTTCCGGGACGCCACGCCCATGAGCGCGCGCTCGAAGCCGGGGTGCGCTTCACGGGCTGCACGGTCCACTTCGTCCGTCCCGAGATGGACACCGGGCCGATCGTCGTCCAGGCCGCGGTGCCGGTGCAGCCCGACGACACGGTGGCACACCTGCGCGAGCGGGTACTCTCGGCCGAGCACCGCTGCTATCCTCTGGCGGTCCGCCTGATCGCCGAGCGCCGCGTGCGCGTGGTCAACGAGGTCGCCCTGGTCGCGGGCGCTGCGACGCCGACCGCCGCGGTGCTCAACCCGCGCGACCGGTAGGATCGTCAGCCGACGATATCGACCTCGGCGAAGAAGAAGGCGATCTCGCGCGCGGCGTTGTCGGCCGAATCGGAACCGTGCACCGAGTTGGACTCGATCGACTCGGCGAACTCCTTGCGGATCGTCCCGGGGGCCGCCTTGGCCGGGTCGGTGGCGCCCATGATCTCGCGGTTGCGCGCGACCGCGTCCTCGCCCTCGAGCACCTGCACGACGACCGGTCCGGAGGTCATGAAGTCGCACAGGCTGGCGAAGAATGGGCGCTCCTTGTGAACCGCGTAGAACGCCTCCGCCTCGGCACGGGACAGGCGCACCCGCCGCTGGGCGACGAGGCGCAGCCCGGCGCCTTCGAGCTTGCCGTTGATGGCGCCGGTCAAGTTGCGCCGGGTCGCGTCGGGCTTGATGATCGAGAGGGTGCGTTCCACGGCCATGACGGTTCCAGCTTTCTCGGGCGCTTCTGGACGGCGGGCCTTATAGAGCTTTGGGCCGGGTGCCGCAACCGAGGATGCCACTGTTGGCCCGGTCGCGGACATGGGACGAGCGTCCCTTCACAAATTTATGCACTAGATTAGAAATATCCAACAACCTATTGAAATAATTACTTTCAATTCCATCACTTCACACGTTACCCTGGCTCCCGCCACGGCTGGCGAGTGGTCGGGCGCGGCGGTGGGTGTTGGCCCACCGTCTCGCCTTGGAGAGCACCTGGCTAAGCGTGATTGGAGATCTGCGCCATCTCCTCCTTGACCCGGAGCTTCTGTCGCTTGAGCTCGGTGAGGTGGAGCGAATCGGGCATCGGTCGGTGGCTCTCTTCCTCGATCTCGTGCTCGAGCTCCGCGTGCTTGGTGGTCAAGGCGGACAGACGGGCTTCTGAGTCCACAGCCTCCTCCTTCATGCTGGTGTCGATGATCGTCGTGGCGGACCCCTCTCTCGTTCGAGCGTCCGTGGCCCCTGCCGTCGGTGCTTTGCCTGACCGGTCTCGGCCACGACGCGGGAGCGGAATGAAGTATAACAAGCGACCATGAGCGCCGTCACCATCCAACGCTTGATCGTCGGCATCAGCGGCGCCTCGGGCGCGGTCTACGGGGTGCGCGTGCTCCAGGCCCTCAAGGGCCTGGGCATCGAGACGCATCTGGTCATGTCCAAGACCGCCGAGGTCACGCTGGCCCACGAGACCGATCTCAAGGTCGCCGAAGTCAAGGCGCTCGCCACGGTCGTCCACGCGCCTGGCGACCTCGCCGCGGGCCCATCGAGCGGTTCGTTCCGGACCGACGGCATGATCGTCGCGCCTTGCTCGGTCAAGACGCTGGCCGAGATCGCCACGGGAGCCACGACCAACCTGCTCGCGCGCGCCGCCGACGTGACGCTCAAGGAGCGTCGTCGGCTGGTGCTCTTGGTGCGCGAGACGCCGCTGCACGCCGGGCACCTGCGCAACATGCTCGCGGTGACCGAGCTCGGCGGCATCGTCATGCCGCCGGTGCCCGCGTTCTATGCCAGGCCCGCGAGCCTCGACGACATGGTCGACCACACGATCGGCCGCGCGCTCGACCTGTTCGGCCTCGACGCAGGGCTCGCGCAACGGTGGGGCGAGACGAAAGGGCGACGCCGCCGCTGAGGCGCCGGCTTGAACGGGCTCGGTCTTGTTGCCCAATCAGTCGTCATGCCCGGCCTTGTGCCGGGCACCCACGTCCCTACTTAGCCGAAGGCGTGGATGGCCGGGATGTCGCCCACGGCTGTCCGGTTGGGTTCACGGCGGATGGGCCGGAATTCGGCACCGC
>JBBDQV010000169.1:0-20029 GCA_040905845.1 Alphaproteobacteria bacterium | reverse complement strand
CAATCGTTCATCCCTTCGACCTTGCAGGCCGGGGGCCGTCCACATATGGATGCCCTGGCGCCCCTTGGGGTCGCGTCCCTGGACCCGCCGCTGAGTCCGGAACGGGTCCGGCTGGCGATCCGCGCGGCTTCGCTCAGCTCAGGTTGACGCGCATGTGCTCGCGCGCGACGAAGGCGCCGATCCAATGAGCGCGCGCGCGGCTTTCCAGCCCCTCCATGAACATGTCCTCATGGTCGGGGTCGTGGTGGAAGATGGCCAGGCTCTTGGCGTTGGCGGCTTGACAGAGTCGCACGCCCTCCTCCCAGGTGGAATGGCCCCAGCCGAGCTTCTGGGGAAACTCCTTGTCCGTGTAGGTCGAGTCGTAGATGACCAGGTCGGTGCCCTCGATCAGCTTGAGGATGTTCTGGTTCGGCGCCCCTATGACGTGCTCCGTGTCGGTGATATAACAAACTGATTTTCCTTGATATTCAACGCGATACCCTGTGGCATTATCAGGATGATTGAGCGCTGTCGTGCGGATCGTGACGGCGTTGCCGAGGGTGAACGTGTCGCCGGCGTTGAAGTCCTCGAAGGTCATCTTCGCCTTCATGGCCTCGAGCGGCACGGGGAAGTATGGATTGTTCATCTGCCCGGCGAAGACGTCCTTGATCATGCCGCCGCGCAGATGTCCGGCCATGACGTGAAACGATCGGTCGGGCCGGAAGGCCGGGGAGAAGAACGGAAAGCCGTTGATGTGGTCCCAGTGGGTGTGCGACAGCAGGATCGTCGCGTGGGCCACGTTCTTGCGCAGGAACCAGTGTCCCAGGTTGCGGATGCCGGTGCCGGAATCGAGGATGATGCGCTCGCCGCCGCACGCCACCTCGACGCAGCTCGTGTTGCCGCCGAAAGCGATATGGTTCGGCGACGGGCAGGCGATGCTCCCGCGCACGCCCCAGAACTTGAGCTTGAACGTCATCCACCTGCTCCCATGGCCAAGCCCCTTGGGCCTGGCGCGTCAGCGTCTTTCCCGCTGCGCGACAAATCCGCTTCCGCGACGGAGTCCGGCCACGCGATCACGGGCCTGCGGCCCTGCATGTGACGGCCGTCACAGTCAGCGCGCGAGCTCGTCGCCCCGACCTTCATCGAGGCGAGACGCGAGTTCCTTGAGCCGGCCGGGATCGGTGATGTAGAGCGCCTTGTCCCGCCGCTCGACGATGTTCGACTGGGTCAGCTGGCTGATGACCCGGGCGACGGTCTCGCGCGTGGTCGAGGCCCGCGCGGCGATGTCCTTGTGGGCGGGCAACGGGTAGATCGCCAAGGCCATCGTACCCGCCGGGTCGGGCTTGCCCATGCGCATCAGCTCGACGTAGACCCGCTGCACCGCGCCGAGCGTGCTGAGGTCCATGATGCGATCGTCGCAGATGCGGATGATGCGCGCCAGGCGGCGCATGACCTCCATGGCGATGTCGGGGTGCTCGCGCACCAGCGAGGTGAACGCCTGCGGCGGAACCGTCGCGAGCAGGCATTTCTCGGTCGCGACGACGCTCGCCGAGCGCGGCTGGCCGTCGATCGCGGCCAGCTCGCCGAAGAAGCCGCCCTGCGGAATGTTCGCGTAGGACACCTCGCGCCCCGAAAGCGAGAAGTTGACGACCCGAACCCCGCCCTCGACCACGAACAGGACGTCTCGGTTGTCGTCGTCGCGGTCGAGGATCTGTTCGGTGGCGCCATAGCGTCGCCACCGGCACTGCTTCTCGAGCCGGTCGAGCGCATCCTTGCCCAGGCCTTGCAGCAGCCGTACCCCGGCCAAGGATGTCGAAGTCTGTTGGGTCATGACCGCCCCCCGCCGGCTCCGACATCGGTCCTCGCGACTAACTCTTAACCTGAGTCGCGCCTGGGAGAAAGCCATCTCGACAGCGGGCGTTGAACCCAGGCCGACGCTTTCCTATGGATCGTTCGGGCCTTATCGTGGCACGGGGCCTCGAGGGGGGGCCCGACGATGGCTTCGCGCACGATCCGATCCGAGCCGCCCAGGCCGTTCGTCGCCACGGCGCCGGCGGCCGAGGCCTCGCGGTTGCGCCGGGCGTTCAGGGAGCTCTACCGGGCGGACGAGGCGGCGTGCGTCCGAGATCTGCTCGCCGAGGCGGCGTTCGCGCCCGAGGCCGCCGAGCGCATCCAGCGCCGCGCCGCCGATCTGGTCGGGCACGTGCGTGCGCGCCGGCGCGGCGCGGGCGGGCTCGACGCGTTCCTCCAGGCCTACGACCTGACGAGCCAGGAGGGCGTCGTCCTCATGTGTCTCGCCGAGGCCTTGCTGCGCGTCCCCGACGCCGAGACCAAGGATCGGCTGATCCGCGACAAGATCTCGGTCGCCGACTGGGAGCGGCACCTGGGCTCGAGCGAGTCCCTGTTCGTCAACGCCTCCACTTGGGGACTGATGCTGACCGGGCGCATCGTCGCCCTGAAGCGCGAGACCGCGGGCGATCTCGGCCAATGGCTCGGCGGCCTGGTCGCGCGCAGCGGCGAGCCGATCATCCGCCAAGCGATGCTCCAAGCCATGCGGATTCTCGGGCGCCAGTTCGTCCTCGGGCGCACGATCGAGGAGGCGCTCGAGCGCGCCGCGCCCAACGAGCAGGTCGGCTACCGGCATTCCTACGACATGCTGGGCGAAGCGGCGCGCACCATGGCCGACGCCGACCGCTACCTGGAATCCTACGCCGCCGCCATCGGCTCGATCGGGGCCACGGTCGGCGGTAAGGACGTGTTCGCGCGGCCGTCGATCTCGGTCAAGCTTTCGGCGCTGCATCCGCGCTTCGAGCCGGCCCAGGCGCGCCGTGTCCTGCTCGAGCTGGTGCCGCGCGCGCGCGACCTGGCGGTCAAGGCGCGGGACGCCGGCATCGGCTTCACGATCGACGCGGAGGAAGCGGCGCGCCTCGATATCTCGCTCGACGTCATCGAGGCCGTTTCCAGCGATGCCGCGCTCGCCGGCTGGGACGGGCTCGGTCTGGCCGTCCAGGCGTACCAGAAGCGCGCGCCGGCTCTGATCGACTGGCTCGCCGATCTGGCCGTCCGCCACAAGCGGCGCATCCCGGTGCGCCTGGTCAAGGGCGCCTACTGGGACACCGAGATCAAGCGGACGCAGGAAGGCGGCTTCGACGGCTACCCGGTGTTCACCCGCAAGGCCTCGACCGACGTTTCGTACCTCGCCTGCGCCAAGCGCCTGTTCGCCGCTCGCAAGGCGTTCTACCCGCGGCTCGCGACCCACAACGCCCACACCGTCGCCGCCGTGCTCGAGATCGCCGGCGAGCGGCGCGACTTCGAGTTCCAGCGCCTCCACGGCATGGGCGAGGCGCTCTACGAGCAGGTCGTGGGCAAGGAGCGCCTCGGCCTGCCGTGCCGCATCTACGCACCGGTCGGCAGCCACGAGGACCTCCTGGCCTATCTCGTCCGCCGGCTGCTCGAGAACGGCGCCAACACCTCGTTCGTCAACCGCATCGTCGACGAGGACCTGCCGGTGGCCGACATCGTCGCCGATCCGGTGGCGCGGGTCCGAGCACTGGCGGCCAAGCCCCATCCACGCATCCCGCTGCCCGCCGAGCTCTATGGGCCGGGTCGGCGCAACAGCCGCGGCCTCGACCTAACCGATCCGGTGGCGCTCGAGTCCCTAGCCGCCGCCATGGCCTCGGCCGAGGCCATGGGTTGGCGTTCGGCCCCGATCGTCGGCGGCCGAAACCTGGAAGGCCGCGAACGCGAGCTGGTCGATCCGGCGGACCGGCGGCGGGCCGTCGGCACGGTGGCCGAGGCGGGCCCGGCGGCCATCGAGGCGGCGCTCGCCTCGGCCGTTCGCGCGCAGCCGGCCTGGGACCGGACCCCGGCGGCCGATCGGGCCGAGACGCTTCGGCGCGCCGCCGGCCTGCTCGAGCAACGCATGGCCCAGGCCATGACGCTGATCGTGCGCGAGGCTGGACGCACGCTGCCGGACGCCGTGTCCGAGGTGCGCGAGGCGGTCGATTTCCTTCGCTACTACGCGGCGCGCGCCGAGGCGGAGTTCGCCGAGCCCGCGCTGCTGCCGGGCCCGACCGGCGAGCGGAACAGCCTGGGCCTGGCCGGCCGCGGCGTGTTCCTGTGCATCGCGCCGTGGAACTTCCCGCTCGCCATCTTCACCGGCCAGGCCGCCGCCGCGCTGGCGGCGGGCAACGCGGTCATCGCCAAGCCGGCGGAGCAGACACCGCTGGTCGGCGCCTTCGCGGTCCGCCTGCTGCACGAGGCCGGCGTCCCGCCCGATGCGTTGGCGCTCGTTCCCGGCGACGGCCCAACCGTGGGGGCACCGCTGGTCGCCGATGCGCGCATCGCCGGCGTCGCCTTCACCGGCTCGACCGAGGTCGCGCGCGCGATCAACCGGTCGCTCGCCGCGCGCGTCGGGCCGATCCCTGCCCTGATCGCCGAGACCGGCGGCCAGAACGCGATGATCGTCGATTCGACCGCCTTGCCCGAGCAGGTCGTCGGCGACACGCTCGCGTCCGCCTTCAACAGCGCGGGGCAGCGCTGCTCCGCGCTGCGCGTCCTGTTCGTCCAGGACGACATCGCGCCGCGCCTGATCGCCATGCTGGCCGGCGCCATGGCCGAGCTCAGGCTCGGTGACCCCGGGCTGCTCGCGACCGACGTGGGCCCGGTCATCGACGCCGAGGCGCGCGACGCCCTCGTGGCCCACAAGCGCGCGCTGGCCAACGTCGCGCGTCTCGTCCACGAGGTCGCCGTTACAGCCGCCTGCGAGCACGGCACCTTTGTCGCGCCCGCGGCGTACGAGATCGACGGCATCGGCCTGTTGGCCCGCGAGGTGTTCGGGCCGATCCTCCATGTCGTGCGCTACGACGCGGACCGGCTCGACGCCGTGGTCGACGCGATCAACGAAACCGGCTACGGGCTCACCCTCGGCATCCACAGCCGGATCCAGGCGACCGTGCGCCAGATCACGGCGCGGGCACGCGTCGGCAACGTCTACGTCAATCGCAACATGGTCGGCGCGGTCGTCGGCGTTCAGCCCTTCGGGGGCGAGGGACTTTCGGGCACCGGGCCGAAGGCCGGTGGCCCGCGCTACCTGCACCGCTTCGCGACCGAGCGGACCCGGTCGGTGGACACCACGGCGGCCGGCGGCAACGCCTCGCTGCTCTCGCTCGAGGAGGACGGCTGAGCATGATCACGCGCGATGCCGTGCTCGCGGCGGCCGAGACCATCGTGGCCTACCGTGCGTCCATGCGTCGGATCGGCGACTGGCCCGAGCCGTGGCGGCCCGAGGACGAAGCCGATGGCTACACGATCCAGGAAGCCGTCCACACCATCATCGCGACGCGCGATGGACGCGGGATCGGCGGCTACAAGATCGGCTGCACGACCCCGACCATGCAGCGCATGGTCGGGGTCGATCATCCGTGCTACGGCGGCATGCCGGCGCGCACCATCGTACGGGGGCCGGCTGACCTTGCCCACGGCGGCTACCTCGGCGTCGGCGTCGAATGCGAGATCGCCGTGCGCCTGGCCCGACCGCTCGGTCCCGAGCACGCGCCGTTCACCCGCGCCGCCGTCGGCCGCCACGTCGCGGCGTGCATGGCCGCGATCGAGGTGGTCTCGGATCGCTACGTCGATCGGCACGGCGTCGGCGCGCCGGTCCTGATCGCCGACGATTTCTTCCACGCCGGCGCCGTGCTGGGGCCGGAGCGGCCGGATTGGCGACGGCTCGACCTGGCCGCCGCGGGCGGCCGGACGATCGTGAACGGAAGCTTGCGCGGCGCGGGCAGGGGCGCCGACGTCCTGGGCCATCCGCTCGATGCGCTGGCCTGGCTGGCCGGCGCGCTGGCGGCGCGGGGACGAGGCCTCGAGGCCGGCGCCGTGGTCCTGACCGGCAGCATGGTCGCGGCGCAACGCATGAGCCGGGGCGAGCAGGCGATCGTCGCGATCGACGGGCTCGGCGAGGCGCGCGTCCGCTTTCACTGAGACGCGCGGAGCTTTGTGCTAACGTCGCCGCCAACCAGGTGCGTACAGGGAAGGTTGAACCATGAAGACGATCCTTTGCGCCGTCGGCGACGGCGACTCGGCCACCTCGGTCCTGGCGACGGCGTACCTCATCGCCTCCCGGGGCGACGGGTACATCGAGGGCTTCTATCCGGGCATGGGTTCGCCGATGATCATCACCGGCGGGTTCGGCGGCGGGATGGGCGGCGGCGGCGTCGTGCCGACCGAGCTGGTCGCCGGCCTCGAGCGCGAGGAGCAGCAGCGGCGCGACCGGGCACGCGCCGCCTTCACCGCGTTCATGAACGAGCGCAACGTGCCGATCGGGCCGGTCAACCCCGCCGCCAAGGGCGTCAACGCGTCGTGGTTCGACAACGCTTCGATGCAGGCGAGCGAGATCGTCGGCAGCTATGGCCGGGTCTTCGACGTCGTCTGCGTTGCTCGGCCGCGCAAGGACGACGCGGCGCTGTCGCTCGCCTTCGTCGAGGCGGCGATGTTCGAGAGTGGCCGGCCGGTGCTCTTGGCGCCGCCCGTGCCGCCGCAATCGCTCGGCTCGGTCGTCGTGATCGCGTGGAACGCGAGCACCGAGACCGCGCGCACGCTCGCGCTCGGCATGCCGCTGGTCGAGAACGTCAAGCGGGCCGTCGTGCTCACCGTCAAGGGTGGCAACGTCACGGGGCCGCCCGGCGAGGACGCCGCGCGCAACCTGCGCTGCCACGCCATTGACGCCGAGGCGGTCGAGGTCGAGTCCGGCGGCCATTCGGTCGGCGAGCGGATTCTCGCCTACTGCAAGGAAATCGGCGCCGACCTGCTGATCAAGGGCGCCTACACCCAGAGCCGGCTCAGGCAGATGATCTTCGGCGGCGCGACCCAGCACATCCTCACCTCGGCCGAGCTGCCGGTCATCATGGCGCACTGAGTCTCGAGGGCCGCGTCAACGCCTCTCGGCGGCGGCGGGACCGATCGTCACCAGCGCGACGACCGAACGGCCGGTGATCGCGCCGATCTCGACCGGGCACGCCGTGGGCCGTTGGGTGCGCGATTCGCCGATCGCCGTATCCCAACGGCCGAGCGCGACGGCTGGCGCGTCGGGGCCGATCCGGACATGGACCGAGCCACCAAGACAGACGACTAGGATAGCAACGGCTCTCGTGTTCCTGACCTCGCCGTCGCCGCCGACGCTGAGCGGCACGACCGAGGCCTCGTGCCGTGACCGATCGACCATGATGTTGAGATCGTGGATGGCGCCGTCGAGCGGCGTGCACGTGACGGCGGCCTCGCCACGGAAGGCGAACGGAACGTAGCGGCGATCGAGCCGGTGCTCGGCCCCGTCGATGCGCAGCGTCATGCCGTTGCCGTCGATCACCGTGATGATCCGGTCGTAGCCCGGGAACGCCGAGAACGCGCAAGCTTGATCGACCGTGGCGATGCTGGCGCGCCATGCGAAGCGATCCGGGGCGGCCTCGGGGCGAACCGCGATCTCGCGGGTCGTGCCGAGGCCATTGCGCCACGGCATGGCCCGATGACCGGCGGCGCGGACGACGATGATCCTCATGCCGCCGTTGGTCCCGCGATGACGTCGCCGTGGATCGCGGCGATGAGCAGGCGGCTCACGTCCGCCGCGTCCAGCGCGATCGGGTTCGTCGCCATGTTGCCGTCGGCCAGCACGCGCGGCGTGAGCTCGGCGACGTGGCGCTCGGCGACGCCGATGCCCGCGAGGGTCTCGGGGATACCCAAATCCGCCCGGAGCGCGACGACCCAGTCGAGCACGGCCTGGAACGTGGCTCGTTCGAGACCGAGATACACCGCGAGCCGTTCGGCCTTGTCCTCGATCGCGCCGGCGTTGAACGCGAGGACGTAGGGCATGACCACCGCGTTCGTCAGGCCGTGATGGGTGTCGAGCAACGCGCCGATCGCGTGACTGATGCCGTGCATGGCGCCGAGCCCCTTGCGGAACGCGACCGCGCCCATCGACGCGGCGATCAGCATGTACGAGCGCGCCTCGATGTCGCTGCCCGTGGCGACGGCTTGCGGCAGCCAACGCTTGATCAGCCCTGCCCCGTGCAAGGCGATGCCGTCGGAGAACGGGTCGAACTCCGGCACGAACAGCGCCTCCAGGCAGTGCGCCAAGGCATCGAAGCCGGTCCACGCCGTGAGGCGCGGCGGCAATCCGACCGTCAGCGCGGGGTCGGCGATGACAAGGTCGGGTGCCATCGAGGGGTGCGCGACGATGCGCTTGGCCCGCGCGACCGTGTCGGCGATGACGGCGCCGCCGTCCATCTCGGCCCCGGTCCCCGCGGTGGTCGGCACCGTCACGATCGGCGGCGCCTCGATGGCCATGTCGAGGGAGGCAACCGTCGGGCTCCATTCGAAGCGCCACAGCGTCTCGTCGCACCGCGCCAGCAGGGCGATCGACTTGCCCGCGTCGAGCGCGCTGCCGCCACCCCAGGCGATCACGCCGTCATGGCCGCCGGCCCGCCAGTGCGCCACGCCGTCGATGACGTTGGCCTCGGTCGGGTTGCCGGCGACGCCGGTGAAGACGCCGACGGCGATGCCCTGCCGGACAAGGCCGCGGCGGGCCTCGTCGATCATCCCCGTCGCCGCGATGCCGGGATCGGTGACGATCAGCGGGCGCGCGACGCCGAGCTCGCGCAACGCGGCGCCCAGGTCGGCGATACGTCCCGCGCCGAAGCGCACCGGGCGCGGGAAGTGCCAGGTACCGGCCAGCATGAAGCGGCTACTGAGCGAGCACGCCCTCGGCCGCGCCGGGCCGTTGGCAGAGCTCGCGCGCGAGGTAGCGCGCGAAGTCGTTGAGCTCGCGCTCGAGCCAGGACAGCCGGCCGGATCGGGCGAGCGGCGCCGCGGCGTTGGCGTAGAGTGCCTCGACCACGCCCCGATCCTCGGTGTTCACTCGATCGAAGAAGCCGACCAGGTCGTTGACGAACGTTTCGCGGTCCGTCACCGAGGCCAACACTTCCGGGGCGACGGCGGCACCGAAACGAATGCGGACCTCGCCCGTGCCCTTGGGGCGCAGCGACAGGTACCAGACGTGGTCGGGCGCCAACACGTACATGTGGCTCGGAAACACCGTCGGCATGACCGAGGTGAAGCGCCAGTCGCCGTCGAGTCGGGCGTTGTCGGGGTGCGCGCGGCCGTAGGTCGCCGGTTCGCCCTTGGTGAACGTCTGGTACGTGAAGCCCTCGAATGTCCGGTCCGGAAACCATGTGTCATCGACCGGCATCCACGCGCCGACCGTGCGTCGATGGGCGACCGGCAGGTGGTAGCCCTCCGCGAAGTTCTCGGTCAGCAGCTTCCAATTGGTCGCCCAGACGTGGTCCCGGGTGACGACCGGGACATAGCCCGCCATGGCATAGCGCGCGACGACGCCGTGTAGCGGCGCGAGCAGCGAAGCGACGCTGGGCGCCTCCGGGTCGAGGGTGACGTAGATCCAACCCTCCCAAACCTCGGTCCGGACCTCGGGCAAGCGATGGTCGGACGCCCGGAAGCCCACGGACCGGCCCATGTGTGGGGCTGCCGCCAGGCGCCCGTTCAGGTCGTACGTCCAGGCGTGGTAGGGACACGCGATCTTCCTGACGTGCCCGCGTCCCTCGACCAGGCGCATCATGCGGTGCAGGCACACGTTGGAGAACGCGCGCAGGGCGCCGTCCTCGGCGCGCACGACGAAGATCGGCTGGTCGTCGATGGTGTCGGTCAGGTAGTCGCCCGGAGCGGGAATCTCGGCGGCAAGGCCCGAGCAGAGCCACGCGCGCCGGAAGATGCGCTCCCGCTCGAGCGCGAGCAGAGCCTCGCTGCGGTAGGCTTCCGGCGGCAGCGCGGACCATGCTCCGCCCGAGGCTTCGGCCCGCTCGGCGATGAGGCGGAGCAGGGCGTCGATCCGGCTTACGGTTGCCTCCGTCATCGACGAGCCTCCGGCCTCAGGCAAGCACGCCCTCGGCCGCGTTGCGGAAGAGCGAGGCGAGCTTGCCCACGTCGAGCGGCACCGGATTGGTCGGCGCCGAGGGATCCTTGATCGCCTCGGCCGCGATCCGCTCGGCGTGCTCGGGCCCGACGCCGAGGTCCTTCAGCGTGTGCTCGATGCCGACGGTCCGCCTGAGCTCGAGCACCCAGTCGATGACGGACTTGCCCGAGGGATTAGCCAGGCCGAGGTAGCGGGCGAGCGCGGTCAGCTTGTCCTCGATCGCCGGCCGGTTGAACAGCAGCACGTAGGGCATGACGACCGCGTTGGTGCGGCCGTGATGGGTGTCGAAGTTGGCGCCGATCGGATGGCTCAGGGCGTGCATCGCGCCCAGGCCCTTCTGGAACGCGGTGGCGCCCATGGTCGAGGCGGCCATCATGTAGGCGCGGGCCGCGAGATTCCTGCCGTCGGCCACCGCGGTCGGCAGCCACGCCCTGATCAACCGCATGCCTTCGAGCGCGATGCCATCCGCCATCGGATGGAAGCCGGGCGCGCAATAGGCCTCCAGGTTGTGGGACAGCGCGTCCATGCCCGTGGCGGCGGTGATCGACGCGGGCAGGCCCAGCGTCAGCGCCGGGTCGTCGATGACGATGGCCGGCTGCATCCTGGCGTGGAAGATCAGCTTCTTCGTGTGCGTCGACTCATCGGTAATGACCGAGACCCGACCGACCTCCGAGCCCGTGCCCGAGGTCGTCGGCACGGCGACGCACGGCGCCATGCCGGCCACGTTGACCCGGGTGTACCAATCGTCCCTGTCCTCGAAGTCCCACAGGGGTCGGGTCTGGCCGACCATCAGGGCGATCGCCTTGGCCACGTCGAGCGCGCTGCCACCGCCGAAGGCGACCACGCCATCGGCCTTGTGCCGGCGATACGCCGCGACCCCGTCCTCGACGTTGCGGCCGACGGGATTGGCCTTGATGTCGAAGAAGACGGCCGTCGGCAAGCCCGCCTCGACGTTGATGGCGACGGTCTCGCCGACCAGGGGCAACTTGGCGAGCCCCGGGTCGGTGACGAGCAAGGGTCGTGTCATGCCGCGCGCCCGGCAGGCGTCGGGCAGCTCGGCGATCCGGCCGGGCCCGAAGCGGACCGCAGTCGGGTAGTTCCAGTTGGCCCGCAGTGTCTTGGGATCGATCGATGTCATGGTGGCTCTCAGGGTGCGGCGCGGCTCCGTCGCATCCCATACCCCGAGACCTCGGTCAAGGGTCGCGGAATCGGCCTCGTCGCCAGGACTGGCGCCGAACGAGAACGGGACTAGAATCCGGCCCCGCTGCGATGGAGGGCGGTTCTTGACGAGACTTCCAAGGCTGCTGGCGGTCATCACGGCGATCGCCCTTTGGTCGGGTGCCGTCGATGCGGATCCGGGCCTGACGACGGGACCCGCCGACCGCGTCCTCGTGGTCAAGAGCGAGCGCAAGCTCTATCTGTTGCGCGACGGCGAGGTACTCAAGGATTACTGGATCGCGCTCGGCACCAATCCCGTGGGCCCGAAGGAGCGCCAGGGCGACAGGCGCACGCCCGAAGGCACCTACGTCATAGACTGGCGCACCGAGGACACTCCCTTTCACCGCTGGCTCAACATCTCGTACCCGAGCGCCGAGGACCGCGCGCGCGCTGCCGCGCTCGGGGTGGAACCCGGCGGCAAGATCGCGATCCACGGCATCCCTCTCGGCTGGGAGCCGACCGGGCCCGGCCAGCCCATGATCGATTGGACCAACGGCTGCATCGCCCTGACCAACTACGACCTCGACGAGGTCTGGGCGAACGTCGCGAACGGCACGGTCGTCGAGATACGACCTTGACGCGGCCGCGCAGTTCGTCTGTTGATGTAAGTCAGGGCCGAACCCGGCCGAATCGTCTATGGAACGTCGGATCGGGGGAAATGTGGCCCCTGGGGTTGATCAAGGGAGAAGGCGATGCATCGTGTCACCTCGGTTCTCGGGAAGCTGGCGGTTGTTGGCGCACTTGTCGCCGTGGCGGGCTGCGCGAGCCAGGAGCAGCTTTCGGAGTACGCGACGAAGTCGGAGCTCGCGGATTACGCGACCAAGGCGGATCTCGAGGCCCTCAAGGCCGAGCTGATGGCCGAAATCGCCAAGGCCCAGGCCGACGCGGCGGCATCGCGGGCGGCGGCGGAGCAAGCTGCGGCCGACGCGGCCGCGGCCGCCGAGAAGGCCGACGCAATCTTCCAGAAGTCGCTCCAGAAGTAGGATTGCTCGCCAGGGTGGTGGCCGGCGCCGCGAGAGCGGAGTTCGTCGAGATGGAACGGCCCACCCTCACCCTGCCCTCTCCCCCCAATGGGGGGAGAGGGTTGCGCAGGGTTGGCGCGGCAACCGCGCCTACCCGGAGCTGGGTGGGGGGCCCGCGATTCCGCGCGAGCGAAATGTGCTCTAGCGCCGGCCGAACCTTCGGATGACGCCGACGCGGCGTGCCTTGTTGGCCGCGTCGGCGTGCGTCGTCGCGCTGTCGATGCGACGCGCGGCGCGCGCCGCGGGCATCATGGTGGCGCCCGAGGCGACCGGCGACGTCATCGGCGCGCTCGACTTCCACCTGACGTCCAAGGGCGAGACTCTGCTGGATCTCGCGCGCGAGCGGAAGCTGGGCATTCTCGAGCTGATGGCCGCCAACCCGGCGGTCGACCCCTGGGTGCCGGAGCCCGGGACGCCCCTGGTCGTGCCGACCCAGCACGTGCTGCCCGAGGCACCGCGCGAGGGCATCGTCATCAACCTGGCGGAGCTCAGGCTCTACGTTTTCGACCGTGACGGCGTCCGAACCTTCCCGATCGGCGTCGGACGCACCGGGTACGTGACACCGATCGGGCGCACGACCGTGGTGCGCAAGCAGGAAGGCCCGACGTGGTACCCGACCGAGACGACGCGGGCCGATGATCCGACCCTGCCCGCGGCCGTTCCGCCGGGGCCGGACAACCCCATGGGCGCCTACGCGCTGTATCTCGGCTGGCCGACCTATGCCGTTCACGGCACCAACAAGCCGTGGGGCGTCGGGCGCCTGATCAGCCGGGGCTGCATCAGGCTTTATCCGGAGGACATCGAGGCACTCTATCCGACCGTGAAGATCGGCACGCCGGTCACCACGGTGAGCCAGGCCGTCAAGCTCGGCTGGCAGCAAGGCGCGCTCTACCTCGAGGTGCATCCGACTCGCGCCCAGCTCAACGAGCTCGGCCGCTCGGGTCGCTACACGCGAAGCCCCGCCCCCGACATCACCGAGCGGGTCACGACGGCGGCCGGCGCGGCCGCGACCCGCGTCGACTGGGCGCTCGTGGGCACCGCGGCGTTGGAACGACTCGGCTACCCGATCCGCATCGTGTGACGAAGGAGCGGGTCCTTCTCTCGCGCTTTCATCACGGCTCGTGACGGGCCGCCAAGGAGACTATCGATGGCGTGGATGATCGTCAGCGAGGACGGGCCGAAGGATGCGGCGATCCGCGCGAACAAGGAAATCATGGACGCCCATTGGGCGTACGAGCTGTCGAACAGGGACAAGATTCTCTGCGCGGGCAGCCTGCGCACCGACGACGGACTTACCGCCATCGGCAGCCTGCTCATCCTGAACGTGGAGACGCGGCAGGAGGCCCTGGATATCATCGACGCGGACCCGGCGACGCGCGCGGGTCTGCGGCGCGACATCGTCGTCAAGCGCTGGAACGTGGCGATCTTCGGCACGGTGGTCGTCGCCTGATCGGCGTTGTACCCCGCGAAGGCGGGTAACCGACGATCCGTCAGATGATCTCGAAGTAGCGCCTGAGCTCCCAATCGGTGATCGCCTTGCGGAACTCGCGTTCCTCCCACTCCCGCGTCCCGGCGAAGTGTTCGACGAAGTCGTCGCCGAACAAACTGCGCGCCGGTTTCGAGGCCCTGAGCCGCTGGGCCGCCTCCCACAGGGTCGTCGGCAAGGCGAGCCGCTTCGCCACCTTCGCCTCGTAGGCGTTGCCGGTCGATGGCGCGGTCGGCTCGATCGCGTGCTCGATGCCCCACAGGCCCGAGCCGAGCGCGGCCGCCATGACGATGTAGGGGTTGCCGTCGGCGGCGCAAACCCGGTACTCCAGCCGCTGGCTCTTCGCCGAGCCGGGGATCGCGCGCAGCGCCGTCGTCCGGTTCTCGATGCCCCAGGTCGCGTTGGTCGGCGCCCAGAACCCGGGGATCAGCCGGGTGAACGAGTTGATGGTCGGCGCGATCATGCACAGCAGCTCGGGCATCAGCGCCTGGCAGCCGCCGATGAAGTGGCGCATGGCCGTGCTGATGCCGTGCTCGGCCTTGGCGTCGTGGAACGCGCTTTTGCCCTTCGCGTCGGTCAGGGACAGGTGCAGGTGCCCGCTCTGGCCCGGGTACTTGTTCGACCACTTGGCCATGAACGTCGCCATGGTCTTGTGGCGCTGCGCGACGACCTTGGCGAAGGTCTTGAACAGGGCGCCGCGGTCGGCCGCGTCGACGCCTTCGGCGACCGAGAGCGCCGCCTCGACGACGCCGGGCCCGGTTTCGGTGTGGAATCCTTCGATCGGAAACCCCATGGCCCGCGAGGTGGCCAACAGGTCGATGTAATACTCGGCCAGCACCGAGGTCCTCAGCACCGAGTAACCGAACATGCCGGGCGTCAGGTTCTTGAGGTCCTGGTAGTTCTTCGCGCGCACCGAATCGGGGGTCTCGTCGAACAGGAAGAACTCGTACTCGAGCCCGCCCTTGACGCCGTAGCCCATGGACTTGGCCTTGGCGACGATCCGGCCGAGCAGGTTGCGCGGGCACACGCGCGCCGGCGCGCCGCCGTCGAACTCGAGCAGGAACAGGAGCCCCTTGCCGTCGAACTCGAAGGGGACCTCGCGGCAGGTCTCGGGGACGAGCCGCACCTTGCCGTCGGGAAAGCCGCTGTGCCAGCCGGTGACGGTGACGCCGGTCGCGGCGTCGTAGAGCTCGTCCGCGCTATCCCAGCCGAGCACGACGTCGCAGTAGCCCATGCCGCCGTCGAGGACCGAGCCGAGCTTTTCCTTCGAGATCCACTTGCCGCGCAGGACCCCGTCGATGTCGAAGAACCCGACCTTGACGTAGTCGAGCCCGCGCGCCTCGACGACGCGGCGAACGTCGTCCGCCGTCTTCACCTGCGCCGCTTCCATATTGCCTCCCTCGAGCCGCCGCCGAGAGAATTCAGCGGCGCCTCCACGAAACGGGGCTCATCCCTCGCGGGATGAGCCCCCTTGAGCGCCGGCCTCCCGCTCGCCGGCTCAACCGTAGCGGTAGGGCGGTCCGGCTGCGATCATGGTCGCGCGGTAGTCCTTGAGTATCTTGACGACCCGCGCGCCCCGTTCGCTCTGCGCCGCGATCTCGTCCCAGAACTTGAGGGCCTCATCCTCGACGATCTGCCATTCCTCGTCGGGGATCGACGTCAGCTCGAGCTTGCCGCCCTTGGTGCGATAGTTCGCCTCGCCCCACCAGTACCAGTGCAGCCTGTAGTAGTGCGAGCTGTCGATGCACAGGTGGAACAGCGTCTTCAGATGATCGGGCAGGGCTTCCCACTGCTTGGTGTTGACGAAGTACGACCCGGCCCACGCGCCGGATATGGGGTTCGTGAGATAGTACTTGGTGACATCCGCCCAACCGACCGTGTAGTCCTCGGTGATGCCCGACCAGGAAACCCCGTCGAGCTCGCCGGTGTGAATCGCCGGTTCGACGTCCTCGTAGGGCAGCGCCACCGGGATGACGCCGAAGCGCTGCATGAACTTGCCCCCGGTGGGGAACATGTAGACGCGCAGTCCCTTGAGGTCGTCGAGCTTGCGGATTGGCTTTGTGGTCGCGAAGTTGCAGGGATCCCAGGAGCCCGTGCTCAGCCACGTCACGCCTTCGATCTCGGCGTAGGCCTCCTCCCAGATTTCCTTCAGTCCGTACCAGTGCCACAGAGTGGGTACGTCGAGGCTGTAGCGCGAGGCGAACGGGAAATAGGCCCCGAAGACCGACACATCGACGGGCGCCGCGATCGAGTCGTCGTCGCTCTGCGCCGCGTCGATCGTCCCCGACTGGAGCGCGCGGAACAGCTCGCCGTGGGGCACCAGTTGATCGGCGTAGTAGAGATCGATGACCATCTGGCCGTTGGCGGCCGCGTTAAAGGCCTCGATCGAGGGCTTGATGACGTGCTCGCCGAGCGTCGAACCGGCGTACGTTTGCATCCGCCAGCGGATCGGGCTCTGCGCCCTGGCGACGTAGGGCGCGCTGATCGTCGAGGCCGCCACGGCGGACGCCGTTCCCATGCCCGCCCGCTTGAGGAAGCCTCGCTTGTTCAATTTTTCGGATCTCGTCATTGTCCTCATCTCCCTTTCAAGGTCTGTACGCGTGCAACTCGTCCAAGATTCCATGTCCTCCCCACCTAGACATTATCGATAGGGTCAACGAACGGAGCCCATTTCGGGTCCTGAACCTCGGAGTAGCGAAGTGGCTTTTCCGGTCCTTCTCCTCGCCTCTAACCTCTTTGGTAGTACTGGGGCAGCCACATCGCGATCTCGGGAAACGCCATGACGATAGCCAGGCCGCCGATCATGACGAGCACGAAGGGTATGATCGAACGATAGATGTCCGCCAGCGTCACCTCGGGCGGAGCCATGGCCCTCATCAGAAAGAGGTTATAGCCGAAAGGCGGCGTCATGTACGCGATTTGGCACGTGATCGTGTAGAGCACGCCGTACCACACGGGGTCGAAGCCCAGGGCGATGACCAGCGGAATGTAGAGCGGCGCGACGATGACGAGCATGGCCGTGTCGTCCAGGAACATCCCCAGCAGGATGTAGGACAACTGCATCATGATGAGGATTTCCCAGGGCGTCAGATGCCACTGCTGGAGGAAAAGCGACTCGATCGCGCGCACGGCGCCGAGGCCGTCGAAAACGGCGCCAAAGCACAGGGCCGCCAGGATGATCCACATGAACATGCAACTCACGGCGAGCGTCTTGCGGATCGTCTCTTCCATCACATGGCGGTTCAGCCGACGCTTGATCAGGGCGGCGAGGGTCGCCGCCGCCGCGCCGACCGCGGAGCTTTCGACCAGACTGGTCACGCCCATCAGGAACAGTCCCGTCATAAAGAAGAAGATGGCGAAGGGGAGGAGGCCGGCGCGCAGCAGCAGAAGCTTGGCCCCGAAGCTCATGCGCCGCTCCTCCTCGGCCAAGGGCGGACCGAGCTCCCGCTGCAACAGGCAACGGATCGCGATGTAGACGATGAACAGGACGGCCATGAGGATGCCGGGAAAGACTCCGGCGAGCCAGAGTTGGCTCACCGGCTGACGCGCGATCATGCCGTAGAGGACGAGCACGACGCTCGGCGGGATCAGGATGCCGAGCGAACTGCCGGCCTGGATGACGCCCGTGATCATGATCTTGTCGTAGCCGCGGCGCAGCATCTCGGGCAGCGCGATGCTGGCGCCGATCGCCATGCCGGCGACGCTCAGCCCGTTCATCGCCGAGATCGCGACCATCAGCCCGATCGTGCCGATGGCGAGACCGCCCCTGACCGGCCCCGCCCAAACGTGGAACATGTGGTAGAGGTCGCTCGCGATGCCCGATTCGGACATCATGTAGCCCATGTAGATGAACAGCGGCAGCGTCAGCAGCGGGTACCAGTTCAGCAGCACGAAGCTCGCGTTGAACGGCATCTCGAAGCCGCCGTCTCCCCACAACAGCACCGCCGAAAGCGTGGCGACGAAGCCGATCGCGCCGAACACCCGCTGCCCGGTCAGCAGCATGAGCATCATCGTCGAGAACATCAGAAGGGCGATGAGTTCGTAGCTCATGCCAACGTTTCGCCCCGAACCTTCGCCCAATCCTTGAAGAACATGGCGATCGCCTGCAGCAGCATCAGCGCGATGCCGATCGTCATGATGACCTTGATGGGCGCTAATGGCGGTGCCCAAGACGAGTAATTGACCTGTTTGTATTCAATAGCGTAAATGGTCCCGGAAAAACCACCCAACAAAAGAAACACGAGATAAAAGACGAGACAGGCGGTCGTCAGGCAGTCCGCGATCGCCTGACCTTTCGGCGACCAGCGGCTGTAGAGCAGGTCCATGCGGACATGGGCGTCGAGCTGCATGGAGTAGCCGCCGCCTAGCAGGTAATACGCGGCCAGGGTGAACTGTGCCATCTCGACGATCCAGATGAGTGGCGTATTGAAAAGCGTCCTCATGATCGCCGCGTAGAGCAAAACGCCCATCATGGCGAAGATCAGGTACATCGCGATCCGGCCGACGGCGCGGTTCACGGTATCGACGTACTTGACATACAGCTTGATTGATCTTGGCATGATGCTGATCGACTCACGCCTTCGTTGTTGTTCTTAAACCGGCCGGAAGCGTGGCAACCCAACGGAGGTTTCACCGCGACGTGGGTGATCGCGTGGCGTCGATCGCTCGTGACGAGAGCCGGTGTGCCTTCTGAAAGGCCCGACCGGCGCCGTGAGCGAGCCCGTCGCGCCGCAGTGGATGCTGGTGCCGGCGTCTCGTGTCGTTGGTCGCGCACGCGACGCCGCCGATGGAACCACACTCCGCAAAAACGACCCCCCTCCCGTGCGCGCCCCATCCGTGGCAGGACGCATCCCTTTCCGCGGCTCGCCCCGCGCCGCAGTCGAACCAAACGTCCGCCCGCCCGCGCAAACGCTTCATGATTGCCCAATTCCCATGGCTTGCAAATGGGATTGTTTGCCTTTGCCAAGGGCGCTATGGCGGTGATGTCCTCGGCCCGAGGGGCGTATGGATCGGCGCGCGATTGTCATCGACTGCGATCCCGGCAAGGACGACGCGGTCGCCATCTGGGTCGCCGCCGCCTCGCCGGAGCTTGAAATTCTGCGCGTCACCACCGTCGGCGGCAACGTCGGCCTCGCGCGCACCACGGCGAACGCGCTGGCGATCCTGGGCGTCGCCGGGCGCGCCGACGTGCCCGTTCATGCCGGCTGCCCGCTGCCTTTGCTGCGCCCGCAGGCGACCGCCGAGTCCGTCCACGGGACAACCGGCATCGACGGCGCCGATTTGCCCCCGGCCCGGACGGCGCCCGCGCCGGGCCACGGCGCCGTCATGCTCGTCGAGGCGGTCATGGGCGCGCGCGGGCCGATCACGATCGCCGCGCTGGCCCCGCTCACCAACCTCGCGGTCGCGCTCGCCATGGAACCGCGCATCGCCGAGCGGGTCGAGCGGCTGGTGATCATGGGCGGCGGTTTTGCGATGGCCAACATGACCGCGTTCGCCGAGTTCAACGTCTACGTCGATCCGCACGCGGCCGCGGTCGTGCTGCGCTCGGGCGCGCCGATCACCCTGGTGCCGCTCGACGTGACGCGGCGCGTGCTGGCGACCGAGCCGTGGCTCGCCCGGCTCGAAGCGCTGGGCCGAACGGCGCCCAGGGCCACCGCCGGCATGTACCGCGCCTCGCCCGATCTTGCGTTGCACGACCCGTGCGTCATAGCGTGGCTGCTGCGCCCCGATCTCTTCGAGTCGCGGCCCGCCCACGTCGCCGTCGTCACCGAGGAAGGCGCCGAGGTCGGCCGCACCGTCATGGTCGAGGGCAAGGCGCCCAACGCCCGCGTCCTGCTCGGGGTCGACTCGGCCGGAGTCCTGGACCTCGTGGCCGAGCGACTGGCGCGGCTCTGAGCCGTCCTTGCGGCGGCTGCCGGCGGCCGGGCAGACTCCGCGTCCACACGCTACGGAGTGAACCATGTACACGCTCTATTGGGCGCCCGGATCGGCCGCCATGGCGCCCCACGCGCTGCTCGAGGAGATCGGCGCCGACTACCGGCTCGAGCCGGTCGACATCAGCCGCGAGCGCCCGCGCGACCCGGCCTACCTGAAGCTCAACCCCAACGGCGCGGTGCCGACCCTGATCGCCGACGGCCAGGTCATCTACGAGGCGGCGGCCATCTGCATGTGGCTCAACGACCGTCACCCCGAGGCGGGCATGGCCCCGCCGCCGGGCGATCCGTCGCGCGGGCGCTATTACCAATGGCTCGTCTACATGGCGGATACGCTGCAACCGGCGTTCCAGACCCACTACTACCCCGGCCGGTTCTGCAAGGACGAGCGCGCGTTCCCGGCCGTGCGCGC
>JBBDQV010000168.1:0-20109 GCA_040905845.1 Alphaproteobacteria bacterium | reverse complement strand
AAGGGCGCGCCTACCCGCGTGGCGGCGGGCGGCAACCGCCGCCACGGGGTGAGGGGGGCCGCGACGATGATCGAGCGAGACCAGTTCGAGCGCAGTCAAGGGACGCCCGTCAGCCGCGCGCGCGCTCGACCGCGCTGACCGCCGGGTCGGCGCGCAGCGCGGCGATGATGCCGGTCAGGTGGCGCACGTCGCGCACCTCGACGTCGACCAGGAACTCGAAGAAGTCGGCCGATCGGTTGGTGATCTTGAGGTTGCTGATGTTGCCGTCGTGCTTGGCGATGACCGTGGTCATGGCGCCGAGCGCGCCCGGACGGTTGGCGACGATCACGCTCATGCGTCCCAGGTGGACCTCGCGGTCGCCCGAGTCGGCGTCCCACGCCACGTCGATCCAGCGCTCGGGCGTGTCCTCGAACGTGTGCAGGGTCTCGCACTCGATGGTGTGGATGGTGATGCCCTTGCCGGTGGTGACGATGCCGACGATGCGCTCGCCCGGCAGGGGGTGGCAGCAGCTCGCGTAGTGCACCGCCATGCCGGGGATCAGCCCGCGGATCGGGACCGGGTGGGACTCGGGCTTCGGCTTGCGGCGCGGCAGGGCGATGATCTTGGCCGACAGCGAGCGCCGCTTCGCCTCGGGGTGGACCGCGTCGAGCGCGGCGCGGCCCGTCAGGTTGCCCTCGCCGAGCGCGACGTAGAGATCCTCGTCCGACTTGAAGCGCAGGGCCTCGCGCGCCTTGTCGAGCGCGGCGCCGCTCGGCTCGAAGCCGTTCTGCTGGAAGGTCTTCTCGAAGATCGAGCGGCCGAGGCCGGCGTACTGCTCGCGCTGCCGGGACCGGACGAAGCGCCGGATGCGGCTGCGCGCGCGCCCGGTGACGACGAAGCTCTCCCAGGTCGGCGACGGCGTGTGGCCCTTGGCGGTGGCGATCTCGACCTGGTCGCCGTTGGCGAGCTGGGTCCTGAGCGGCTTGAGCCGCCCGTTGATCTTGGCCCCGACGCAGCTGTCGCCGACCTCGGAATGGACGGCGTAGGCGAAGTCGACCGGCGTCGCCCCGTTGGGCAGGGCAATCAGATCGCCACGCGGGGTGAAGCAGAACACCTGGTCCTGGAACATCTCGAGCTTGGTGTGCTCGAGGAACTCCTCGGGCCCGGCCGCCTGGTCGAGGATGTCGAGCAGCTCCCGGATCCAGCGGTACTGCCGGCCCTCGCGCGGCTCCGCGCGCGCCTCGCCGCTCTTGTAGACCCAGTGCGCGGCAACGCCGAGCTCAGCGGACTCTTGCATCTCCCTGGTGCGGATCTGGATCTCGGTGCGCTGCTTGTGCGGGCCGTAGACCACCGTGTGGAGCGACTGGTAGCCGTTCGGCTTGGGCGTCGAGATGTAGTCCTTGAAGCAGCCCGGCACCATGGGGTAGGCGCCGTGCACGACGCCGAGCGTCTCGTAGCAGCGCCCGAGCGAATCGACCACGATGCGGAACGCGACCACGTCGCCCAGCTGCTCGAAGGGAACGTTCTTGCGCTGCATCTTGCGCCAGATCGAATAGGGGCGCTTGTCGCGGCCGGTGACCTCGCCCTCGATGCCGGCCTGGGCGAGCGTCTTGCGCACCTCGTTCTCGATGCGCTCGACCAGATCGCCGCCTTCGGCGCGCAGGAACTCCAGACGGGCGACGATCGAGGAGTGCGCCTCGGGGTTGAGCTCGGCGAAGGCCAGGTCCTCGAGCTCGTCCTTCATGCGCTGCATGCCGATGCGCTCGGCGAGCGGCGCGTAGATCTCCATGGTCTCGCGCGCGATCCGGCGGCGCTTCTCGGGGCTCGGCACGTGGGCCAGCGTGCGCATGTTGTGCAGCCGATCGGCCAGCTTGACCAGGAGCACCCGGATGTCCTCGCTCATGGCGAGCAGGAGCTTGCGGAAGTTCTCGGCCTGGCGCGTGTGGTCGGACTGCAGCTCGATGCGCGACAGCTTGGTCACGCCGTCGACGAGCCTGGCGATCTCGGTGCCGAACAGCCGCTCGATCTCCTCGTTGGTCGCGACCGTGTCCTCGACCGTGTCGTGCAGCAGCCCGGTGACGATCGAATCGCCGTCGAGCTTCATGCCCGCCAGGATGCCGGCGACCTCGACCGGATGGGAGAAGTAGGGATCGCCCGAGGCGCGCGTCTGGGCGCCGTGCGCCTTCATCGAGAACACGTAGGCGCGGTTCAGCGCGTCCTCGTCGGCGCCGGGATCGTAGGACTTGACCAGCTCGACGAGCTCGTATTGGCGCATCATGGCCGGCCACCCGTCTCGGCGACCGGCGCCGCGCCGGTTGCCCGCCTATTCCTGAAGCGTTTCCCCGGTGCCTTCGACGACGGTCTCCTCGCCCTCGGCCTCGGCCTCGGCGGCCTCGACCGGCTCGTCCGCCATGGGCAGTGTCAGGGCCTCCTCCTCCTCGGGCTCGTCGACCTCGAGATGGCGCTGCATGCCGTGGATCAGACCCGCCTTCAGGCTGGCGAGATCGACCACGCCCTCGGCGATCTCGCGCAGCGCGATCACCGGGTTCTTGTCGTTCTCGCGCTCGAGCAGCGCGGTGGCGCCCGCCGACAGGTCGCGCGCGCGCTGGGACGAGAGCATGACCAGCTCGAACCGGTTGGGCACCCGGACGATGCAGTCTTCGACGGTGAGACGGGCCATGACGCCTTTCTCCAGGGCTTCGGTTGCCGACGCGCGAACCCTACTCAATAGCGCGCCAGAGGCCTTCGACGCAAGGGTTGGAGGCGATCGGGAGCGCCGATCGGATGCTGACGGCAGCCGACCCAGGCCGGGCCACGCCGCCCCTGGTCAGCGGCGTCAGGACACGAGGTAGGCCAACGCTAGGACGGCCGCCAGCACGACGAACGCCAGGGCCGGCGCCAAGTAGGAGAGAACCGGCTTGTTCAGCATGGCCATGATCGACTCCGCGATGAGGTGTTTCGGCATGCCGAACGGGCGCCCCTTTGCATCATGAGCTGACCCAGGCGCCCTCGGCCGTGCCGACGACCCTTTGCACGGTGCTCGATCCGACGCCGAGCTCGCGCGCGATCTTGAGCATGCTCATGCCTTCCGCGCGCTTGGCCAGGATCGCCTTCTCGACGGCGCTCGACACCGCGGGGCGCCCGAGCTGCTTGCCCTGTGCCCGCGCCCTGGCCAGGCCGACGCGCACCCGCTCCTGAATGATCGATCGTTCGAACTTGGTGAACACGTCGAGCATCTGGAACAGGACCTTGCCCTCCGGCGTGGTCGTGTCGATGCCCTGTTCGTGCAGGTAGAGGTCGACGCCCTTCGCGTGCAATTCGCCCAAGGTGCCGCAGAGGTCCTGGAGGCTCCGCCCGAGCCGGTTCACGGACCACGCGGCGACGAGGTCGAACTCGTTGCGGCCGGCGCCCTCGAGCAGCGCCTCGAGCGTGGCGCGATCGTCACGGTGCTCGGTGCCGGTCGTGCCTTTGTCCTTGAACGTCGTGACGACCTGCCACCCGTGTTGCCCGGCGATCGTCTTGAGTTCCCGCACCTGCTTCGCGACTGTCGGGCCGTCGGCGCCTATGCGCGCGTAGAGCGCGACCCGTCGGTCCGTGTCCCGAACCAGACGCAGCGGCGCGCACGCGACGTGCCTGTCACCGACGCCGCGCGTACTCGTCGGGTCGGGATCGGCGGCCTTCGAGAGCTTGGGCTTGGCGAGTCTCGGGGACATTAAGGTGCTCCTTGGACGACGATCGAACCTATCACGCATCCATGCGGAATACTAATGTTTTTGGCATGCGCCGGGGCGCCGTCGCGGATCGGACGTCGGGCGAACCGCGACGTCACCGTGCCGCGGCCGACCGCGCAACAACCGACCCTGCGTTCGGGTCGCGTCGGGCCGCCACCTCGCGGAACGTCACCATGCGGGCGCGGTCCTCGTCCCACAGCGTGAATCTCGGGGCGCGCAAGCCCGCCCCGAGCGACAAACTGGGCACCTCGGCCAGCGCGGGGATCGCGTCCTGGCACTCCTGAAGCCGGTAGTTGGGCACCCGCGGGTTCAGATGATGGATGTGGTGGAGCCCGATGTTGCCGGTGAACCACCGCAGGAGCGCCGGCAGGCGGAGGTAGGACGACCCGCGCAACGCCGCCGCCGAGGCGTCCCAGCGGCCCTGGCGCAGCCAAAGCGTGTGCTCGAAGCGATGCTGCACGGAGAACAGCCAGACCCCGATGATCGACGCGGTCATCATGACGGGGAGCTGCACGACCGCGATCCGGCCGAAGCCGATCAGCAGACCCAGCCCGACGACCACGCCGGCGATCGCGACGTTGGTCAGGTGCACGCCCCAGCGTTCGCGACGCCACGACTTCGGCGCGTCGAACGGCCAGCGATAGAGCACGAAGAAGACGAGCGGCGGCAGCAGCAGGTTCGAGACCACGGGATGGCGGGTCATCCGGTGCCAACGCCTGCGCCATGGCGACAGCGCCCGGTATTCGGACACGGTGAGGCAGGTCGAGTAGATGTCCGCGCCGGTCTGGCGTCGGTCCAGGTTGTTCCAGACGCCGTGATGCCCGGCGTGCTGGCGGCGCCAGTTGAGGTAGGGCGTCAGGGTGAGCACGCTGCAGAGCGCCCCGAGCACGCTGTTCGCGGCGCGCGAGCGGAAGAAGGCCCCGTGGCCGCAGTCGTGCTGGATGATGAAGATGCGCACCAGGAACGCCGCCGCCAGGGGCGTCAGCGCCAGCGCGATCCAGACCGAGACGTCGATCGCCAGGTACATCCCGGCGCAAACGGCGGCGAAGCAGCCGAGCGACGTCGCCACCTGTCCGATGCTCTTGGCCAGGATCGGCGCCTGGAACCGGGCCACCGCGGCCCTGAGATCGCGCGGGCCGGCGCCCCAGGCCGGCAAGGCTCCGGCGCTCATCGATGACTGCGCGCTTCGTGGCTCGGACGGGCGCCGGCCACCGTCAGGGGGCGCCGCGTCAGCTTCTCGATGTCGCGCAGGTAGACGCGCTCGGTCGCATCGCAGAACGACAACGCGATGCCCTCGGCGCTCGCGCGCGCGGTACGGCCGATGCGGTGAACGTAGCTCTCCGGCACGTTGGGCAACTCGTAGTTGATGACGTGCGTCACCTCGTCCACGTGGATGCCGCGCGCGGCGATGTCGGTCGCGACGAGAACCCGGGCGTGGCCGTCGCGAAACCGCTGCAAGGCCTGCTGACGGGCGCCCTGCGACTTGTTGCCGTGGAGCGCGTCGGCGGGGATCCCCGCGGCGCCCAGTTGCTTGACGACGCGATCGGCGCCGTGCTTGGTCCGGGTGAAGATCAGCACGCGCGCCAGGTCCGGATCGCCCAGCAGCTTGACGAGCAGCGCGCGCTTGTTCGCGGTCTCGACGAAGAAGACGTGCTGTTCGACCTGATCGACGGTCACCGTGGCGGACGTCACCGCGACCCGGACCGGATCGCGCAGGACTTCGCTCGCCAGGCGCCCGATCTCGGCCGGCATCGTCGCCGAGAAGAGCAGCGTCTGGCGCCGCCTGGGCAGTTCCTGGACGATCTTTCGCACGTCGCGGATGAAGCCCATGTCGAGCATGCGGTCGGCTTCGTCCAGCACCAGGAAGTTCGCCATGTCGAGCCGGACATGGCCCTGGCCGAGCAAGTCGAGCAGACGACCCGGCGTCGCGACCAGGACGTCGAGCCCGCGGGCGAGCGCGTCGACTTGGGGCCGCTGGCCGACGCCGCCGAAGACGACGCCGTGGCGCAGCCTGAGGTGACGCCCGTAGGTCCCGAGGCTGGTGTCGATCTGGATCGCGAGTTCGCGCGTCGGCGCCAGGATCAGGGCGCGGACGCGGCGCGGACCGGGGCGATCCGGCGCCTCCGCCAGGAGCTGAAGCATCGGCAGCGCGAACGCCGCGGTCTTGCCGGTGCCGGTTTGGGCGACACCCAGGAGATCCTTGCCCGCGAGGACGTGCGGGATCGCCCGCGCCTGGATCGGCGTCGGGCGAACATAGTCACCGGCGCTGAGCGCGCGCAGCAAGGGCTCGGCCAGGCCGAGCTCGGAAAAGGAAGGTATGGTCACGAACTGTGTTTCTTTCTGTGCCAATCGGTCGCACGCCGCGGGATGCGCGTGCGCGTCGGGGCACGTAACCGTCAGCCATGCGCAAATGGCGCGAACGGAGTTTTTGGGGAGTTTTCTCGGGAACAGGTGCTTCCGTCCATGCGGCAGCACGTCGCGCGATCGCGAGAACCTGTGCTTGCTAAATGCGCCTGGTCGAAGCCGATGTCAAGTGTCGGTCGCTTGTCGACCGAAGTTTCACGCATGGGCGCTGGTCGCTCGAAGGGTCAGAAAATCTACAGCCTCGCCGTCTTGTTCGCCGTTGTGGCCAAAGTATAGAAAAATCGTCAAAAAAGACTCGCAATTGCACAACTTTTGAGCGTACAATAATGTTTTCTGAAGTGCTCCCGAATGATTCGGCGACTTTTAAGGCGTTTTTTCATGTCAAAACGCGAAGCAATGAAGCCGTTTGTTTGGGGTGCCGTGCTCGGTGGCGTCGCCGTCACCATCGTCGGCTTCAGCGCCGACTGGGTCGTGACGACCGGCTCCCGGGACCAGCAGGTCCAGTCCGCCTGGGTTGACGGGCAGGCGGCCGTCTGCACGGCGCTGGTTCAGGCCCATCGCAACGCGGCGGGCGACGTCACCGATCTCACGCTCTACGATGCGCGGGCGGCTCGGGACGAATTCGCGAAGACCTTCGCCGTCGCCCTTCCGGGTGAGGCGGTGGCCGATCCCAATGTCGTCAAGGCCTGTTCGACCATGCTCGGCAAGAAGAGCACGTAGCGGAGCATGCGGGGCTTCAGGGGCCGCCACCGCTCGGCTTGACCCGCGAGGCTTTTGCGTCCCGGCAACGCTCGCAGATGCGCTGGCTGGACCACTCGCAGCGGTACTCGGCTCCGCACGTGTAGCAGTGACGCAGCATCAGCACACGATCGCCTCGTGCTTCCGTCGCGGCGGGCACGGCGATCGCGCTTCGATCCACGGGGTCCTTCGCGCCTCGGTTGGTGGCATCGACCGCTGTTAGGCGTGAAAGCGGCATCAGCCGGCCGTGGCCGAGTCCGCCGCTGCCCGCTTGCGCTCCGCTCGTGAGTCCGCCCGGGCTAGAGCGAGCGCCGCCTTCTGCCGTTCCTTGCGCAGCGCGAGCTCGGTGACGACGGCGGGCAGGACCTCCGATGCGGCGGCGACCTGCTTCGGGCTGCCGCTCTCGGCCAGTCGTTCCGCGTTGTCCCTGAGGTTGACCAGCTCGGCGTCGGACATGCCGGGTATGCGCTCGATGATGGGAACCACGGCCTGATCCTCCCCCGCAGGCCTCGCCGCGATCGGGCTCGTGGCCCGATCGCGTGAGGACCGCGACTTCGAACGTCGCTTCACGATCGCGGTCGTCGGCGGACGGAAAGCGCGTGCACCCAGTTCGCCCGCCGCATCGCTCGTCAGACGGCCTTGAGATTGCCCGCCGCGACCTTGCCCTGCTGTCCGGGCTGCAGGTCGTAGCTGACCTTCTGACCTTCCGTGAGCGTGGCAAGCCCCGCGCGCTCGACAGCCGTTGCGTGAACGAAGACGTCCTTCGATCCGTCCTCGGGAGCGATGAAGCCGAAGCCCTTCATCGAGTTGAACCATTTGACCGTGCCGATAGCCATGACGCTAGTTTCTCCATATGCGAAGTGCCGCCGCGCGGACCCGCGCGACGGATCAAACCAATCTGGGCTCAATTCGGTGAAAAGTTCGGCGCAGGCCGAAACGCGCACCAACCCGTACTGGGCTTGATTGATTGAATATGGGGCCGATGG
Organism: Alphaproteobacteria bacterium; assembly: GCA_040905845.1. Lineage (GTDB taxonomy): Bacteria > Pseudomonadota > Alphaproteobacteria > SP197 > SP197 > VGDP01. The sequence goes on along the minus strand of JBBDQV010000168.1, from coordinate 12,311 downwards.
CCACGCCGCGCAACCGTGGTCGTGCCCTCAGCGCCCCGTCGGCTCGATCGCCTGGCCCGGGGGCAAACGCGCGAGCAGCTCCGCGGCGGTCGCGCCGAGGGTGGGGTGACGCCATGCCGGCTGGATCTCGGCCAAGGGCGCGAGCACGAAGGCGCGTTCGTGCAGTCTCGGATGGGGCACGATGGGCGCCGCCTCGCGCACCAGGTCGCCGAATGCCAGCAGGTCGAGGTCCACGATCCGCGCCTCGTTGAGCACCCGGCGGACGCGGCCAAGCTCGGCCTCGATCGCGTGCAGCGCCGCGAGCAGCGCCTCGGGGGTTTCGTCCCAGGCGATCTCGACCACGCCGTTGACGAACCACGGCTGGTCCGAGGCCGGCACCGGCGCGCTGCGGTACCAGCACGAGCGTTTTAGGATCCGTGCGCCCCGCCGCGCCAGCGCATCGAGCGCGGCCTCGAGCGTCGCCTCGGGTGGTCCGAGCCGCGACGGCAGGTTGGCGCCAAGCCCGATCAGGATCGGCGCCTTGGCCGCCTGTGGTCTTGCGGAACGGGTCACTGACCGTTACCTATCACCCGGGACGGCCCCGCGTCGCCGGCGCCGTCCATTTCCACACCCCGCCATATTGAAAGGGCATTGGCCATGATCGACTGCTATCCGCAAGACCGCGTCGCCGTCTTCATCGACGGCGCCAACCTCTACTCGGCCGCCAAGGCGCTCGGCTTCGACATCGACTTCCGGCGCCTGCGCGCCGAGGTGGCCTCGCGCGGCCGGCTGATCCGCGCCTTCTACTACACCGCGGTGATCGAGGATCAGGAGTATTCGCCGGTCCGCCCCCTGGTCGACTGGCTCGACTACAACGGCTTCACCGTGGTCACCAAGCCGACCAAGGAGTTCACCGACAGCGCCGGACGGCGCAAGATCAAGGGCAACATGGACATCGAGCTGGCCATCGACATGATGGAGATGGCCAACCATGTCGATCACGTCGTGCTGTTCTCGGGCGATGGCGACTTCCGCTCGCTGGTCGACGCGGTGCAGCGGCGCGGCGTCCGCGTCACCGTGGTCAGCACGCTGCGCAGCCAGCCGCCCATGGTCGCCGACGACCTGCGCCGCCAGGCCGACGTCTTCATCGACCTGGTCGACCTGCAACCGCAGATCCAGCGCGACACGCCGAGCCGCGCCGAGCCCGAGCCGATCGAGCGCGAGCCCGTCGGCGAGGCCGAGGTCTACAGCCGGCCGCGCTATCGCAACGGGTGATGCACGAACGTAGCCCTTGCCCCTTGGAGACATCCTCGTGCTGAGCTTGTCGAAGCACGAGGGACGGTGCGCCGCCCATCCTTCGACGGGCTCGGGATGAGGTCTGTCGAGAGTCGGTTCATGCGCTCGCCGGTATGAGTCACGAGCCGCCGGCGGATTGCGCGGCCTGCCCGCGCCTCGCGGCGTTCCGGGACCGCAACCGTTCGGCTTATCCCGCTTACCACAACGCGCCGGTCGCTTCGTTCGGCGGGCTCGACTCGCGCCTCTTGGTCGTCGGGCTGGCGCCGGGGCTCAAGGGGGCGAACCGTACCGGCCGCCCCTTTACCGGCGACGGCGCGGGCACGCTGCTCTATCCCGCGCTGATCGAGGCCGGCTTCGCCAAGGGGAGCTTCGGCGCCAGGGCCGACGACGGGCTCGTGCTCCTCGATTGCCGCGTCACCAACGCGGTGCGCTGCGTCCCGCCCGGCAACAAGCCGACGCCGGCCGAGGTCGCGACCTGCCGGGGCTGGCTCGCTTCCGAGTTCGCCGCCATGGCGAACCTGGCGGCGGTGCTGGCGCTCGGCGCGATCGCGCACGGTGCCGTGATCCGCGCTTTGGGTCACGCGCCGTCGCGCCATCCATTCGGCCACGGCGCCGCGCATGGGCTGGGGCGCCTCACCCTGATCGACAGCTACCACTGCTCGCGGCTCAACACCAACACCGGGCGCCTGACGCCCGCGATGTTCGGGGCGGTGCTCGCCCGCGTCCGCGCGATCGTGGCTGCGCCCCGTGGCGCGGGCGACTGAGGCGGCGGTTCGCAGCGCGCGGCACGCGACGTGCCGCGACGCCGACGCCCTCGCAACGGGCCAAGTAGTAACGTCGCTCAGCTCGACGGCGGGTAGCGTTTGATCAGACGGTACTGGCGCCATTGACTGCGGAGCACCGCCCATATGCCTGGCGAGTGATAGCCGCGCGCCCGGTTGCGTGCGCCGATCTCGAACAGAAGGCTCTGCTGGTGGAACAGCTCTCGATAGACCTGCGCGAACGACATGAGCGGGTCCCAGACGTTGATCGATTCGCCGCCCGCGCCGTTGATTTCGATGATGCGGAACCCCTCGCCGGCACTGAGTCTTTCGAGGGATTCGAAACGAACGTCGTAGCGGCCGTAATAGAACTCGGGCATTGATTTCGAGATCGCGTCGAAGCGCCGCGCGAGCGCGGCTGTGATGTGTTCCCGCGCGTCGCGGTACAAGCCGCCGACGCGATTGGTGCCGACGAACGAGAGTCGAACGGTTTCGCCCATGGCGGGTACGCGATCGAGATCGCGTTGTCCCTTGCCCATGTGCTTGGAATCCAGCCCGAAATGAGTCCCGGCCTTCCAGGCCGCGCGTTGATCGCGCAAGATCAGGTCGCGCAAACGGGATTGCCCGTCCCCGACGACGTAGGGGAAATAGCGCAGGGTCAACGAGAGGATGCGTCCGTCCGGCTCGCCAGGCAGCCGGGCATAGAGGACTCCCGCCTCGCCGTCGCACGGGACGGGGCGCTGGAGCAACAACGTCTCGCCCTCCGGGAAGGCGGCCAGATAGTCCGCGAGTTCCATGCGGTCCTGGATCAGCCGCACGCCATAGCCGCGCCAACCGATATCCGGCTTCGTGACAACGGGAAACGAGAGTCCAGTCGTCGCCATTGCGGTCATCGCGAGATCGCAATCCACCACGGCGCTGCCCGGTCCTCGTCCGCGCCGGATCGTGATGAAATCGGCAAGCCAACGGCGCTCGTCCTCGCCCACCATGGCGAGGTAGGAGTTCTTCGACTCGCCCCATAAGCCGCCGACCTCGATCCTGGGGTTCGCCAGCGCCGGCAACGATAGGTCGCGATGACGCAGGCCGAGCCAAAGCCACTGGATCCCGAGTGGTATGTAAAACAGCGGCGCTGGAATCCGCTCGGCGCGGGAAACCATTCGAGGCAGTTCGCCGAGGGCCGGCATCCCTTGATGGGTCACGCGGCCGCTCAATTCGAGCAGTGCCCCGACGCGCCTGACCAGCGCTCCGGCGCCGGCTGTCGAGACCCGCAAGAGCAGGCGCCAACTCGGATTTCGAGTCCAATTGAACGCGACGATCACGAGCAGGCCGATCGCGACAAGCCACGACCAGTAGCCGAGGTCCGACAGGATCGCGGCGCCGAACGTGGCGAACAAGAGGAATACGACGGGAAGATAGACGGCTGCCGTCACCGTCGTCGTGAGTGCGAAGCGAACGAACGATACGCGGTACAGCCCGCATCCAACGTACAGCGGGAACATCAGCCCGGGAACGAACCGAGCCAACACAACGGTCTCAGGGACATGATCGCCCAGCCAGTGACCGAGACGTTCGATGCGGGGGGACAGCAGCGCGCGGCGCACCCGTGGACTTCGTCGTGCCAGTACGCCAAGGCTGTAGAGGGCCAGGTCGCTGGACACCATGCCCGCGAACAGGCTCGCGAGCGCGAGAACCAGCGGGAGTTGATGCTCAACGACGAGGAGGCTGGCCCCGAGAATGGCCACGTCCTCGTGCAGGAAGGGCCCTGCTACGAGCGCCAGGCACTCGATGAGCCAGGAATGTCCCGCTTCCGTGAATCGCTCGAGCGCGTCAAGCATGGAACGCCCGCCGCCCGGTCCGGCGACTTATCCGAATCGGATCGCGACGATCTCGAGCTCGCGCTCGCCCCTGGGGGTCTGGACCTCGACCACGTCGCCCACGGTCTTGCCGATCAATGCCCGGGCGATCGGGCTCTTGAACGAGATGAGCCCGTTGGCGGCGTCCGATTCGTGTTCGCCGACCACGGTGTACTCGTTGCGCTGTCCGGTCGTGCCTTCGACGACCGAGACGCGCGCGCCGAACTGGACCCGGTCGCCGCCGAGCGTCGTGGTATCGATGATGTCGGCCGCGCCCAGTGCCGACTCGATCTGGCGGATACGGGCCTCGACCATGCCCTGGCGGTCCTTCGCCGCGTGGTACTCGGCGTTCTCGCGCAGATCGCCGTGCTCGAGCGCGGCGCCGATCGCCCTGGAGATGAGCGGCCGCTCGTCCTTGAGCCTCTGCAGCTCGACATGGAGCCGATCGTAACCCGCCTGTGTCATCGGCGATTTCACGTCACCATCCTCGTGCCTGATAGGGCCGGCGTCGCTGTTGCGGCCGAGCCACATCGTGACCGAAATCCGCCACCCGGTCCCGCTGCGCTCGTGTCCCGCCGGGAGATGCCTTACCTTATGGGCGACGCGGACGTTGGGCAACGCTCATCGGAGGGAACCATGAAAACCATGACCTTGCGTCGCCTCTTGGCCTCGAGCGCCGTCGTGGTCGTACTGGCCGCACCGGCACTTGCTCAAGAGCAAGGCTGGTACCTGGGGATCGGCGGCGGCGTCGATCTTGGCAGCGACATCGATGTCACCGGCACCGGGATCGCGACCGACGCCGAGCTCGACCTCGGCTTCGCCGCGGTCGGCACGATCGGCTACGCCTACGGCAACGGGATTCGCACCGAGCTCGAGCTCGGCTACCGCGCCAACGACGTGGGCGACATTTCCGGCGTCGCCGGCGGCGGCGGCGATACCGACACGATCAACGCCATGGTCAACGCGCTCTACGGCTTCGACACCGAAAGCGACTTCACGCCCTACGTCGGCGCGGGCGTCGGCTGGCTGCGTCATGGCTTCGACAACGTGACGCCGATCGGCGGCGGGTTTATCGACGACGACGATGGCGGCTTCGCCTACCAGGGCATCGCGGGCCTGGGCTACGCCCTGACCGAGACGATCGAGCTGTTCATCGACTACCGCTACTTACGTTCCGAGGACCTCGACATGACGACCTCGACCGGGGTCTCGGTCGACGTCGAGTACGACGCGCACACCGTGCTGGCCGGGCTCAGGTTCACCCTGGCGCCGCCGCCCCCGCCACCGCCGCCGCCGCCCGAGCCGGTCGCCGAGGCCGAGCCCGAGCCGGCGCCGCCGCCACCGCCGCCACCGGAGCCCGAGTCGGTGCCCGGCCCCTACATCGTCTTCTTCGACTTCGACAAGTCCGACATCCGGCCCGACGCCCAGGCCGTCATCAACGAGGCGGCCGCGAACGCCATGAAGTTCGGCATCGCCCGCATCGTCGTGACCGGTCACGCCGACCGCTCGGGCTCGGACGCCTACAACCTCGCCCTGTCGCAACGCCGCGCCGACGCGGTCAAGGCGGCGATCATCGTCCAGGGCATCCCGGAAGCCGAGATCGGCGTCTTCTGGAAGGGCGAGAGCGAGCCTCTGGTGCCGACCGACGACGGCGTCAAGGAACCGCAGAACCGCCGGGTCGAGATCGTCTACGAATAGTCGTCGACGTGCTTAGACGGAGAGGGCGGGCCTTGGCCCGCCCTTTTCGTTTCGGCATGTCCCTCGGGCTGGATTGACGGGCGGCCGCCCGGTCGGGCACGACAGGGCTCATGACCAGCACGTCCGCGGTCCTGAGCCAGCGGGACCGTCGCCGCAACCTCGCCGCGCTGATCGCCGCCATGACGGCGGCGAGCCTGATCTACGGCATGACCACGCCACTGCTCAGCCTCGCGCTCGAGAACATGGGCGTCGAGTCCTCGCTGATCGGGCTCAGCGCCACCGCGCAGTCGCTCATCGGCCTGCCCATGGCGCCGCTGGTCGCCGCGATGATGCGCGCCTACGGGCCGGCGCGCCCGATCCTGATCGCGCTCGGTCTCAGCGTCGCCGCGTACGTCGGGTTCCCGAGCTACCCGGATTTCTGGGCCTGGCTGCCGCTGCGCCTCGCGCTCGGCGTCGCCGGCGCCATGCTTTGGATCACCGGCGAGGCGTGGGTCAACCAGGTCGCCGAGGAGCGCACGCGCGGGCGCGTGCTCGCGCTCTACAGCATGGCGCTCGCCTCGGGCGGCGCGGTGGGGCCATTGGTGCTGACGCAGACCGGCAGCCACGGCTGGCTGCCCTTCCTGGTCGCGGCCGCGATCACCGCGGCCTCCGCGCTTCCCGTCCTGTGGGTCCGGCGCGAGGCGCCCGCGCTCGCGGGCACGCCGTCCACCGGCGTCCTCGGCTACGTCCTGCTCGCGCCGGTGCCGATCCTCGCCTGCGGCCTGTTCGCCGCGACCGACGGGATCATCCTCGCCTTTCTGCCGCTCTACGGGCTGCGCCTCGGGCTCGACGAGTCGACCGGGCTGACCTATCTCGTGCTGCTCAGCGTCGGCGGCATCATCGGCCAGCTTCCCGCGGGCTGGCTCGCCGACCACATGGACCGCCACAAGCTGATGGTCGGCGCGGTCCTGGTGCTGCTCGCCGGCACGGTCGCCATGCCCGCGGCCATGACCGCGCCCGTCTTCGGTTACGCGCTCTTCCTCGCCTACGGCGCCGTGCGCGGCGGGCTCTACACGGTCGCCATGGCGATCCTCGGCGCCCGCTTCCGGGGTCCCGACCTCGCCTCGGCCAGCGCGGCGTTCGGCGTCCTCTGGGGGCTGGGCATGATGGCGGGGCCGGCCATGGGCGGGTTCGCGCTCGAGCTCGCGCCCCGAACCGGCGTTCCGGTCGCGGTCGGCCTGCTGCTCCTCGCCTTCCTGCCGCTGCCCGTGATCGCCGTTCTGCGCGGCCAGCGCGCCTAGCGCGTCCAGGACGGACTTCGTGTAACTTGTAGACGCTCAGCGCGTGACGGGGGAGACACCATGAAGCAGCAGCGCGTATGGCCGGCGGATTCGTGGCATTTCAGCGTTCCGGTCAAGGCCTCGCTCGGCGTGCGCGCCGGCGACACCATCCACGTCGGCGGCCAGGTGGCGCTCGACACCAAGGGGACCTTGCGCGCGCCGGGCGATCTCCCGAAGCAGACCGAGATTTGCATGGACGAGGTCGAGCGCGTGCTCGCCGCCTACGGCGCCGGCCTCGACGACATGGTCAAGCTGGTCGTGTTCTACGTCGATGACGGCGACGACGGTCGGCGCATGCAGGCCGCGATCGCCGAGCGCTTCACGGGCGAGAATCGCCCGGTGATGACCACGGTGCCCATGGACGCGCTCGCGTTTCCCGGCATGCGGGTCGAGATCGAGGGCTACGCCATGCGCGCGCCCAACGGCAAGGCGATGGCGCGCAAGACCGCCGGCTCCGACGCCTCGCCGTGGCCGAGCGCGGTACGTTGTGGTGAGATGATCTTCACGGGCGGCATGCGCGCGCTCGACGCCAAGGGCAAGGCCCTGCACCCGGGCGACGGCGTCGCCCAGTCGAAGCTGGTGATGGAGAGCCTGGGCAAGGCGCTCGGCGCGCTTGGCGCCGGCTTCGACGACGCGGTCAAGTTCAACATCTATTACCTCGGCAAGGGCGGCAGCATGGAGGAGTGGCGTCAAACCGCCGTCGTGCGCGCGAGCTACTTCAACGAGCCGGGGCCAGCGGCCACCGGCATCCCCGTGCCGCGCCACTACCCGGCGGGCGTCGTGACCGAGATGGAGCTGATGGCCATGCTCGGCACCGACGGCAAGCGGCTCGCGCGCGAGCACGTCTGGCCCAAGGGGCACTGGGACTGGCCGATTCACCTGCCTTACAAGCACGGCCTCAAGTGCCGTAACCGCATCTTCGTCGGCGGCCAGGTCTCGATGGACGCCAAGGCGACGATCCTCGATCCGGGCGATCTGGTGAAGCAGACCAGGACCTCGATGGAGAACATCGCCAAGGTGCTGGCCGGCTTCGGCGCCACGCTCGACGACGTGACCAAGGTCAACTGCTTCTACGTCGGCGGCGCCAGCGAGACGACGCTGATGGCGAGCGCCCAGACCCGGTTCTCGTTCTACTCGGCGCCCGGCCCGTGCTCGACCGGCGTGCCGCTGCCCTCGATCGCCTACGACGGCATGATGACCGAGATCGAGGTCGTCGCGATGGTGTGATCGCGGCACCCCCGGTTGTCACCCCCGGGCGGCGCGTAGCGCCGAACCGGGGGCCCAGGGCCACTGATCCGAGCGCTCGCCCTGGTTCCCCGGTTCGCCGCTCTCGCGGCGTCCGGGGATGACACGCTGAAGAGCCAGAACTTAGGCTCGCCGGTCTCGGACCCGCCCCTACGGGAAGACGCCGCCTAGAACCCGGCCTTCAGCTCCTCCCACTGGGTGGCGAGCCTCTCGGGCTCGTTCATGGTCTGGACGAACACCGAGTCCTTGAGGAACCCCTCGACGTCCTTGGCCTGGCCGATCGAACGGAGGAACGCGTCGTCGAAACCCTCGTAGGCCTTGCGGTTGACGTGGCCGTAGTACCAGTTGCCGATCTCGAACGCGCCCGCTTCCGGCGAGATCATCGAATCGATCAGGTCGTGGCAGCGGTCGACCATACCGTCCTCGATCGCGGCCGGATGGATGCACAGGCCGCAGTGCCAGGTCATGGCGCCCTCCTTGGGCGTCGCCCAGGTCCACTCGACCCCCGACACCTCGGCCAGCGAGGCGAGCTCCGAAAGCAGCCCGTTGGTCCCCACCGCGATGACCAGTTCACCCGAGGCGATGGCCTGGCCCTGCATGGTCGAGTCGGTCGTGATCATGCGGTTGAGTGGCACCTGCTTGCGCAGCAGCGCGGCGCATGCCTCGCGTTGCTCCGCCGTCAGCGACCAGGGCTCGTACCCCAGCACCAGTGCCGCGATGGCGAACGCCTCGTAGGAGTAATCGGTGATCGCCACCTTGCCGGCGTACTTCTCGTTCCACAGGGCGGCCCAGGTCTGGTTCGCCGGGTCGGCGTACTCGGGCGCGAGATCGGTCCTGATGATCATCGAGGTTTGGCCCCAGTCCTCGGGCACGTAGAGCCGCTTGCCGTCCACCACCGAGTTGGGCGCGTCCTTGAAGACGTCGAGCACGTCGGGAAAGTTCGAAAGCTTGCTCGTGTCGATCGGGGCGAGAAGCCCGGCGTCGTTCCACAGCTTGAGCGAGACGCCGCAGGGGTATGTCACGTGCGGGTTGAAGCCGCTGCGCATCTTGTTGAACGCCTCGTCCTCGTCGCCGAAGAAGGTGTACCGCGGCTCCTCGCCGTACTTGGCGACGTAGTGGACCATGAACTCGGGGCTGTCGTAGCCGGCCCAGGTGAAGAACAGCGGCTGGTCCTCGGGGCTGGCGGCGGCTCCCGTGGTGAGCGTCGGCGCCAGCGCCATGCCGACGCCGAACGACGCCAGGATGCGGTGTGCCTCGCGGCGCGACAGCTTGCCCGCGCGAACCTTGTCCTCGAACTCCGCCGAGGACATCGGTGTCTTGACGGTCATGGTGCCTCCCTTGCTCCGGATGACGCGACGGTACTTCGCGAATGCGTTTGCATATCAAACTCGACTGACCATACCCGAGCAGGCGCGATCCGGGAACCACGACCCGGCGATCGGTAGGACGTTCCCTCTAGGCGCGCGCCTTCGCCGCCGATCGCGCCGCGGTCTTGCGCCCCTGCCACGCGTCCAGCTTGGCGCGCGCGCCGTTGCGTCTCGGGTCCATGGCCGCGTCGTGGCCGGGCCGCTTCGCGGTCAGCTCGATGACGTAGCCGTTGGGGTCGCGGAAGTAGATCGAGTCGATGAACCCGTGGTCCGAGACCCCGCGCGTCTCGATGCCCGCCGCCTTGCCCTTCGCGAGCATCGCCTTGAGATCGTCGGGCGTCACCTCGAGCGCGATGTGCAGGTCGTAGTCGTGCTGGTCCTTGAACTCGAACGGCTGGTCGGGCGCCTCGAAGAAGGCGAGAAACGAGCCGTCGTCGAGCCGGTAGAACGTGTGCAGGGTCTCGGTGCGCCGGCCGCTCTTGGTCTCCTTGATCTCGAGCGTGCCGGCCAGCGGCAGGCCCAGGAACCCCTCGTAGAACGCGCGTGTCGCCTCGGAGTCGCGGCAGCGGTAGGCGTTGTGGTGCAGCCCCTTGATCATGGCGTGGCTCTCCGGTGGTGTCGCCGGCGATTCTACCCCATCACCGGGCCGCTACACCAAGTCCCGCTTGATCGTCTTGTCGAGCTTCCGCTCGAACACCTTTTTGTCGCCCTCCCGCGCGGTCAGGTGCGCCGAGAGCAGCCACGTGGTCTTCGTCGCGCGCAGGGTGCACGTGCCTTGGACCTTGGTGTCCCACGCGCCTTTGCGGTAGCTGAACGTCGAGCCCATCTCGGTCACGGCACTGAGCGGGTCGCCCTCGGTGATCGCCACCCGCTCCTTGACCCAGCGGCCGACCTCGACGCCGGTGTCGCCGATGACATACCGGCCGTCGTTCTCCTCGGCGCGGATCGTCACCGTGCCCGTGCCGACGTCCTTCTCGATGATGCGATGGAACGACGGCGGCTCGACCACTGACTTGGCCATGGGCGGGCCCTGCTCGGGCGTGCCGAACGCGATCCGGCGGTCGGACGCGCGCGGGCGTCGGATCGGCAGCTCGAGCGTGCTCCGACCCGTGGCGAGGCTCAGGGTCACCGGCTCGGGCGCCGGCCATACCATCGGCCAGTAGGTCGTCGAGATCGCGACCCTGATCCGGTGCCCCGGCCTGAACGAGTACGCGATGTCGTTGAGGGCCACGCGCACGGTCGTCCGCTTGCCCGGTGCCATCGGCTCCGGGAACTCGTGGCTCTTGCGATGGGTCAGGTTGAGCACGCCGAAGCTCGCCCGCGCCACATGCCCGTCGGGGAACACGTCGTTGAGCCGGACCGCGACATAGGCGACGGGCTTGTCGACCGCGAGCGCAAGCGTGACCGAGGGCTGGCCCAGGATCTCGACCGGCGATGTCAACGGCCCGGTCTCGAACACCAGGCTGCGCGCGTCGTCCTCGCGCTGGTCGGTCGGGTACTGCGGGCCGGAGCCGCCGATGCCGTGCGGGCACCATTCGCCGCCGGCGAGCCCGACCGTTTGGTCGCTGGCGTGGCGCAGCGTCGTCGCCTTGCCCGCCCGCGCACCGAGCGCACCGCCCGCGTTCAGGTGCAGCTTCCTGGGCTTGATCGCCGGCGCGGGCCAGTGGGGCTCGGCGACCCAGCGCCCCGGGCAGGTCGGGTAGTCGCCCTTGGGCGGTACCTCCTGCTGCATCCAGACCCGCAGCATGGGCTCGTTCATGATCCCGGTGTCGCGCCCCTTGAGCCAGTGGTCCCACCAGCGCATGCACTCCTGGAGATAGCCGATCGCCGGGCCGGGCGCGGCCTGGTGCCCGTACTTGTGCGCCCACGGCCCGATCAGCCCGAGGCGCGGCACCTTCAGGTTGGCGAGCAGGCGGTGGACCGCATTCGAATACCCGTCCATCCAGCCGCCGGTCGCGAACACCGCGCACCGGATCGCGCCGTAGTCCTCGTTGACCGAGCCGTGCTTCCAGTAACTGTCGCGCCGCTGGTGGCGGACCCAGGTTTCGAGCGGATGCGCGACCTGCTCCAGCCGTTCCATCCACATGGCGCGCCAGTTCCCCCCGGCGATCTCCGGGTCCGGCGGACGGTGCAGGCGGGCGAAGAACGACGAGCCCCAGTCGAGCGTGTCGTTCAACAGGCAGCCGCCCATCCAGTGCATGTCGTCGGTGTAGCGGTCGTCGGTCGAGCAGTTGGTGACGATCGCCTTCAACGCGGGCGGGCGCAGCGCGGCGATCTGGAGCGCGTTGAAGCCGCCCCACGAGCTGCCGATCATGCCGACCTTGCCGGTGCACCACGGTTGCGCCGCGATCCAGGCGATCAAGCCCTTGCCGTCGTTGAGCTCCTGGGCGGCGTACTCGTCGTCCATCAGGCCGTCCGAATCGCCCGCGCCGCGCATGTCCACGCGCAGGCACGCGTAGCCGTGCCCGGCGAAGTACCGGTGCATGGGATCGTCGCCCGCCCGGGTCGAATCGCGCTTGCGGTAGGGCAGGTACGTCAGGATCGCCGGCACCGGGCGCGTCTCGGCGCCGTCGGGCAACCACAGGCGCGCCGCCATGCGCTGCCCGGTCCTGCCCACCGGAATCCAGACGTTCTCGACCTCGCGCCAGGTGCGCGGCAACTTCTCGACGATGCGCATGACCCCTCCTTTGTTCGGCCCGGGCTGTATACACGGAACGGGGTGGCTGTGCACGGACGCGGCGGTGCCAGGGACCCCGTCCGTGCTTCGAGACGCGACCCTCCGGGTCGCCCTCA